>JBBROZ010000009.1:0-28180 GCA_038228785.1 Patescibacteria group bacterium
CTGCCTGATCTTATCCACAGGATGATTTTGATAAGGTTTGTAATCTAGCCCACACTCGCCGATCCCGATCACTTTGGGAGCAGTGGCGAGCTGGTCTAAAAGCGTGGGGTCAGATGTGGCGTGGGGGTGGACTCCGACCGCGGCGAAAATATGTTGATTGCTGTCAGCCAGCTCGATAGATTTCTTGCTCTCATCAATATCACTCCCCACCGCGATGATAGTTTCACAAACCTCAAAAGCGCGCTCCAACATCTCCGCCCGATCTTGGTCATAGTGGCCAAAATACGGGTGGCAGTGAGTGTCGATCAATTTGCCCATAGCTATTTTTCTAAGCGGGGAAATAAGGGAGAAGTGGATTTGATTTTCGGTCCAGCGAAGATCCCGAGGATTTTCTCACCAGTCTCCGGAAGTACTGGTAGTAGGAGTTCGCCTATTTCGCGCAGTTGCAAGACCAGGTTGCGCAAAACTTCCTGGGTTTTCTCAGGATCGCTTTCCAGTGTTTCCCAAGGCTTGGCCTCACTTATTACCTTGTCGGCGGCTGAAATCTTGCTCCAAATGTAGGACAAGGCGTCATTAAAGCGGTAGTCCTCAATCGCGATGCGGTAAGGGGAATCCAGTAGCGGTTTGGTCGGTTTGGCGGCGATCTCTAAGGCCGATTTCTCGGCCAGGGTGGCCACTCGGCTGACTAAATTACCGAGTCCTGAGGCTAGATCGGCGTTAAATCTGGCTTCGAATTTGGCGATGGTGAATTCGGAGTCTCCGGTTGGCGGAGATTCCCGGAGTAGGAAGTAGCGCAGCGGGTCCACCCCATATTGCTTCACTAGCTCAAATGGGTCGACGGTGTTGCCGGTTGATTTGCTAAGCTTCCTCCCACCAGTATTAACAAATCCGTGTACGAAGATAACTTTGGGCAGCTCCACTCCAGCGCTAAGTAGCATCGCTGGCCATAGTCCAGCGTGGAAACGCAGAATATCTTTACCAATGACATGTAGATCGGCCGGCCACCATTTCTTAAATAACTCTTCGTCCCGGCCATAACCGACACCAGTTAAGTAGTTAACCAGGGCGTCGCTCCAGACGTAGATGATCTGATCCGGGTCGCCCGGTACCGGGATGCCCCACGGGAGTTTATCTTTGGGACGGGAGAAGGACACATCACCGGGGTTGGATTTTAGAAGGTTAATAATTTCATTTTTTCTAAATCCTGGAATGACCGAGAGCTTACCCGACTCGATTAGCTCGATTACTTTGGGAACGTATTTGGTGTAACGGAAGAGATAGTTCTCCTCGACGATTTTTTGTAAGGGGGCTTCGTGGTCAGGGCACTTCCCGTCAACCAGATCGGCTTCGTTTAGAAAAGCCTCGTGACCGGGGCAGTAGAGACCTTCGTATTTACCTTTATATATATCCCCAGCAGATGCGAGCGCTTTCCAAAACTTTTCCACCCCCGGGTAGTGAATCTCCTTATCGGTGGTTCTAATAAAGAAGTCTTGGCTGATTTTTAGGGCTTTATCTAACTCCTGAAAGACTTTGGCATTTTGGTCAACAAAGTCCTTGGGTTTAAGCCCGGCCGCCTCAGCTGAGGTGTAGTTTTTGATCCCGTGCTCATCGGTCCCGGTCAGGAAAAAAGTTGGGACGCCCAGCAGACGGTAGTAACGGGCCAAGACGTCAGCCTGAATGAACTCCAAAGCGTGCCCGATGTGAGGTGCGCCGTTGACGTAAGCGATGGCAGTGGTAATGTAAAACTTTTTGTTCATGTTAATCTTTCCAAAACTAAGACCAGTCCTAGGACGAGCGCCGCGCTGACAATGTTAGTCGACCCGAAGAGCTGTAGCATGAGAAACCCGGCCACGCCCAAACTTAAGAAAAATCCCTGTCTAAGCGAGGTCCGCAGTATAACGCGGGGTGAATCTTTAGGTCCCCAGAATCGGCGCAGGTAGTATATCCCTAGAGTACTCCAACCCACAAGAGACAACGTGCCTAGAATTATAAAGAGGGTCACGATTAGCCCGTTAACCGGCGGTACGAAGAGGGCCACCATCACCCATAAAAATAAGCTACTGAGTGCCATAAGGGCGATTGGAAACAAAAAACGCTTCACGAATAGATTTTAACATTTATATCTGGTAAGTAAGAGAAATTTTCAAAATACGCGAAGTTGCAAAATATGTTATAATGTCACAAGTACTATTTAGAAATTGTGTTCCGAAGGAATAACCCCAGAGAAGATTTGTTAAGTTAGACTAGATTTACCGGCCAGAAGCCGGTTTTTTCTTGCCCAAAAGATTTAGACTATATATATGGGACGATCACTCCTATCTTTAATTATCCTCGGCACGATCTTAGTCGGTGGTTACTACGCCGAACACCACCAAACCAATATCGCCACCGCTTTCCACGTCCAAGACCCGGTTTGTAAGGCTGACAGCAGAGACCATGTTTATAACGCTGATCGGCTGCACCTGATCGATCCTTGTATCAAGGTAACTGGCACGATCGAGTCAGTTCGCTATGAAGCCGACGGGGATCTGCATGTACTGCTGCGACTTGATCCCGCCTTTGTCGGCCTGACCAATGACGGCAATACCAGATATCAGCGCGGTGATCTCGTGGTCGAGCCAGTCTGCGTCAATGTTCCGACCCAGGCTGACGCCAAAGATACCTGCGCCGACACTCTGCCAGGCGGGATTGACCTGCCCAAAGTTGGTCAGCACGTTAGTGTGGTGGGTCCCTACGTCACTGATTCCCAGCACCACGACTGGGCCGAGATCCACCCGGCTTGGTCGATTACTCCTGAACCTACCCCACCACAGTAAAAAGCCTGCCGAGTGCCATAAATTTAAGAAAAAACTTCAAAGGTTGAGCCGCTGGGGTTTCGTGACACCTCGATCCGTTGCGGGAAAGCTTCTTTTAGTTCCTGGTCGTGAGTGACGACTAGGATTTTGGCGAAGTCGTCTTTGATGGCGTTAATGGCTTCCACGACTTTATATTTCCCTTGAGCGTCCTGGGTCCCAAACCCCTCGTCGATGATCAGAAATTGCAGTTTGGCGCCAGCTCGGTGCGTCAGTAGGCGGGACAGCGCTAAGCGCAGAGCGAGATTGATCCTAAACGACTCCCCACCGCTATACATCTCGTACGGCCTAGCTCCCAGCTCATCACTAATGACGATATCCAAAGTCTCGGTCATCCCAGCCGTCTTGGTTTCGCGTTGGGTCAGCAGTTGAACTTTCATTCTCCCGTCGGTCATTCTGTCCAGCAGGGCGTTGGCCTCGTCCTCAATTTCCGGGATGGCACTTTCGATCATCATCGCCTGAATCCCCTTCTTACCAAAGGCCGCCGCCAGGTCCTCGTAGTCAGTTTTGCTAAGCCCAGCCTGGTTGCGTATGGCTTGTTTTTCTTTGATCGTTCGTTCCACCTGAGTGGCGCGACTGACCAACTGCTTGGCTTTGGCCAGCAGTTCAACCTTGCTGGTCTCTTCCAGCCGCAACTCTCGAACTGTTATCTCTTGTTGAGTTTTTTCCCTGTCGCGCGTGGCGAGTGTCGTCTCTAAGGCCGTCAGATCGACTAACTTTTCTTCGGCTAACTCTTTTTGCAGGCGTATCTGTTGGACCTTTAGCTTTTTACCGTTCTCTATAATGGTCGCGATCTTAGCTGAAGCGACTTCCAAGCCTCTTTTCTGCTCTTCAAAGCTGGTCAGCCGGTCAATCTCTTCTTGCAGCGCTAGGCCGGGCTTGACCACGGCTTCGAGTTTGGCAATAGCTTGGTTTATTGGCGTAAGCTCCGTCTCACCGACTGGTTTTTGATCATCTACTTTTTTATAATCGAGCCTTAATTTTTGGACCTTCGCGTCTAGAGTCTCAACCCGAGCCGATAAATCTTTTATGATTTTAGAGTGCTCATCTGCTCCAATATCTTGCCCACAGGTCGGACATTTCATTTTGCTGAGTTTGGCTTGATCTAACTCTGAGCGCTCGGTCTTTAATTGTTCGGCCAGGGCGAGCCCCCTGGATTTGAGTCGCGCCAATTCCGAGCTTTGACCCATTTTCTCGGAGCTGATTTTTTGCTCGAGAGCCCTCGCCTCGTCCTTTTGTCTAATCAGCTCCGTTTTCTCCACTTCCAGTTTTTTAATCTCCTCCCTAAGGCTTTGTAGTTTGGCGTAACCCACCTCGATAGCGTCCTTCTGAGCGGTCAGTTCCTGCAGACGCTTGATCTGATCTCTAAGGTCGCCCAGTTCCAGCTCCAGATTCTGGATCTCGACTTCTAGTTTGATGCGACGCTCAGCTTTGACCTTGGCCGTTTCGTAGTGAGTCAGGGCGGCTTCCCGGTGGGCGGTGACCTCGGCCAGTTCTTTTTCAGCGCCAGCTAAACTTTTTCTTATCTCTACTAACGCAGCTTCCGTTCTGGACTGAGTTTCGAGGTGGGCGGAAGAACTATCCAATTCGGTTGTCAGTTCACTAAGCTGAATATCAAGTAGCGAAATTTGTTCCTCCGCGGATCTAGCGCGCAGTTTGGCCCGCTCCTCCAGGAGATCGTATGTTGAGAGGCCCAGAATATCCGCCAGAATCTCTTTTCTTTCGTTAGGGGATTTGACGGTAAATTCATTAGCCCGGTCCTGGCGGATGTAGGAAGAGTTGACGAAAGTATCGTAACTTAGGTGCAGAGTTTGGATTATTTTTTCTTGGGTCGATTTGATAGTTCCTTCAGATAGATTGGTTTTCCCACTGTTACCAAAAAACTGTAGCGTAGTGGATCCGGGGTTGCCGATTTTTCTGGTTCTGACGATTTGGTACTCGGTTCCTTCCAGCTCGAAACCGAGATCCACCCACATCTCCTTTTGCCCAAGTCGGACCAGCTGATCGGCGTTGTCCCCGGCCCGGCTCCACCCCCAAATAGCCCAGGTAATAGAGTCTAAGATCGACGACTTGCCGGCCCCGTTAACTCCGGATAGGACGACTAATTGCAAGGGGCGAAAATCTAGCTCCGGGGTGGCAGCCCCATAAGCGGTGAAGTTATGAAGTTTCAGGCTAATTGGGATCACTGCAGCTCCAGTAGTTCTCGGGCCAGCTCACCCAGATGTTTAGTGCGTTTGGCGTCGAGCTTTTTGGCCCCGAAGTAGCGCTCGAGGGCCTGCAGGGGGGAGAGTTCTTCCGGGGTCTCGCCCAATGTTTCCCGGGCGACCCGGGAGATATTTTTGGAAATAGCGGCGATAAAAAATGATTCCTTGAGAGCGGCGCGGACCGCGTTTAGATCGACGTCGTGGGCGGAGTCAGGCGGTACTTTGATATCAATTTTCACGACCGCGTCTTTGACGTTGTGTTTGGCGATTTCGTCCAAGACTTCCTGGGTTGGGTTGGTACCGTCTTTGCTCAAACTTACTTTGATCTCGACGAAGGGCCTGGGACCAGTTGAGATATGTTGGTGGGTCGCCTTCCACTTACCCGCCGTCTCTTTTAGGTCGACAGCCTCAAACCCTTTGTCTTCTTTGGCCTCACCAAAATCGACTCGCTCTAAGGATCCGGCGTAAACCATTGGCGCGGTTGTTCCTGGCACCACCTGACGCTGGTGGATATGACCTAGCGCGATGTAACAAACTTTAGGGTTATCTAAGACGTCTTTCTCCAGAACGAAATCCCCGCCCATCATGACCTGTCGCTCCGAGCCATACTTAGCACCACTAACTGAGGCGTGAGCCATCACAATGGCCGGTTTAGCGGGATCGACGGCTTTAAACAGTTCTTTCAAGCGGTCGTGAATCCCGACAAACTCAGCCCGACTGACCCACGGTACTCCGACGATTTGTAGGTCTCCGACCTTAACCAGTGACGGTTCACGAATGACCGTAACGTTCTCCATCTCTAAGGCGGAGTAGATGTCCAGGGTGTTGGCCTTACCAGCGGCGTTACCAGTGTCGTGATTGCCGACTAGTAGCACCACTTGGATCCCCGCTTTGGTGAGTCGTCTAATCCGCTTGGCAAATTCCCTAAGGTGCGTTGGACTTGGTTCGCGGGTTTTAAAAGCGTCGCCGCTAAACACGAAATACTCAGCCTTTTCTCCTATGGCGTAATCGACCATCTTATCAAAGGCTTTTAGGAAATCTTGCAAACGACTGGAAAGCCCAGTCTCCGGGTCGAGGCGCCCGTAGTTTTCCATACCTATATGAATGTCAGCGGTGTGTATTAGTTTCATTTATAAAAGCTGCCCCCAAGGCAGCCTAATTAAATTCTAACATTTAGTGAAGAAGCAGACCTAGATGAAACGACCGAACAATTTACCAAGCGGGGAATAGTACTTACTAAAGCTTCCGACGTACTGGACCGGCTTACCACCGAAGCCTTTCTTAAAATGACTAAACCCACTCCACGCTTTGGTTCGGCCCACCGCCGGGTCGGTAACTCCCTCCAAATCCAAACGCTGGTAACCCCATTTCTTACCCCTAGTTATGGCTTCCCAAAGTAGGAGGTAGGGGGCGTGATTAGCTCGGCCCGTCTCGCTTGATCCAGCGAAGGAGTAGTAGAGCACCCCTTCGTAACCGAACATGAGGGCTCCGGCGACGACGTCTCCGCCGCATTTAGCGACGAGTAGATGTTTTTGGGGAACTGAGTCCCACAGGGCGCGCATTTCCTTTTCAAAAGGAACGTAGAAATGCTTGTCTTTGGCATTGCTGCTCCAGATCTTATAAAAGAGCGCTAAGTCCTTGGTCTCGACTATGACCACACTTTGCTTACCAGCTTTACGGACCAAGTTTCTAGTGTCCTTGTCCAGGTTGGCGAGTAGAGTTTCAGTAGTGAGCGATAGATCAATCCAGATCGTGCGAGTCGGGAGAATGGGAGAACTATCTTTGCTAAATCCGGCCATAAATTGCGGGTTAAACCCCGACGTTTGTAGGTTGGGCTCGACCTTGACCATAAAAGCATGGTTTTCTAGGGCGAGCTGATCGATCTCTTCCATCGGTAGCGGTAAGTTGGGCCGAGGGATGCGGATCAGCGCCCCTAGCAGTGGAACGCTTTTACGATAAAGAACCATCGTTCCAATGTGATCAATTTGCCACCCAATCTCGGACATAAAGCGAGCCCAGCCGGGAGATTGACGGATATCTGGGACCGCTCCGGCTACCTCAGCCATGTCAGCACTTTCAACATGGGCGAGTAGCCTAGATTAAACAGCTTGTACCATTGGTTTTTGAAAACCAGGTCGTACGTGCCGATATAGTGAACTAGGACGGGGCCGAAGCCTTGCTTGAAGACATGTGAGCCCCAAATAAAGCTTTTCTTGCCTTCATCGGGGTTGGCGGCGCCCCACATATCAAAACTTTCACACCCGAGGGACTTACCTAATTTAATAGTCGCCCAAGTCAAAGCGTGGACTGGCATGACCTCCCGACCGGTGGTAGCCGAGGCCCCGTACGGGTAATAGATGGTAGGCCCGTAACGAAGTACTATCCAGGATCCGAGGGTTCGCCCCTCGAGCTTGGCCGAGAGCAGATAAGCCAGGCCTTGCGGGGCCAGCTGGTTCCACAGATCGCGGTAATACTGGTCGGCGTGGAGCAGGAATTTTTGACGTTTGGCGGTCTCTTTGTGCAAGCGGATGAATTCCTCGAGCGCAAGCGTGGAGTTTTCTTGGGTAACTACCACCCCTTTGCGATTAGATAATCGAATATTGTAGCGCCACTTTTCATGCATCACGGCTAATATTTCTTCTTCATTTGGGCGCAGGTCTAGTAGAAAATTAAATTCAGTAAAGATCCATTTGGGGGATTTGCGGAAGTTGGAGTTTGCCAAAGCCGTTTCCCAACCAGCTAGTCCAGTTGGGACGTTAGGTTCAACTTTCACGAACACCAAGTCATATTTGTCGGCCAGATCTCTGAGCCCTTTAACGAGCGTTGGCATTACCGCTAGCGGGTCAGCTTTAACAACTGGCCCTTTGGGCATATAACCGACGTGGTAACTAGTTTTAGGGATGCGGTGCAGGGTCAGTTGAGCGGTCGCCAGCAGGGTGTCCTCGTCAAAGACGCCGAATCTTAGCACTGGGACACCAGTCCGGGCCTTGAACTCGCCCCATTCCCAGGATTGGATGACATGCCCCGTTGGGACACTGCTGACAAAATCCGTGTAGAGCTGTCTTTCAGTTGGCCCAAATTCTCGCAAAATCACGCTTTTTTTATCACCTCGTAGAGCTTGAGCCATTCGGGAAGAGATAGTGTTTCAGCGCGGCGCTCGGAGTCAATATTAGCGATCTGGAGGATAGTTTTGGTTTGCTGGGTAGAGAGATGAAGTCCGTTACTAAGGCTATTGTGAAGTTGCTTCCGGGGGTCAGAGAAACCCGCGTGCAAAACAGTCATCATTTGGGGTATTTCATCTCGGGGGACTTGCGCCATCGGTAGGGTTTTGATGCGCAGGATCGCCGAATCAACTTGCGGACGAGGAAAGAAAGCGCCCGGGGAGACCGTTGCGACAATTTCGGGCTCCCCGAACAGCCTCGTGAAATTACCAAGGTAGGACCCATCGGGAGGCGTGGCGCAAATTTTCTGGGCCACTTCTTTTTGGGTCATCAGCACAATCGTGCCCGCAATGGGGTCCGCGGTCAGCAGTATTTCCAAGATTGGCGAGGTGATGTAGTAAGGCAAACTGGCGACAACTTTGTAGGTTTGGCTGGGCAAAAATAAGTCTTTAGCGAGGATGTTTTTTTCTAGGATCTGCACATTCTTGGCCCAGTGCAGTTCTTCTTTTAGTTTACTAACTAGCTCTGGGTCGATCTCGTAAGCGATCACTTGGGCGGCGTCCTTGGCCAAGGATCTCGTGATCACGCCCGTTCCTGGGCCGATCTCAACGACCAGGTCTGTCGGGCGTAGCTCCGCGGCTCGAACCATTTTTTCGATCACGTTCGGGTCACGCAGCCAATTTTGGCCCAACCTTTTGATTGGTCGGGGTTCAATGATAGTCATCGGCTGCTTTCGGCAACCTCACGCATTTGCTTCACAAAAGTCATATTTAGAGTTTACCTCAGAAACGAATCGGAATTAACAGATGTTCGGGGATATCGACAATGAATCGACTGACAACTCCCGTCGTACGGCTCCCAAAATAGAGCCGTTCCCTGGCATAGGTCAAGAAAAGCTGTTTCATGGCCCGGGTGATCCCAACATATGCCAGACGACGCTCTTCTTCCATCTCGCCCACATCCATGAGCGCCCGCGAGTGCGGGAATAGTCCTTCTTCTAGTCCGACCATAAAGACAATTGGAAATTCCAAGCCCTTAGCCGAGTGCATCGTCATAAGGGTCACGGCGTTGCCTAGCTCCTTGCTAGCACTATCTGGCATATACTCAGCTTCGACTAGAGCGACGTTTTCTAGAAAAGACCCTATCTCTGGAAACTCGGTCGCCACGGAACGTAGTTCCTTGACGTTCTCGACGCGCCCCGCGGCCTCCATCGTGCCGTCGTCGAGCCATTTAAGGTAACCCGTGAGAGCGCTGACCAGATCCAAAATATCCAATGTTTTCAGCCCTTCAGCCTTAGTTCTGAGCTCGCCTAAGAGCTCCTCGAACTGTTCTAGCTTGGGCCCGCCGCTTTTTAGTTGGGCTGGACCGATCCCGCGTGGCGGAGTGTTGACCACTCGTTTGTAAGCGACTTTGTCCTTGTGATTAGCAATCAGGCGCAGGTAGGAGAGCATGTCTTTTACTTCCTTGCGCTCGTAAAACCTGGTTCCACCGATTAGCTTGTAAGGAATTCCAGCGCGTAAGAACTCTTCTTCCAAAACCCGGGACTGCGCGTTAGTTCGGTAAAGGACCGCGAAGTCTTGATATTTATGACCAGTGGCAGCGTATTTTTCGATCATGCGGATTACAAATTGCGACTCGTCTAGCTCGTGTTTGGCTTCGTACAAAATAGGCGGAGTACCGTCTCCCTGCTCGGTCCAAAGTTTGAGGATCGGGTGAGTCCTATTCTTGGAGATAACAGCGTAGGCGGTATTTAGGATATTTTTGGTCGAGCGGTAGTTTTGTTCCAGGTTAAATACTTTGGTATTGGGATAGTCTTTTTCAAAGGAGACAATATTGCGAAAATCGGCTCCCCGCCAGCCGTAGATAGCTTGCGAGGCGTCGCCCACGACGCAAATATTACGGTGCGCGCTGGCCAAGAGTTTGCTGAACTGGTACTGCGCCTTGTTAGTGTCTTGATACTCGTCGATTAAGATATATAAGAATTGCCGCTGATACTTTTCCAGGGTTTCCGGGTGCTCGGTGAAGAGACGGACTACTTCCATCAGTAGATCATCAAAATCCAGGGCGTTGTTACCCCGCAGGGCTTTTTGGTAGTACCCATAAACCTCGGCCGCAGTTTCCTGAAATAAGCCCCGGGCCAAGCCGCGATACTCGGATGGGCTGACCAGTTCGTTTTTGGCAGACGAGATCATGCCCAGAATAGTTTTGGGATTAAAATTCTTGGTATTAAGGTCGAGCTTTTCACAGACACCTTTGATGACCGATAGCTGATCATCAGTATCGTAAATCACAAAATCAACCGGAATGCCGATATGATGGCCGTCACGGCGCAGAATCCTAGCTGAAATGGCGTGGAAGGTGCCCATCCAAGGTGGCTTTTGTCCGACCAATTTCTCAATCCGCTGTTTCATCTCGGCGGTCGCTTTGTTGGTGAAGGTGACGGCCAAGATATTTTCCGAAGCGACCTTTTTTTCTTCGATCAGATAACCGATCCGGTAAGTAAGACATCTCGTCTTGCCCGATCCGGCTCCGGCCAAAATTAGGACGGGTCCTTCGGTGGCCCGAACGGCGTCAGCCTGAACGGGATTAAGGTGCTTGTCTAAATCCATCGCTAGAAAGTGTAGCGCATCTGGTAAACTAAAACTATGCTAGAAGTTTTGGATTTTTACGCTGATTGGTGTGGCCCGTGCCAGATGATGAAGCCGATTTTTGCGGCTTTAGAAAAGGCTTACGGGGACCGGGTTAAATTTAGTGTTATCAATGCTGACGAACACCCCGAGCTATCTATGAAGCACCACGTTTTAGGCATCCCAACTTACATTTTCGTCCGGGAGGGTCAGGAGATAGACCGTTTAGTAGGCTACACCCCGCAGCCTGTCTTCGCGGCCAAACTCGACCACCACCTTGGCGCCCACGGCTAAAAAAGTTGTTATCTTAGGCGGGGGATTTGCTGGTGTAGCCGCGGCCAAAGTCCTGGCTCGTCACCCCAAAATATCGACCACACTAATTGACCGTTCTCCTAACCACGTTTATCACGCTAGTCTCTACGAAGCTGCGACCGAAGAGGTCGCCAGAGACACCGTCATTATTCCACTTCAGGAAATTTTCTCTGGTAGCCGGGTTCGTGTTTTGCTGGATGAGGTTCTAAAAGTCGACAAGGGCACCCGGCGAGTCTATCTAAAAAGCGGAGAACACCAAGATTACGATTTCTTAGTGATCGCACTGGGAGCTTTAAGCAATGACTTTGGAATTAAAGGGGTCAAGGAGCATGCCTATATGTTCCGGGAGTTCCAAGAAACGATGTTGCTGCGCGATAGCATCAGGATGACCTTTCGTATGGCTGATGAGCGGGGAAAAGAGGAGGTCAATGTCGTTATTTGCGGTGGCGGTTTCTCCGGGGTCGAGCTGGCAGCTGAACTGAGACATCACCTTGATAAATTAGGTCAGCAGTATCCAACCGAGAAAGTTAACGTTACGATTCTTGAGGCTGGCCCACAGCTACTAGTCGGGTTAGATTCAAAAGCTGTGAGGATGGCTGGTGAAAAGCTGCAAGAGTTAAAAGTCGCAGTGGTCTTAAATGATCCGGTGGCCGAGGTAAAAAAAGACGGTGTTAGATTAAAGAGTGGCCAATGGGTGCCAAGTGATCTAACCGTTTGGACAGCTGGGACCAAGCCCCACCCCCTGCCTGGTGATATGGGTCTGCCGCTTGATCCCAAAGGTCGCCCCGCGGTTAATGAATCGTTAGCTGTTCTGGGTCACCCAGATATCTTAGTCGCTGGTGACCTGGCCGGCTACATTGACCCTAAGACAGGTCAAGGGGTGGCCCCGCAAGCTTACAACGCGATCGCCATGGGCAAATTGGTGGGAGAAAATATTACTCGAGTGGTAGCTAAACTACCGCTGACCAAGTTTCGTCCGCCGGGAAGTGACTATATAGTTCCGGTCGGGCACAACTTTGCCATCGGGGTTTTTGGTGGTCAGGTCAGTGCCGGTTGGTGGCCATCTCTCCTGCGTAAGCTTGTTGAATTTCGTTATTTAGTGTCACTGTTTGGTCCGATCAAAGCTTGGCCGATATTCTGGGAAGAAGTTCGAGTTATGGCTGACTAAGGAGGTGATTAACATAAACTATAAAAATCTAAGTTTGTTCTTGTTGCGGGTTGGAATGGGCGGACTGTTTTTGTGGGCGGGCTGGGATAAGGTGACCTCTCCGTTCACGGCGGGTGGTTTCCTCAAGTCTTCGACTGGGCCACTGGCGGAGATGTTTAAGGGTTTGGCCGGTAACGCCAGCATCGATATGCTGGTGGCCTGGGGATTGACCCTCGGCGGTTTGGCGCTCCTCCTCGGAATTGGGACCAGGCTGGTCAGTGCCGGACTGGCGCTGCTGATGGGCCTTATTTACCTCTCGCACTTTCCACCAACTGCTCCGAACCACCTGATTGACGATCATATTATTTTCATTTTAGTTTTGGGAGTACTAGTCGTATTTGACGCCGGTAAGGTTTGGGGATTATCGAAGTGGCTTAAGTTGCCAAGTTACCTCGAATAGTTTCAGAAAAAGAAAAGACCCCCGAAGTTTACAGTGCGTAAACATTGGGGGTCTCCTCAGAGCGATGTTAGGTCGCGGTGAGGGTGATCTCTCTTACTTGGACTAGTTAACTACATCCCTGATACTGTCCGCATCCGCCTTCCTCGCTCAGACACATGAAGCATCCTTCTTGGAAAGCCAGACTACGGTTTTGGCACTTCGGGCAGATCTCGAGGTTGGCCGGGCCACTATGAGGAGATGCCTTAACGGCTGTTTGGACCGAGGTTTCGGCGTGGCCGTTGCCGTTACCTCCTCGTCCGATAACCGTGGCGAAACGCTTCAGGGTCTTGGCGAACGCGTCTGGCATGGAGCGAACTTTGCGTTCGCCGAATCCGACCGAGTAACGTCCGCCGATGTCGTTGAGCTGATCGACAACGACTTCCAGCCCGGCTCCGAGACGGAATAGGGTGGAAGTCTGCCTCCCGATCGCTTCGGCCATGACCTGGGTATCCTGCCCGCTCTTGCCAACGTTGAGAAAGGCTTCGAGCGGAGCGATCTCTTCTCCCTCAGGGAAGACCAGGATGGCTCCAGCCAGCGACACGACGACCGCCATCTTGGTGTCATCGCCGGACTCGCCGATCGCGGTCGGGGTGCGGAACCTGATCGCCGGGATGCCGATCTCGTCGACCTGCGAGGGCAGGCTGATCGGCAGGAGCTCGCCACGTTCGCTGGTCCGTCGACCCTGGAACAGCTCACGGACTGTGGGGGCGGCGATGTAGCGGGTGACCTTCTTGCCGTTGACGGTGATCTTGTACTTTCGCTGTTTGGTTCCCAGGCGGCCAGTGTTGGTCAGGACTTCGTCCTCGCGGCTACCCTGACGGTAGACCGTGCCCCCCTTGCAGCCCAGTTCGTGGAGCATGAAGTAGGACTTTTCGACGTCCTCGACCGAGGCTTCGTTGGGCAGGTTGATGGTCTTGCTGATCGAGTTGTCGATCCAGCGTTGCATCGCGGCCTGCATCCGTACATGACCTTCCGGGGTGATGTCCCCTGCCACCACGAAGGCGTGGCGGACAGCTTCTGGGACCTCAGTCACATCCTGGCAGGAACCGAGCGGATTCTGGTAGACCTTCTCCAGAATTACCTGGATCTCCTCAGGAGAAAGTCCCTGCTCCTTGAGTGCGCGCTCGAAACGCTTGTTGCCGTAGAACAGGATCTTTTCGCCATCCCTGGTCTTCATGCGACGAATGTGCGACAGGCCGATGGCCGGTTCGCATCCATATCCGTCGACTCCAGCGATGGTTCCGGTGGTACCGGTCGGGGCGACCGTCATCTGGGCCCCGTTACGGATTCCGTAGCGGCGCAGCTCACTTATGAGCTTGGCCCATTCGAGCTTGGGTCGTCCGAAGTCAAGCTCGTAGCGAGAACGCGGAACCTCCCAGCTCGGGTTTCCCGGCTGGTAGATCGATCCATCGATCTTCTCAAATGGTCCGCGGTCGCGGGCCCGTTCGATTGAGACCTTCATGGTGTGGTAGCGGATGAACTCGCAGATCTGTCCGGCGAGCTCTTGGCCTTCACGGCTGCCGTAGCGAACACCGACGTCAGCCATCAGGTCCCAGAGACCCATAAACGAGACGCCGATGCGTCGGACATTCATGGCTGCGACCTCGAGCTGTGGAACAGCGTCGACGTAGTTGTTAGCGTCGACATTATTGTCGAGCGTTTGGGTCAGCGCCACAGTAATAGCGCGGAGCTGGTCCCAGTCGACCTTGCGGTCAGTGGTGACGCAACGCGAGAGGTTGATGTGCCCGAGGCAGCAGTTCTCGTAGGGCCCGAGCCACTGCTCCCCGCAAGGATTGGTGGCAGTCAGCCGGTAGAGATGCGGCACCGGGTTTTCGCGGTTGGCCTGATCGACGAACAGGACGCCGGGCTCACCGTTGATGTGGGCGTGTTCGGCGATCTTGCGCATCAGGTCCCGGGCCCGCACGGTTTTGACCGTCGGACCATCCTCGGGCCAGCGCAGGTTGAACTCGCGGTCTTCGCGAACAGCCTCCATGAACTCATCGGTCATTGCGACCGAGATGTTGAAGTTGGTGATGTCACCTTCCTCGCTCTTGCAGGTGATGAACTGCTCGATGTCGGGGTGACTAACGAACATAACGGCCATGTTGGCCCCACGTCGGCTTCCCCCCTGCTCGATCGCCCCGAACGAGCTGTCGTACATCTTCATGAACGTGATGGGTCCAGACGAACGTCCGCCACTGCGCTTGATCAGCGTGTTCTTGGGTCGCAGGGTCCCGAACTGGAAGCCGTTACCCCCGCCGGTCTGCTGGATGGCGATGGCGTTTTGCATCGTCTGAGTGATCGAGTCCGAGTTACGGACCAGGTCATCGGAGAGGGGCAGAACGAAGCAGGCGGCGGTTTGCCCGAGCCCTGTTCCCAGTCCCGTCCAAGTGGGGGAGTTCAGGGTCAGGTCCTGGCTGGTCAGGTAGGGCAGGTAGTACTGGGTCCGTTCCCGCCAGGTCTCATGGGCGACAGCCAGAACGTCCCCAAATGGAACACGCATCTTGCCCTGAGTGTTGAGCCAGTTGTACTGGCGGGCGATGGTGGCTCCGTGATCGAGCGGCTGGTCGTCGCGCTTGACGCTGGGGTGGGTCTCCTGCTTAGCGTCCGGATCGAAAACGTCCGGGTGGTAGAGACAGTCGACCATGGCGATGTTGCTGGCCAGCCTGAGGCAGGCCAGGAAATGGGTTTCCTTGCCCCCGTCCTTGGTGGTGCGGGCGTAGCGCTCGAGGAAGGCCGCCATCTGGTTTTCGCTGAGACGGGCGGTCGGGGCCTCAAAGGTTACCCCGTGCAGCTCGGCTGATTCCAGAGGTTGCGGGCCTCCCATGGTAACGATCTCGCTACTCATTTGATTTCTGCTCCCTTTCAATTTCTAACGTCACAACAAGCGACGTCGGTTTGGATTTTCCCAACCGATCCACCAGAAGCTTCTGGTGGACTGGAGGGCTGCTGCTAGCAGATCGGTTGGGAAAATCGTTTGTTAAAGAGCAAAAGGACGCTTAGTCTAACGTTTTTTAGCCTTGGTGGCTAGGAGCTCCTTGAGGGCCTCCTCGAAATCTCGTACTTCGGTGAAGTTCTTATAAACTGAGGCAAACCTGATGTAGGCGACCTGGTCTAGTTTTTTGAGCTTGCGCATTATCATCTCGCCGATCGTTTTGGTGGGGATCTCCGTTTGATTTTGTTTACGGATTTCTTGTTCGATCTCCAGAGCGGTTAGGTTAATAAGCTCGGTACTGACCGGCCTTTTCTCAAAAGCCTTAAAAAGCCCACTCCGGAGCTTCTCCGGATTGAAGGGTTCCCGACGCCCGTCTTTTTTCTGGACCAGGAGGTCGACAGTCTCAACCCGCTCGTGGGTACTAAAGCGTTTATGGCAAGAGAGGCATTCCCGCCGCCGTCTGGTAGCGGAAAGATCGGGATTATCCCGCTTATCAATGACCTTACTATCTAAAAAACCGCAAAATGGACATCGCATAGTTGTGAAGCTTTCTTTCGGTTGCGCCCTCCAAAAACCCAATATACAGGGGGTAAGGATTATCTAACCACAACTAGCGGGGTCGGTCAAGAGCTTAGTTCCAGGTTCACCAACCTGGTGAAAATAGATTTTTCAAAATAGGTTTTTTGCCTCATACTTATGTAATGCAACCAGTTAGTTTGGCCGATGTAGCCGGTAAAAAAGTAATCGTTCGGGGTGATCTCGACCTGGCTCAAATTGAGGGGCACCTCGAGACCTTTCGTTTAGAGAGGATGATCCCGACTCTTCAAGATCTCATCAGTCGAGGGGGCCAGGTTAGAATCATTGTTCACCGCGGTCGTCCAGACGGGTTAGTTGATCCATCCCTCTCGACTGAAGAATTCGTACCTTTGCTCTCAGATCGTCTAGGAGTACCGGTTAGTTTCGGAGGAGATCTGACGACTAATCCTGATCCTTCGGAGAAAATAGTATTATTTGAAAATTTACGTTTCCATACTGGCGAGGAGGCCAACTCACCTGATTTTGTTCAGGCTTTGGTGAAGTTGGGTGAGATATACGTTAATGAGTCTTTTGCCAGTAGCCATCGTAGCCATGCCTCGGTGGTATCAGTTCCCAAATATTTGCCGCATTTCGCGGGACTAAATCTTATAAAAGAAGTCCAAACCCTAAGCCAAATCCTGCAAGACCCGGCCCGCCCACTCGTGGTGATTATCGGTGGGGCCAAAGTTGAGACCAAGAAACCGCTAATCGCGTTTATGGGTTCCCAAGCCGACGAGATTTTGATCGGGGGGTCGCTTGTCAATGAAGGCCTCCAACCCATGGATAAGGTTATTTTGCCACTGGATAATGTCGAAGGAAAAGATATCGGCACCCTCTCGATTGAGCGGTTCAAGCAGTCGATAGCTTCAGCTAAAACGATAGTTTGGAATGGTCCGATGGGCATGTTCGAAGACCCCGCTTTTGGGAATGGGACCCGCGAGATTGCCAGAGCGATCACCTCGAGCGCTGCTTTTACGGTGGTTGGCGGCGGGGACAGTATCGCAGCTCTGGGTCAGCTGGGACTGCTGGGACAAGTCGGGTTCGTTAGTACCGGCGGAGGGTCGATGTTGGAATTTCTCTCCGGTAAAGATCTACCGGGACTCGAGGCGCTAGGATGAAGTACTTAGTAGCCAATTGGAAGATGCACAAAACCACCCAAGAGGTACGTGAGTTTTTCGCCACTAGCCGGGAGCTACTGCGCCTGGCCAAAGGGGTTGAGATCGTTTTCTGTCCGCCCTTTCCTTTGATCCACTCCGTTCGCGACGAAATTATTGGTACGCCCCTTAAGTTGGGGGCTCAGAACCTATCAGCCGAAGAGGAGGGGGCCTACACTGGGGAGGTCTCGGGCCGACAACTCGCGGGGATGGTGGATTACGTCTTGGTCGGGCATTCGGAACGCCGCAAGTACTTTCACGAAGAGGGTCGAGAGCTAGCCAACAAATTAGTCCAAGCTAGTCGTCACGACCTAAAGCCTATATTTTGCTTTGAGAAACCGGCCGATCTGGCGGTGATCAACGATCCGACCGACCTGATTCTGGCTTACGAGCCGCCGGGGACGATTGGCACTGGGCACCCCGACACGCCTAGTAACGCTGCCTCGGTGGCGGTTCAGGCTAGGAAAATAGTTGGAGCCCAGATTCCAGTCTTGTACGGTGGTTCGGTTACCGCTGCTAACGTCAAAGAATTCCTCGCCCAGCCAGATATTTCGGGAGTGCTGGTTGGGAGCGCTTCTCTAAACCCCAGCAGTTGGGTCGACCTGGTTCACGCGGCTAGTTCCTAGGCTATCAACTGTCTGGTAAAATTACTCAGTGCGCTATCTAGATTTAGACAATATGCCGTCCCGGCCTCAGGCGCCTTTGCGAGCGCAACGAGGTGGTTCCAAGATTGGCCGCTGGGCCAAGTTTTTATCGATCTTGGCGGTCACAAGCGGGCTTATTTACGCCGGATACTCGCTCTTTTGGCCTGCCTCAGCCACTTTGGCCGATATCTTTAAAGCTCCGGCGGCAGTTTTATCATTTATTCGTTCATCTGATCAGGACCTTAAGCAAACTAACGGCCGGACCAACTTTCTCCTCGTTGGGATCGATAAGCGTAGTTACGAGCAGTACTCATCTAATGATTGTTTTAGAAGCGATACCATGGTGGTGGCTTCGGTGGATATGGCGGCCAAAAATAAAGATGTCGTGTTGGTCTCAGTTCCCAGAGATCTCTGGGTAACATTGCCCAGTTGGGGTACGGGCCGGGACAAATTTGGACCGCAAGGTGCGAAGATTAACGCCGCTTATTGTTATGGGGACCAAGATAATTATCCGCAGGGCCGGGGGCTCGGGCTAGCCCGGGATACGGTCCAACAAGTCTTGGGACTACCAATTCATTACGCTATTCGGGTCGATTTCGAAGGCTTTAAGAAAATGTTAGATACCGTCGGCGGGGTCTCAGTTAATGTCGACGCGGCTTTCACCGACTGCGATTACCCGATTGAGGGCCAGGAGGATAATCCCATTGAGTCTCGGCGTTACGAATGTATTAGCTTCAAGAAGGGTTACCAGTATATGGACTCCGCTACCGCCCTTAAATTCGTGCGGAGCCGCCACGGGACCGGCGGAGAGGGGTCGGACCTGGCGCGCGCTCATCGTCAGCAAAAAATCATGGTGGCGGTCCGCGACAAAGCGCTGTCAGCGCAGACCTTAGCCGACCCGCTCAAGGTCAGCTCGCTCATCAAGTCGTTTGATCGAACTATCCAAACTTTAGACGTAGATTTTGGTCAAATCGGACAATTCTATAAATTAGTGCAAAGCCTTAACGCCGATAGCGCCCAGAATATCGTTTTATCAAATGATCCTAGCGACGAGGCCGGGTTACTGTTGGTGCCGCCAGCCGATAATTATGGTGGCGCTTTCGTTTTCGTCCCGAGAACTGGTGACGGCAACTACCTGGAAATCCAAAGATTCGTCGCTCGTAAATTAGCTGAAGCCGGCTTAACTAAGGAGGCCAGTCCCGCTGCCCAGCCGGCGAGAAGGTGACGACACTTATTCATGGCGGCGATAATGCGCGAAGCCTAGCGGCTCTGGATACACTAACCAAGGGGGCGGACGATCTCTCCACTACCAGACTGGTCGGATCGGATCTGGATTTAAATAAGCTAAAAGAAGCCCTGGACACCCCGTCTTTTACCGGACCCAGGGTGGTCGTAGTCGACGACCTGTCCAAAAACCGCAGTTCCAATTTTCTCCTTGAACTTAAAAAATATTTACCGACCTTGGACCCAAAGTCGGATCTAGTCATTTATGAACGCAAAACACTCCCCCCCGAAAGTTCACTGCTGAGCTTGGGGGCCAAAGTTCAGTTTTTCCCGGAACCCCAGGGTACGAGCGTTTTTGACTGGAGTGACCAGGTGGGGGGTAGGAATTTACAGCGTTCATTATCGGGTTGGGAGGAGCTACTTCAAGCCGGCAACGAGCCGGAGTATTTGCTGGTGATGCTAGTGCGGCAGTTTCGGTTACTGCTGCTACTTAAGATGGGGCATCGGCCCAAAGTTCCAGATTTCGTCCAGCGCAAATTGCAGTCCCAGCTCAGTGGGTGGAACGAGCGGGATTTACGGCTAGTCTACCAAGAGCTTTTGCAGATGGATCGGCATAACAAAACAGGCGTGGCTAACCTTAATGTCAGTATGGTTAGTTTTCTCTCCTCAGTGGGAAAGTTGGTTAAGACTTCTTATTTGTAGGCTTTTTGGCGGGAGACTTCTTGGCGGTCTTGGGAGCCGTTTTTTTGGTGGTCTTTTTTACGGGCGCAACCAGGGCTTTTTTAACCGGTTTGGCTAGTTTACTAAGTTGTGCTTTTTGGCGGGCGGCGAAATTCTTGTGAACGAGGTTATTTTTAACCGCTCGGTCCAGGGCGGAGTAAGCGTCAGAAACGTCCTCAAATTTTTTACTAAGCTTAGCTTTTTTGATGGCAGTTTTAAGAGCTGATTGAACGCCCAAGTTGCGCTCGGTGCGCTTGGCGTCTTGTCGCATTTTCTTGAGGGCTGACTTAATGATTGGCATATCAGGGCGGATATTAACATAATAATTCTTTCCCAGGCAAGTAGAAGTTGCTAGACTAGAAGATATGGTTGGATCAGTTTTTACAAACGGGCTAAAAAGTACCACCGACATTTTGTTTCGCCGTCAGGCTAGTATCACCTCAGCCGCGGCGATCATTATTACGCTATCTTTAGCTAGCCGGGTCTTGGGGTTTATTCGCTACCGGGTACTGATTGGGACTTTCGGGGACCAGAATCCTGATCTAGCGGCGTTTTTCGCCGCTTTTAAGATTCCTGACACAATTTTCCAAATCCTCGTCTTAGGAGCCTTGGCCACCGCCTTCATCCCCGTCATCTCGGGCTATCTGGCCAAACGTGAAGAGAGCGAGGCCGCCAAAGTTTTCTCGGCCGTTGTAAATTACAGCTTAATCATTACCGCTTTGTTTACGGGTTTAGTGTTTATCTTTGCCAACGAGATCGCGGCTAATTTCTTAGTTCCCGGGTTCAAAAATGATCCCGTCACCATCTCCCTCGTCGCCAATATCACCAGACTCCTGACCCTGGCTCAGTTTTTCCTGATCGCCAGTAATTTCGTGACTGGCATGCTTAATTCCTACCACCGCTTCCTGATCCCGGCCCTGGCCCCCGTCATCTACAACCTAGGAATTATCGGTGGGGCGGTGTTTCTATCAGGATCATTTGGCATATACGGGCCGGTGTTTGGGGTTATCATCGGTGCTTTAGGACATCTGCTGATTCAGTTGCCGCTCTTGTCACACCTGCGTGTCAAATACTCGTTTAATCTTAATTTCCGTCTGCCGGGAGTCCGTGAGGTGTTGCGTTTGATGGGTCCTCGCGCCTTCGGACTAGCTGTTGGTCAGATCGACTCTTTCGCCGATACCGCCCTGGCTTCGCTGATTTCTTCCGCCCCGGCCACGACCAACATCATCGTTTTCACGGCTGCCTTTACGTTGCAGTCTCTTCCGGCCGGAGTGTTTGGTTACGCTTTAGGAGTGGCGGCTCTACCGACTTTGGCCAAAGAGTTTGCCCAAGAAAATTTGGATAATTTCAAAGCCACGCTGATCGCCTCATTTCACCAGATCTTATATCTAGTGATCCCGGCCGTGGTCGTACTGGTCGTCTTGAGGATCCCGATCGTGCGTATAGCTTACGGAGCGCCGGGACTAAGTTGGGAGTCGACCAAGCTGATCGCCTTTACGGTGGCAGCTTTCGCGATTGGGATTATTGGCCAGTCGGCCATTCAGCTATTGGCACGCGGATTTTACGCCCTGCACGATACCAAGACCCCGGTTAAGATCTCGATATTTACCGTGCTGGTTAATGTCGTGGCCTCGGTTAGTTTCACTTACTTTTTCAATAATGTTATTTGGCTCGGGGTCTCGGCTTCGATCGCTGGAACCTTAGATGCGCTGCTGCTGCTTTATTTTCTCTCCCGGCGGGTCGGGGGACTAGATTGGGGCCAGGTCCTGATATCTCCCGCCAAGATGATCTTAGCCGGACTACTGGCCGGGGTGGCGTTGTACACCCCACTTAAAGTACTCGACTCCGCCTCATACGGACAACTGTGGCTCCAGGGCTCGGTAGTTCATACATTCTTTGGTCCCTTAGCGGTC
Organism: Patescibacteria group bacterium; assembly: GCA_038228785.1. GTDB lineage: Bacteria > Patescibacteriota > Microgenomatia > Woykebacterales > JBBROZ01 > JBBROZ01. The sequence continues at coordinate 21,969 of JBBROZ010000009.1, forward strand.
GATACTAGTCACACCGCTGGATTAGTGCTAGTGACTTTGATTTCCGCAGTCCTGGGACTGGTAGTGTATTTTTTGATGACTTATTTGTTAGGGATAGAGGAAATATCGGTCTTTACCAAGGTTGGTAACAGGCTGCGTCGCCTGCCCGTGCTGCGCCGTATCGAGGAAACTGCCGTCGCCGAACCGATCAATGGTAGCGACTGAGCTTTTCTGGTAAACTCCCGGCGTGACTAGCAAAATCAGAAATTTTAGCATTATCGCCCATGTCGATCACGGCAAATCCACGCTGGCTGATCGCTTTTTGGAAGTGACCAAAACTATTGCTATGGGGGATATGCGCGCTCAATACCTGGATCTTAATCCAATCGAGCGGGAGCGCGGGATCACCATCAAGCTCCAACCGGTGCGGATGAACTACCTTGGCTACATTCTTAATCTGATCGATACGCCCGGACACGTCGATTTTACTTATGAGGTCAGTCGCTCCTTAGCGGCATGCGAGGGGGCGGTACTCCTCATCGACGCCGGACAAGGGATCGAGGCCCAGACATTGTCAGTCTTTAACCTGGCCCGGGATCTTGGGCTTAAGATTATTCCGGTCATTAATAAAATCGATCTACCTAACTCCGATGTCGCGGGTATTACCGCCGATCTGGTCAGCTCACTTGGGTTCGATGCCTGGGAAATCATATTGGCGTCTGGTAAAACAGGGCAGAATGTTGACCTAGTTCTCCAGGCGATCATTGACCGGGTGCCAGCTCCAATTCCAGCCGCCGGACACACCCGGGCACTCGTTTTTGACTCCTCGTTTGATACCTATAAAGGGGTCATCGCGGCCGTGCGGGTGGTAGATGGGGAGATCGAGGGAAGCTCGAAGATTTGTTTAGTCGGTTCAGGGGCCAAGGCTGAGGTTATTGAGACGGGGTATTTCATCCCGAGCTTGTCCCCGCAGGAGAAGTTGGAATGCGGTGAAGTGGGTTACATCGCCACGGGGCTAAAAGACGTCGGCCAAGTCCAGGTTGGGGACACCATTACTTTGCAAGGGGAGAGCGTGACCCCGCTCGTCGGGTATCGTCCCGCCAAGCCGATGGTCTTTGCTGGGATGTTCCCGGTTTCAACTGAGGACTATCCTCGTTTGCGCGACGCCCTGGGGAGACTCAAACTAAACGACGCCGCTCTCACCTATCAAGGGGAGAACTCGCTGGCTCTCGGGTTTGGTTTCCGAGTTGGGTTTTTGGGACTTTTGCATATGGAGGTGGTCCAAGAAAGGCTCGAGCGCGAATATAATTTGGAGCTGATCGCCTCGGCCCCAACCGTGCCCTACCAGATCAAATTAACGGATGGGACGGAGAAGACCATTCACTCCCCAGCCGAATTCCCTGATCAATCAAGACTACTGGAATCCAAAGAACCTTGGGTCAACGGGGTCATTATTACCCCTGAAAATTATCTGGGAGCAGTCTCTGAGTTGGCCAAGGAAAAGCGGGCCGTATTTGGCGAGTTTGAGACGGTCGCTGCCCGGATTAAGGTCAATCTGCGGTTGCCTCTGGCTGAGATTATGATCGATTTTTATGATCGCCTGAAATCAGTCTCGTCTGGTTACGCCAGTTTTGATTACGATTTAGATGACTTCTTGCCGGTCGAAGCGGTCAAGCTGGAAATCTTAGTCGCCAAACAGCCGATCGACGCCCTCTCGCAAATCGTCGTCAAATCCGAAGCCGATCGCCTGGGCAAAGCTCTAGTCGCCAAGCTCAAACTAGCTATCCCTCGTCAAAACTTTGAAGTCTCGATCCAGGCCACCATCGGCAGCCACGTTATCGCCAGGGAAGATATCCAAGCTTTGCGCAAGGACGTGCTAGCCAAGATGAGCGGTGGGCATATCGAGCGTAAGATGAAGCTTCTCGAAGCTCAGCGTAAAGGTAAGGCCCGCATGAAGCAATTTGGTCAGGTCCAAATCCCCCAGGAAGCGTTTCTGACAATCCTATCTCGTTAACAGTGTGCAAAATAACGTCTTGACAACTTAGCACTAACTTTATTAGACTGCTAACGTATGACTGACTTAAATCCAAGACAGCAAGCGCTTCTCAAAGCCGTGGTCGAAGAATATATCGACACCGCCGAACCAGTTGGCTCCGAGGCCATCGAGAAGAAGTACAAGCTGGGGGTCTCCCCAGCCACGATCCGTAATGAAATGGCCAAGCTGACCGAGCTGGGGTTTCTCAAACAACCGCACACTTCGGCTGGTCGTGCTCCGACCTCAGTTGGATTTAAATTTTACATCGCCAATCTCATGGAAGAGCGCGAAATGCCGATCCGTGACGAGGTCGCCGTCAAAGAGAAACTGTGGGACGAGCGCTTTCAATTCCACCGTTTACTAAGAGATCTAACCCGTTCCCTCTCGGAGATGACCGGCGGACTGGCCGTCGCGACCACCAAAGAGGGCGATTTGTACTATGCTGGAGCCGGACTGATCTTGGACATGCCCGAGTTTTATGACATCGACACCACTAAAACGGTTTTGCAGATGATGGACGACTCGAGCGATCTCATAAACTTGTTTAACCGCGCCGTTGGGGAAGACTCAGTCAAGGTCCTGATGGGTGAAGAGTTTGGAGTCGAATTCTTAGAACCAGTTGGGATGGTCTTTACCCACTACGACGCCGGAAAATCCCACACCGGATCCGTGGGGGTGATCGGTCCGTCTAGAATGAGCTATCCCAGAATCATTCCAACCGTCAGATATTACGGCAGTTTGCTGGGAGAAATGAGTCACAGTTGGTAAAGTCTATGGTGAAAGATAAGAAAACAGTTGATAACAAACACCACGAGCTCGAAGCTAAATACATTCGAGTCCTGGCCGATTATCAAAATTTAGAAAAAAGAGTGGCGAGGGAGAAAGACATCTTTGTGAAGTTTGCTAACGTGGTTCTGGTGTTAAAGATGCTACCGGTCTTAGATAACCTGCAGCGTGCCAGCGAACATCTCAAAGATCAGGGAATAGAATTGGTTGTAAAGCAGTTCCAAGACGCCCTCAGCTCCGAAGGGGTCACCGAGATCGGGACCGTCGGAGACGCTTTCAACCCCGAACATCACGAGGCCATCGAAAAGGTGGCCGGAGAGGAAGGTAAAGTTATGCAGGTGCTAGAAAAAGGTTATAAATTAGGTGATAAAGTGATTCGTCCAGCTAAAGTTAAAATAGGGTCAGGCGCAAGCGCCGACCCTGCATCTTCGCACAGCTCAGAAGTAGGAGGTAAAAACATATGAGCAAAATAGTTGGTATCGATCTTGGTACCACCAATTCAGTGGTGTCAGTTATGGAGGGGGGAACCCCGAAAGTTATCCCATCGGCGGAAGGTAGAAATATTGTCCCGTCCGTCGTCGAGCCCGTTAAAGGGCTAGTTGGGGATGTGGCCAAGCGGCAAATGGTGGTCAATTCCAAAAACACTGTTTTCTCGGTCAAGCGACTCATGGGCCGCAAATTCTCAGATCCGGAAGTGACCCGTGATATGAAATGGCTGCCCTATCCAGTCAAAGCGGGTCGAGACGGGATGGCGGTGGTTAGCGTGGATGGACGCGACTTCACCCCGCAAGAGGTTTCAGCTAGAATCTTACAGAAACTTAAAGCCGACGCCGAGGCTTACTTGGGCGGAAAAGTGACTGACGCGGTCATTACTGTCCCCGCTTATTTTGACGACTCTCAAAGACAAGCCACTAAACAGGCTGGGGAGATCGCCGGGCTGAACGTTCAGCGCATCATCAACGAACCAACCGCGGCGGCCCTGGCTTACGGACTCGACAAGAAAAACGCCCACACCATCGTTGTCTACGACTTGGGAGGTGGGACTTTCGATGTGTCCGTGCTGGAACTAGGCGACGGGGTCTTCGAAGTCAAAGCCACTAACGGGGACACTCACCTGGGAGGAGACGACTTTGACCAAAAGATCGTCGACTGGCTGGCGGAGGAATTCAAAACTGCTAACGGGGTCGATCTCAAGGGCGATGCCCAGGCCCTACAACGCCTCCGAGAAGCCGCCGAGAAAGCCAAGATCGAGCTCTCCAGTGCTCAAGAAACTGACATCAATCTGCCTTTTGTGACCCAAGGCGCGAGCGGACCCCTACATCTCGTCACCAAACTAACCCGGGCTAAGCTCGAGCAATTGGTCGACACGCTGATCCAAGATACCGTCAAGCCGGTCCAGTCGGCCCTCAAAGACGCCGGTAAAACGGCTAAAGACATCGACGAGGTCGTCTTGGTGGGAGGAATGACCAGGATGCCCAAAGTCCAAGAAGTGGTCAAAGAAACTTTCAGTAAAGAGCCCAACAAAGGGATCAACCCGGATGAGGTCGTCGCCATTGGGGCGGCTATTCAAGGTGGAGTCCTGGGCGGGGAAGTCAAAGACGTGCTACTACTTGATGTCACGCCTTTAACCTTGGGTCTAGAGACCCTCGGGGGAGTTAGAACTGCGCTCATCAACCGCAATACTACGATACCAACTTCCAAGACCGAGACTTTCTCCACGGCCAGTGACAACCAGCCGTCGGTTGAGATCAACGTCCTCCAAGGCGAGCGCGAGATGGCGGCTGACAATAAACCGCTCGGTCGGTTCATCTTAGATGGGATCCCACCAGCTCCTCGGGGCGTCCCGCAAGTTGAGGTGACATTCGATATCGACGCCAACGGCATTCTAAACGTTAAAGCCAAAGACAAGGCCACCGGCAAAGAGCAGGCTATCACCATTCAAGGCTCGACTGGTCTTAATAAAGAAGAAGTCGAACGGATGACCAAAGAAGCTGAAGCTCACGCTGAGGAAGACCGCGTCAAGCGCGAAGAGATCGAGGTCAAAAATACCGCTGACACCTTGATCTATACTTCCGAGAAAACGCTCAAAGACGCCGGGGACAAAGTGGGCGCAGATCTTAAAACTGAGGTCGAGGAGAAGACCACAGCCCTAAAAGACCTACTAGCGGCCGGGTCGACCGCGGACATCAAAGCCAAGACTGAGGAGCTAAGCTCAGTGCTCCAAAAAGTCGGACAGGCGATGTACCAGCAGTCGCAAGCCCCTGGGGGTAAGCCTGGAACTGAAGCTCCCGCCGGGGAAGAATCGAAAGCTGAAGGTTCAGAGGAGCCCAAGAAAGATGGTCCGGTCGAAGGCGAAGTTGTTTCCTAAATCTTGATCTTAGTAGTAAACTAAGCTCAGATAGGAGGGCATCAATGGAACTTTTTCTGAGCGGGCTGGTTTTTGGTTTCTCGCTCGTGCTGGTCGCTACTCTGCTCGCAGCACCGGGCCTCCTCCTACTACTCCTCCAGGGGTCGTGGTTGACCGAGGAAGAGCAGGTGTCACAGGTTCCAAGTTCCGGGTAAGAGTTGAACTACAGCGAGGGCTGTCGTTTGATCCTTACCAAGAGGCTGTTGTCGGAATAAATCCTGACCTCAGCCTCTTCGCATTTTAATTTTGAATATGGCAAAAAAAGATTTTTACGAAGTATTGGGGCTCCCCAAATCAGCCAGTCTTGACGAGATCAAGAAGGCTTACCGGGTCTTGGCCCGCAAACATCACCCCGATATCGATAAGTCCGCCGGCGCGGCCGCCCAATTTAAAGAGATCTCTGACGCTTATCAGGTGCTTTCGAGCCCTGAGAAAAGAAAAGCCTATGACCAGTTCGGTCACGAGGCGTTTGACCAAAACGGCAATCACGCCGGGCCTAGGGGCAATCCGTTTGGGGGCGGGTTCGGAAGCTATAGTCCAGGGGGCGGCAGCGGTAACGCGGGCTTCGATTTCGCCGATTTCCAAGACCCGTTCTCAATCTTTGAACAATTTTTTGCCGGGGCCAGTAGTGGTCGGGGTCGGGCTAAAAGTGGCGGGGACGATCTTTACTTCGAAATCACGCTTGATTTTAAAGACGCTATCTTTGGGATCAGTAAGAATGTCTCCATCGATAAGCAAACCCTGTGCCCGGTTTGTTTAGGCAGTGGGGCCGAGAAAGGCTCCAAAGTTGAAACCTGCACCCAATGTCAGGGGAAGGGCCAAGTGGAGCGGGTTCAAAATAGTATTTTCGGACAGATCATGACCGCCGCGGTTTGCCCAACTTGTCAGGGGACCGGACAGAAGATTACCCATCCTTGTCCCAAGTGCACGGGAGCAGGTCGGATCAAAGAAACGATCCATCAAGATATCAAAATCCCAGCGGGGGTTGGGGATGGGGACACGGTC
>JBBROZ010000010.1:0-26297 GCA_038228785.1 Patescibacteria group bacterium
ACAGATGCTGCATGGCTGTCGTCAGCTCGTGTCGTGAGATGTTGGGTTAAGTCCCGTAACGAGCGCAACCCCTACGGTCAGTTGTATCACTCTGGCCGAACTGCCTCCATACAAGGAGGAGGAAGGCGGGGATGACGTCAAGTCAGCATAGCTCTTACACCTAGGGCTACACACACCCTACAATGGACCAAACAATGGGACGCCAAGGCGCGAGCCGGAGCTAATCCCGCAAATTGGTCCTCAGTTCAGATTAGAGGCTGCAACTCGCCTCTATGAAGTTGGAATTGCTAGTAATCGCGGATCAGCAGGCCGCGGTGAATACGTTCTCAGGTCTTGTACACACCGCCCGTCAAGCCAACAAAGTTGGGGGCACCCGAAGTCAGTTGTCTAACCCGCAAGGGAGGGCGCTGCCGAAGGTGAACTCAGCGATGGGGACTAAGTCGTAACAAGGTATCCGTAGGGGAATCTGCGGATGGATCACCTCCTTTCTTAGGAGCGTGGAATCGTAAATTCGATTCTCAGAGGTCTTCTCTCACGAACGACCTCAGGTCTTTTGGCGTAATCTCCACCACCTTTCAAGAGCTTCAATAAGGAGCAAGGATGCATAAAGAAGTATTAAAAGAACTCCTGACCCTGTCCTCGGCCGCATTTGGACTCGTGGCCGCTTTAGCCTGGAACGAGGCTATTCAATCTATCGTCAACAAATATTTATCGTTTGGAGAAGCTGGCAGTGTGGTCAGTAAGCTCCTATACGCTATAATCGTGACCATCTTGGCGGTTGTGGTTACAATTAACCTAACCAAGATCCGTGCTCGCTTCGAAGATAAGCCCAAAGACGAAGCGAAGAAGTAGGGCCACGTAGCCAAGCGGTAAGGCAGGGGTCTGCAAAACCCCTATACACCGGTTCGATTCCGGTCGTGGCCTCCAAATATTGGGGCGGATCTCGACGGTTCCAGGGAACCGTCTTGCAAATCAGGAATAAGTGCTGATTTGGAGCTCATCTGGTTAGAGTAAGATAGTGGTCTCAGCACTAAAAAATTGGGCGGATAGCTCAGTTGGTTAGAGCACGACACTGATAATGTCGGGGTCCCTGGTTCGAATCCAGGTTCGCCCACCAATTTTTGTTAGTGCTGAGGGAAAGCTAATGTCGGGGTCCCTGGTTCGAATCCAGGTTCGCCCACCATCGATTAAACCACCGGGAGGTGGTTTTTTCGTAGATAAAGGTCTAAAATTGTTGATCAAATGGAAAGCCCAGAGCACGAAAAAAGAGCAGTTACACAATACTTTGAGATAGAAGCTCCTGATGAGAAGGTGAAACTTGCAGAAAAAGTTTCATCTGAGAGATCCCAAGGTGAAAGGCATGACGTTTGGAACGTCCACACTAATAAGACACGTTGGTGGGTTATAACAAACCCCACAAATCTTTATTCTCAAGATGAATTCCCTTCAATGGATTACGCGCTCTCATTTCATATTGGTTTGATGTCTAGACTGGCCGATAAAAATAGAGTGGATGAGTCAGAGGAAGAAGTTGGTAGGTTAATCGGCGTTTGGCGGCGCTGGGAGCAAGCTTCGAAGGCTTTAGATAAGGCTGATGAGGCGGAGGAATTTCAGGCAGTTGGGGCAATGTGTAGGGAAACTCTGCTTTCCTTAGTTAAAGAGATTTCAAAGAAAGAGATGTTGCCGCCAAAAAAAGAAATACCAAAGCAAGGCGATTTTATTGGTTGGTCAGGTATAGTAGCTGATTATTTGGCTAAGGGAGAGCACTCGCGTCACATCAGGCAGTACCTAAAGCTTACTTCCCAAGAAGTTTGGGAATTAGTCGGATGGCTGACTCATACAAAGAGTGCCACCAGGTATGATGGTTTGTTTGTTTTAGATGCAACAATTGATCTCATCAGCTCTTTCGGCAAAGTTCTAGTTAGATTCGAAAGTCCAGTCCCAGAGAGATGCCCGAAATGCTCCTCCTACCGATTAACATCTGACTTTAGACCAGAGTTGAAGGGGACTGACCCGTATGTTCGTCTTTGCGAAGCATGTGGTTGGGAAGAAACAAAAAAGAAATAGTAACCGCATAGAATTTCCCCTTTGACAAGGCCATATCAGTATGGTAAATTGCCCCCAGTGTTAAAAACAAAGCCGGCGGGATGACGGCTGAAGGGCACGCTCCTAGGTTCCTTTCTCTGACACCTTTCTTCCTCATCTCTCCAATAAGTTTTTTTAACTGAATATTTGCACATAGCCCTACCTCGGGCTGACGTTCGTTTGATTAGGGCCGTTAGCTTAGTTGGTAGAGCGCCACATTTGCAATGTGGAGGTCGGGAGTTCGAATCTCCCACGGTCCACCAAGGATCTTGCTAGGTCCCTAGGTTTGGTCTGGGGTAACACCTTTACTGAGCCTGGGGACGTGGCAAGAGCTACGATTATGCACTTTGATCTGCCGGAGGCAGCGAAGGGCGTAGCACTTTGACAAATCTGTATCGATTGTTCTAGTAAACCGACCGGTTTTAGATCCGATACTGAACAGATTTTATGAAGGTGAAGTCTAACCCCCCAATTTTCCCCACAGGTCTTTTGTCCGGGGTTAGATAACGTATTGAATGTTTGAAATGTATTGTTGAAATATTGTATTGTATGAAATTTTAAAAGATTAAGTGCTACTTAATGCATGTAGCGGATGCCTTGGATATTTTGGCCTAGGAAGGACGCGCAAGATCGCGAAAGTGATCGGGGAGCTATCATGAAGCTTTGATCCGGTCGACTCCGAATGGGGCAACCCAACACGTAAGTGTTATCGCTGAGCTAATTCATAACTCAGCGAAGGTAAGCTGGTGAACTGAAACATCTAAGTAACCAGAGGAAAAAAAAGAAATCTCGATCTCCTGAGTAGTGGCGAACGAAACGGAGACAGCCCAAACCGGACCCGTAAGGGACCGGTGTTATAGGACGTCAATGTGGCATCATTTTTGCTAGCAGAAGGCTTTGGAATAAGCCGTCACAGAGGGTGATAACCCCGTACGCGAAAGTAAAAATGAGTCTAGACGCACCTGAGTACCACAGGGCACGAAGAACCCGGTGGGAATTTGCGGGGACCATCCCGTAAGGCTAAATACCAAAATATACCGATAGTGAACTAGTACCGCGAGGGAAAGGTGAAAAGTACCGTGTATAACGGAATGAAATAGTACCTGAAACTACATGCTGTCAAGCAGCAGAAGCTCTGTGAGTGGATTTATCCATATCCGAGTGACTGCGTGCTTATTGAAGAATGAACCGGCGAGTAAATGCATACGGCAAGGCTAAGCGTTTAAGACGCGAAGTCGAAGTGAAAGCGAGGCCTAACTGGCCGATTAGTCGTATTTATTTGACCCGAAACTTGATGAGCTAACCTTGGGCAGGGTGAAGACGGAGTAAAATCCGCTCTGAGGCCCGAACCGGTGAGCGCTGCAAAGCTCTCGGATGACCTGAGGTTAGAGGTGATATGCCTAACGAATCAAGAGATAGCTGGTTCTCCCCGAAATATATATAGGTATAGCCCCAAATTTAAGCTACGGAGGTAGAGCTCTGGATGGATCGCGGGAACGCAAGTTCTCTCATCTAACCAAACTTCAAATGCCGTAAGGAATATTTGGGAGTCAGAATGCGCGGGCTAAGCTGCGTGTTCTAAAGGGAAACAACCCAGATCGCCAACTAAGGTCCCTAAATCATAGTTTAGTGTAAAAGGTTGTGAGAGGTTTGAGACAGCCAGGATGTTGGCTTAGAAGCAGCCATCATTTAAAGAAAGCGTAACAGCTCACTGGTTTAAACTTCTTGCGCCGACAATTCAACGGGGCTGAAACTATGTACCGAAGTTGCGAATTTACCGTAAGGTAAGTGGTAGGGGAGCGTTCGTGACGCCTTGAAGGCTGACCGTGAGGACAGCTGGAGTATCACGAAGTGAGAATGCCGGTATAAGTAGCGTTAGATGGGTGAGATACCCATCCACCGAATTCCCAAGGTTTCCGAAGCCAGGTTAATCCGCTTCGGGTTAGTCAGTGCCTAAGGCGAGGCCAATGGCGTAGCCGATGGATAACAGGTTAATATTCCTGTACGTGAGGTTTAGCGATTAAGACACAAAGGATGGACATAGTGGGACCCTCTCAGCCGCGCAAGAATGCGGTCCAACAAGCAAGGAAGTGTAGGCAGGCAAATCCGCCAACATGTTTATTTGAGCTTGGAATGCAATGGGGTTAATACCCTGGAGTGAGAAAGGGTTCAGTTATCAAGAAAAGGTTCGTTGTGAGCTAAATTTCCGCTGTACCGCAAACCGACTCTGGTGGGAAGGACGAGTAGTCTAAGGTGATCGAGAGAACTATCTTTAAGGAACTCGGCAAAAAAGCTCGACGTAATTTAGAAAGATGTCGTCCCGAGGTAATACTCGGGTGCAACTAAAGATTCTCAAGCGACTGTTTAGCAAAAACACAGGTCTCTGCAAAGTCGAAAGACAACGTATAGGGGCTGACGCCTGACCAGTGCCGTAAGGTTAACCAGGATCTCTTCACGGAGGTCTTGTAAGCCACGGTGAACGTCCGCTGTAACTATAACAGTGCTAAGGTAGCGAAATTCCTTGTCGGGTAAGTTCCGACCCGCACGAATGGCAGAACGACTTGAGAACTGTCTTGAAGATAGACTCGGCGAAATTGAAATGGCTGTGAAGATGCGGCCTTCGTAGCGCAAGGACAAAAAGACCCCGTGGAGCTTTACTATAACTTGACCCTGGTTTTGAGTGTTTGCTGTTTAGTAATAGGTGGGAGGCTTCGGCCGACAATGAAAGACCACTCTGAAGACGTCTCGAAATCTTATTCTAATCCCGTGAAACCGGGTAGAAGATGAGGTCTGGTGGATAGTTTGACTGGGGCGGTCGCCTGCTCAAAGGTAACGCAGGCGTCCAAAGGTACTCTTAGCCCGGATGGAAATCGGGTGGTAAGTGCAATAGCATAAGAGTGCTTAACTGCGACACATACAAGTGAAGCAGAGACGAAAGTCGGGTATAGTGATCCTCCGAAGCCGTATGGATGGCTCGGAGCTTAACGGATAAAAGCTACCCCGGGGATAACAGGCTTATCCTTCCCAAGAGTTCACATCGACGGAAGGGTTTGGCACCTCGATGTCGGCTCGTCTTATCCTGGGTGGGAAGTACCACCCAAGGGTTGGGCTGTTCGCCCATTAAAAAGGCACGCGAGCTGGGTTCAAACCGTCGTAAGACAGGTTGGTCTCTATCCGGCGCTACCGTTCGAAACTTGAGGAGGTCTACTCTTAGTACGAGAGGACCAGAGTGGAGTAACCGCTAGTGTGCGAGTTGTCACTTCCGTGGCAGGGCTCGGTAGCTACGTTACGTTGAGATAAGTGCTGAAAGCATATAAGCACGAAGCTCGCTCCAAGATTAGGTTTCGTGCCTCGCAAGAGGCGAAGATCCCTGGTAGAACACCAGGTTGATAGGGTGGCAGTGTAAGGCCCGTAAGGGTTTCAGCTAACCACTACTAATCGATCGAAAGCACTATTTTTTTAAAATTTATGTGCACTTTATAAATCTGTTCGGTACCGGGTTTAGAATCGCAAGATTTTGAGCCGATTTTCGGCAATCTAGGGGTATCAGCTGACTCAGTTGGTACCCCCAGGTTGCCTAGGCGAAGTGGTCCGACCTCTTTCCATCCCGAACAGAGTCGTCAAACGCTTCAGCAGAGACGATACTTGGGGGGCAACTCCCTGGGAAAATATCCCGCAGCCACCTTTTCGATTAGGCCAGCAGTAATGCTGGCCTTTTCTTATGTCTGCGGTTTCAAGCTAGGCTTGTATCTCCTCGCCACCTTTTTGAATTAGCCAGTCGCAAGACTGGCTCTTTCTTTTTATTGTTTGTTAAGATACAGCTATGGAAATTAGACCAAATCCTATGACCCAAGAGACCAAAGAGCGCCTGGAGCGTGAGCTCAGCCGAGCTAAAGATGAGGTTTTGGCCGCCGGGCACCGGGCTGGAGAGGCGGCCAAACAAGGTGATCTTAGGGAGAACTCAGGTTACGAGTTGGCTCGAGACGAGCAGTCGGCCGCGCGGGCCCAAGTTCTCATGCTCAAGCAAAGCCTCCTTCAACCGCAAATCATCGAACCACGTCAGGAAACCGACCACGTTGAGGTGGGTAATAAGCTAACTATCCAGTTCGAGGATGGCTCACAGCTGGATCTCACTTTACTTGGTAGTGAGGACGGGGGGACCAAAGACAGCTGGCTTTCGTGTGACACACCCATCGGCCAAGGGGTGCTAGGTAAGAAACCCGGCGACGAGATCACTCTGGAGAGTGGCAAGATAAAAATACTCAAAGTGGGTCCTGGGGATTTTTAGAGCTCTTTCTTTTTTCCTCTAAAAGGGGTATAACTTTGGCCATAGGTTAGGGAGAGATGAAATGCCACGAGAGCTGCGTGAGCCCCATGACCAGGAGTTTGAGTTTCTGGAGCAGTCGCGCCGACGCGCCATGGACGAGAAGAGCCGAGCCGTCTATCTTCGAGCCTTAGCAACCTTCGTCGACCGACACGTTTGGCGAGTACGTCATATCAAAGGGCCAATCCATCTCTACGGCCGTCTTTATTACGACCGCAGACGTCGAAGCTACGTCAGACAGGTGCGCCGGCATGTTTTCGAACCTATGACCCCGCCCCAAGTAGCCCGTGGTTACCGCACGCTCGATATCTTGCGAGGGATGGTTGAGAGCGATCCCAGCAGGAAGAAGGAGGAGTAATCTTGGATAAACCAGAGGGTTTCTGTCCTTGCCCACCCGAGCAGTTCCGCGCCATGCCGCCGTACGGAAATCAGCTCATCTGTATGTGCTGCGGTAAATCGGAGGACTATTCCACACTCGAGATCAAGGTGCTAAGTCCAGTTATTAATCGTTGTTCCCATCTGGTCTCAGCATCCAATTACCCTGAAACCCGGATCTAGGAGAGAGACAAGCCGTCATATACTTTATGACGGCTTTGTCATATCTTGAGCCGTCAGGCTCTTTTTCAAATCCCTAATCTATGTTAAGATATCGCCACTAAAGATTCTGAGAGAGCCAAAGGCTCTCCCGAGGGGGGATATCCCTTCAGAATGTAGAAAGGTGGACATGACAAGTGTCTACACAAAAATCCGAAACCAAAGTTTCCAAAACTCCGCAGACGATGGAGGAGCTCCTAGCCTCTAGCGATTTCCAGTTCAAGGCCGTCAAAAGAGGTTCCGTCGTGGAAGGAACCGTTTTATCAGTTAACCCAATCGAGGTCTTAGTCGATATCGGTGGCAAATCAGAAGGTGTCATTTCAGGTCGCGAGTTAGGCGAAGAATCCCGAACTCTCGAGCCTGGCGAAAAGATTCTCGCTTACGTCATGCAATCCGAAGATGAGTCGGGCCGGACCATCCTATCGATCAAACGAGCGGGTGGAGAGCGCCGGTGGCGCGAGCTCCAGGAAGACTTCGCGAAAGGCGCACCAGTTGAAGTCCGGGGTATCGAGACTAATCGCGGCGGTCTGGTGGTCGACCTGGACGGCGTTAGAGGGTTTATCCCGTCTAGCCAATTAGATTCATCCAACTCTGGATCTCAGGGGATCGGCAAGAAATTTAGTGCCAAGATGATCGAATTTGACCGTAAGGCCAATCGGCTGATCTTGTCGCAACGCTCGATGACCCAGGAAGCCAACCGTAAGAAATTTGAAGAAGCGGCCGGTAAATTCAAAGCCGGCGAAACCTTGAGCGGTAAAGTCTCCGGGGTTATGCCCTACGGACTATTTATTAACATCGCCGAGGGTATTGAGGGCTTAGTTCACATCAGTGAAGTCAGTTGGGAGCGGGTTAATAACCTGCCTGACCTCTATAAAATCGGCGACGAGGTCAAGGTCAAAGTTCTAAACGTTGATCCATCAGCTGGGCGCATCAACTTATCGCTTAAGGCCCTGCAAGGTGACCCTTGGAAAGACAAGGCGTCAGCTCTTAAAGTCGGCGACAAGGTTAAAGGCGAGGTTATCAAATCTACTCAATTTGGAGTTTTCGTACAACTACAACAAGGAGTTGACGGTCTAATACATAGCTCCAAAATCCCGGAATATATGGTCGATATAAGGTCTGGGCAGAACTTGGATCTGGTGATTGAGTCGCTCAACCCGGAGCAACGCCGGATCGGTTTATTGGTCGACGAGGGGGTTACTGGAGAATTAAAACCGATTGAAGAGATGGTCTCAGACGCTTTCGCCGAGACTCCAGAACCCGTAAAGATTGCCAAGAAAACAAAGCCAACAAAGAAAGGTTAAACGTGGAAGGAATTCGCGACAAATTCACTGATCGGGTCAAGCGGGCCTTAGTTCGAGCCTCTGAAGAGGCTAAGGCTTTGGGAGCCGGTAGTATCGATACCGAACATCTACTCTTGGGATTACTGGAAGACAAAGGCGGAGTCGCAGATAAGGTGTTAGCTTCCTACCAGGTCGATCCTTTGCGGATGCGCGAAATGATCCTAAACTCAACTGGGATTTCCCCTGAATTTAACCTCGCTGACCGCGGCTTATCGGCCACGGCGCAACAAGCTCTAACCGCCGCCGCCTACGAGGCCCACGACCTGAGGCATAACTACATCGGCACAGAGCATTTGCTCTTGGGCCTATCCAAAGTCTCAGAAGGCCTGGCTTTTCATATCCTGCGTAGCTACGGACTGACCTTCGAGCGTATTAAGGTCAAAATTCCTGAGGTGGCGACCTATCCTGAGAGTGTCATTCCCAAAGAGAAATCGGGCAGTATCGAAACCCCTCTTTTGGACCGTTTTGGTCGGGATTTAACCAGGATGGCCAGAGGTGGTGAGCTCGATCCCGTGATTGGACGCGAGGAGGAGATTACCCGTTTGATTCAAATCTTAGGTCGACGCAGTAAAAACAATCCCGTTCTCTTGGGTGAGGCTGGAGTCGGTAAGACTGCCATCGTCGAGGGACTAGCTCAGCGGATCGTTCAAAACGCTGTCCCTAGATCGATGCAAGGCCTAAGACTAGTCTCGCTTGATTTGTCGGCTCTGGTGGCTGGAACAAGATTCAGAGGAGATTTTGAAGAGCGGACGTTTGAGCTGTTAAACGAAATCAGGAGTGCCAAAAATATCGTATTGTTCATTGACGAGCTTCATAATCTGATCGGGGCGGGAAGTGCCATGGGGGCGATGGACGCGGCCAATGTTTTTAAGCCGGCTCTATCTCGGGGCGAGCTTAGAACCATTGGGGCGACCACGGTTGATGAATACGAGCGCTACATTGTCGAGGACTCGGCCCTATCTAGGCGTTTCCAGCCGGTGTACGTAGATGAGCCCAATCTACCAGAAACTATCAAGGTCCTAAAAGGACTCAAAGCTCGCTACGAAAATTTCCACAAGGTAAAAATCTCTAAAGACGCCTTGGCTTTAGCGGCTGACCTGGCTCAACGCTACCTCCCAGATCGCAAGTTACCAGATTCGGCGATCGACCTGATCGACGAGGCGAGTAGCCGGGTTTCTCAAGCTAGCACCCAAAACTCAGAACCACTCAACGCCTTGGAAAAGAAATTAGCCGAGAAGGGGCAAGCCAAAGAGCAGGCCTTGGCCATTGAAAATTATGAAGAAGCAGCCGTTCTAAGAAGTGAAGAGAAGGCTTTGCAAACCCAGCTAAAAAGACGCAAGAAGGTCGTAACTCTGACCAAAAAACCCGAGGTTGGGCCGGCCGAGATCGCGCAAGTCGTGACCGACGCGACCGGTATCCCGGTGACAGATCTGACCAAAAGCGAATCTGAGCGCATCGCTAAGATCGATCAGGAACTAAAAAAGCACGTCGTGGGGCAAGACGAGGCCGTCGAGGCGGTGGCCAGGGCCCTCAAGAGGAGCCGAGCTGGCATTAGGGACCCCAAGAAGCCAATCGGGTCGTTTCTTTTGATCGGTCCGTCTGGAGTCGGCAAGACTGAGCTAGCCAGGACGTTGGCTCGGGTGATGTTTAGTGACGAAGAGGCTTTAGTCAGGATCGACATGAGTGAGTATATGGAGCGGCACTCCGTGGCCAGGCTTATCGGGGCCCCACCGGGGTATGTGGGTTACGAGGAGGGGGGTCAGCTGACCTCGGTCCTGCGTCACCGTCCTTACGCGGTTATCTTGTTTGACGAGATCGAGAAAGCTCATCCCGAAGTCTTCAACTCACTGCTGCAAGTCCTGGAAGAGGGTCGGATGATGGACGGACGGGGTCGGGAAGTTAACTTCAAAAATACGATTATCGTCATGACCAGCAATCTGGGTAGTGACCTGATCCGCAAAGAGACGAATTTTGGCTTTGGCACGAGAGAGGCGGGAGAGCGCTACGAGAAGCTGACTGAGAAGATCCACAGTCTGCTCAAAGAACACTTCCGTCCGGAATTCCTGAACCGTCTGGACGGGATCATGGTCTTTAGGTCGCTTGATAAAAAGGTTCTCCAGTCGATCGCTAAGCTGATGGTGGGCGAACTCAAAGACCGCTTGCGCGGAATGCAGCTCAAACTTGATATCACTGAGGAAGCACTGCGGGTGATCGCTAGCCACGGTTATTCCGAAGAATACGGGGCCCGTCCCATGATGCGCACCATTACTGAGCTGATCGAAGACCCCATTACTGAGGGAGTTTTGACCGGATCGATTCCTAGAGGCACGACCGTTAAGGTTAGCGCCAAGGGTAATCAGGTCGTTATCAAACCGCGTGGCTAAAACCCAAACTAGCTTTGTCTGCCAAACGTGTGGGTATCACAGCCCGCAGTGGCTGGGGCGGTGTCCAGAGTGTCAGACTTGGAATAGCTTGGTCGAGACTCTAGATGAGCAGGCTCCTACTAGCTCTGGACTAAGGTCACCTGGTTCTTCCAAACCACAATCGCTAAATTCATTATCTAAATCTCGGTTGCAGCGGCTGTCTAGTGGTATCGGTGAGCTCGACCGGGTGCTGGGGGGAGGGATCGTGCCGGGATCGGTAGTGCTACTATCTGGCGATCCAGGAATCGGTAAGTCAACGCTACTTCTACAATTAGGCGCCAATATTGGTGGGCTGTATGTGGCGGGGGAAGAGTCGGTCGAGCAAATTAAGCTGCGGGCCGACCGTTTGGGTCTGAAAGCGCCTGGTTTGCAGGTGTTAGTCGAAACCGACGTCGACGCCGCCATATCTGCTGTCACCACACTTTTGCCGAAATTGGTCATCGCTGACTCGATTCAGACTTTAGCGACATCGGATCTTACCTCGAGCGCTGGTTCGGTCGGGCAGATCAGAGAATCAGCGGCCAGGCTCATTCGAGCGGCCAAACAGACCCAAGTGCCGATTTTTCTGATCGGGCACGTCACCAAAGAAGGATCGATCGCGGGACCGAAGGTATTAGAACACCTCGTGGACACCGTTTTGTACCTGGAAGGAGACGAGCAGCATCTATTTAGGATTCTACGCGCGACCAAAAATAGATTCGGTCCGACCGATGAAATTGGCGTCTTTGAGATGAGCGATCAGGGTATGACCGAGGTCAAGGATCCCTCGGCCGCCTTTCTAGCCGAGCGGATTGAGGCCCCTGGTTCGGTAGTAGTGCCCACGATGGAAGGATCACGCCCTTTACTGGTCGAGATTCAGGCTCTGACAACTGGGAGCTCGATTGGGATTCCTAGACGCAGTGCGCTGGGGGTCGACTACAATCGGGTCCAGCTTCTGACCGCAGTATTACAAAAACGGGCCGGGATTGCGCTTCAATCTCAGGACATCTTTGTTAATGTGGCTGGCGGTATCAAAATCACTGAACCAGCCATTGATCTGGCGATTTGTCTGGCGATTGCCTCGGCCAATCTGGGTCGACCATTGAAACCAGGGTTGACGGCGATCGGTGAGGTTGGATTGCTGGGGGAGATCAGACAGGTTCGTTCACTTGATAAAAGGCTCGCTGAAGCTCGTAAGCGCGGCTACAAGCAGTTTATTACGCCTGGTAAGGTTGCTTCGTTGCGTCAGGCGATAGCTTTGGCTCTAGCGCCGCGCGGCGAAGAAGTTTAGAATCTAGCTTAGCTACTAGTCTTTATTCCAATTATTTTATCCAACTGGTAGCTGAAGGGATTTATTGTGGTCTTTCAAATCGCGCTACGCGTGATCTTGGGGGTTGGTATGGCTGGTATCGGGTATTTTCTTTTCAGCCAGGCTTTCCCCGAAACATCAATCGTGGGGTCTTTCCCACTGCTACCAACCGCCGTGGCCTTCGTCTTGGGGGCGGTCGGGGTTTTCCTAGTTCCGGCCCTTTCGGCCGTGGCCAGACGCTGGTTTTTTAGTTTTGTCAGCCTTTTGGCCAAGGAGTTACGACAGCAGCTGCCTTTCTCAAGGCTAGTCCGACCTGATAAACCAACGACTTCAGCCGTTAGAAATCCCATGATCTTGGACACCTCGGCCATCATCGATGGTCGGATCGGGGAGATCGCCAAAACAGGCTTTTTAGATGGGACACTCATTATCCCGCGTTTCATATTAGGTGAATTGCAGCACATTGCTGATTCGAGTGACCAGCTACGTCGTAATAGGGGGAGACGGGGTTTCGAGGTCATCGATGAGCTCAAAAAGATCGGTGACGGCCTAAAAGTGGAGGTAACTAGCCTCGATTTCCCTAAGATCAAGGCCGCCGACGATAAGCTAATCCAACTAGGTAAGAAGCTGAAGGCCAAGGTGGTAACGACCGACTACAACCTCAACAAGGTGGCCAAGCTAAGTGGGGTCATGATTCTAAACGTCAATGAATTAGCCAACTCGATCAAAACTGTCCTTATTCCAGGCGAGATCATGAGTGTCAAAGTGATCCAAGCCGGCAAAGAGCGGGATCAGGGGGTTGGCTATTTGCCCGACGGCACCATGATTGTGGTCCAAGGCGGGAGCAAGTTGATTGGCCAAACTCTTGAGGCCGAGGTCGAACGTGTTTTCCAAACGGTGGCTGGTCGGATGATTTTTGTGAAGCCCCTGAAGGGCTGAACAAATACACGAGGGATCATCAGATCCCGAAGATCTTTGTTAAGCTAATTAAAAGCTAATCCCACTCCTCCCCAAGTTATCCACATTTTATAAAAACACATTTTCAGGACTGGGCTTTATTTGAATTGTATCTGGTGTTTAATTTGGGCCAGCGGTTATTAAAACTATAAGACGTGTGATTTAGAGAGCTTTATTTTCCTATAGGACTTGACAGTATTTATAATAAGTAGTAACTTCAAATAACGACAGAAGCCCCTGCAAGGTTAGGCTTCTTAAGTGTCTTCTTTGGCTACGGGTTTGCTGGATGTCGGGCAGGCTCTAGCAAGCCCGCCCAAGGGGATATATACAGAGACATCGCCTCCGGGTCGATTCGAGAAGCGATGTCTAACTTTCGTCCTGGACAGCAAGACGAAGCTACATTGGTTGTAGCACATTTGTCTGTAGCTGAGCAAGGTGAAACAGGGCTGTAACGTGTTATAGGCTTGACACTATAGTGAAACTATGATACATTACTGTCAAGTTGCCTGATTGAAAGATTAACAATTTAGCGTAACTTGATAATTATGTCCCAGTGCTTGGTCTTGGGTAACACCTCCACTGAGCACTAGGACATGGATATCATTTATCCATCTGCTCTTTGACAATCCTCCCTAAGTTAAGTGACTTAGGTGCTATCTGGGGTGGAAACCTGCTTCCAAGTTCGAGACTTGCCCACAAGCCTCCTGTGACTTTGATCGTATAGGTTCCCACATATTTTATTTTTGTTCCGACCTTCGTATTTGTCGTTTGGCAGCAGATTTCTACCCCAACTTTGAGTTACCTAAAACATGGTCTCATGAGCATCTAACTTTCCACTTTATTTAGTAGGCAACAGGGGGCGGCGCAACAAAGCGCTGCTTTTTTATTGCCTGCAACAACTACCCAGTCTCGTTGTCACCAACGAGGCTAGACGTTACCAAGACATCTCTCACCCGTACCAAAATATAAAAGAAGGAGGTCGGAGAGATGGCAACTGACAGTGGTGTCCTTCCGGGCATCATGAACGCGGACCTGCACGACGACCCAAGGGTCATTCAGGCTCAGCTCCAGGCGCTCGAGAGTCGTATCCAGTCATTCAGTGAGCTCGAGAACCAGGAAGAGTCTTTGATCCGCGATCAGGCCCAAGCCCAAGCCGAGCACCAGGAAGTGGTGGCCCGAGTTCAGCCCGAGATCTATATCTTGAGCCAACTCCAGCCTCCTCTCACCGAAGCGAAGCAGCAGCAGCTGATCGGTCTTCACAGCGAAGTCGCTCAGTCTCAGGCCAACATCGACAAGGTCGCAAGCGATCTGGCGAAAGTTCGTTCGGACAAGGAGGTGCTCACGCACCTTTACGAGTCGCGTGAACGTCGCCGTTCCCAACTCGAGCAGTCCTTGGCCAAGGTCAAGGAGCCTGTTCCGGCAGCAGCTTCGGTTGCTGGCGTATCAGAGTCCGTCGAGCCGATCAGCGCTTCTAGCGCTCCGGCCGACAACGAGCTTCGCGATCTTCGGGCCCTCGGTTACACCGAGCCGGAGATCCAGGAAATGACCCCGGCGCAGCGTCGTCAGGTCATCAACGGTGGTATCTACGCCTCCGGCAAGGCCCCGGCGCAGCGTCATGCCCAGCCTCTGGTCAGTTCTGCATCCGCTTCTGCCAACGCTCGTTCGAGCCGCGGCTGGATCGGCGCAGTCTTGCTGATCTTGGCGATCGTCCTGTTGCTCGTTTTCAAGCCCTGGCAGTGGTTCGCCACAGCCCCGGCACAGACCAGCAACATCGCTCCTGCGGCCGCTTCAGCGCAAGCTGCAGCGCTCGTTCCCGCGATCACCAACGTCAAATCGAACCCGATCGACCGCAATCAGCGTCGTTACCAGATCGATACCAGCCTTCCGGCAACGGTTCGGCTGATCGACATCGACGCCGATAAGGTCCTCGCCAGTTCGACAACTCCCGCAAAGAGCCACAGCCTGGTCTTCACGGTTCCGGAATTCTCCGGTCTCGAGAAGACCTTCCACCTGAAGCTCGAAGCTAAGGGAGCGGACGGAAGCATCGCGGTCTTTGGACCGATCGATGTGACCGTTCTCTTGAACTCTCGCGCGGCCGGAGGCATCGCCTCACCGCAAGAGTTCCTGGCTTACCTCAAGGAACCGACCTCTGGGGCTGACCGAGACGCACTCGTCTCGATCATGGCCCAAGCTTCTCCTGGATCTGCCGGGATGGCTGGACTCACATCCGCCAACCTGGTCAGCTTCGTGGAAGCCAACCTTGGACGGTTCAGTGTCACGCGTCTCACAACGCCTCTGACCGGGCAGTTCGCCTATGTCAGACCCGATGGTTCGGCTGGCTACAGTCCAGCGACCCTGTCGACAGGAACTCCGGTCCTGACCTTCGATGGTCACATCCTCGCTAGCGCCTTGTGCGCCAACGAGGTGTCCAAGCCGGTTGCTCCGACGCCACGTCCGGTCGTGATCCCGAGTCCCACTCCGGTGGTGACTCCGAGTCCCACTCCGGTGGTGACTCCGACTCCGACTCCGGTTGAGACTCCGGCACCAACTCCGGTTCCCACGCCTGTACCGACACCGGTACCGACCAAGAACCCGAGTAATGCCCCGGCCGCTCCGACACCGCCGCCAGCCAGTCAGGCTCCGGCGCCGACGTACACGCCACCGCCTCCGGTTGGTAACTCCGTCACGATCACCTCAACGTCATCGTGTGGCACCGGCTGCGAGGAGATCCACTGGAGTGCTCCGAACTCGGTTCGAGCCATGATCCTGTACGGACTGACTGGTAACTCGATGACCAATACCAAGTCAGCGACCGGTTCTAGTTCTGACTGGTTCGTCCAGCTGACCAACCTCGATTCCGGAAAGTCCTACACCTTCACCGTCGCTGTCTGGTACGCCGACAACACGCAGAACAGGACCAACGGATCGTTCACAGCACCATAACTCTTAGGGAGGGTTAAGAAATTAGCACGGCGGGGGAACACATTCAATCTTCTGATTGAATCCCCCGCCTACACTTTTTAGATTTAGAAACAAGGTCAGACTTTGTTTGTAAACCTAAAATTAGAATAAATAGCTTGAAGGGGGGTGAATGAAATTATGAAATTAAATATAACTAGCAAAATATTATCAACTCTTTCCCGAGCCTTAGGTTTCGTGGGCCTAGTTATGGTCATTAGTGCTGTCGCCTTTACGGTTCCAGCGGCCTTCGCTACCCACCAGTCTTCAACCCCAGAATGGAATACCGGTTCAACGGCTAGTGAGCAAAACTGGTTCCAAGTCTCCAACGCCACTCAGGGTGGGGATTGGGCTAACTCTATTTCTGGTGTCAAAGCCGGAGACGTGGTTAACTTCCGTGTCTACCTGCACAACAACACTTGTGCGGCTAACGATGCGGCTGGTAACAACCACGACAATTGTCCGCAAACGGTGGCGCACAGCGCTTACGTACACGTGACTCTCCCTCAAGTAGGGGGTACCGTTACGGCCAATATCGGCTCAAACGAAACTGCGGCCAACATTGCGCGCAGCCTGTCGTTAGTGCTCCCGAGCGGTCAAACCATCGCCTACAAGGCTGGTTCGACTCGTATCGTGCACAACCAGATCGACGCGAACACTTTTTGGCCGATGCCAAACACTACGGTGACTGAGAACGCCGGTGACAATGTCACTAGCGGTAACTTAGACCAAGGTGATATCGCGGGTTGCTATTCCAACAGTCGGTACGTGAGCTTCCAAGCAGTGGTCAGTAACGTGGTTGTCCCAGCTCCGGTTGGAACTCCAGTAGTCACTTCGACCCCTGTTAAGCCAGCCGTCCTGGCTGCGGTAACGCAGACCCCAGCGACTGGTCCGGAAAGCGCTCCTATCCTAGCTTTGATCGGAATGATCCCAGCTGGATTAGTACTGCGTCGCTTCAAGGTTTAACGCCTTACCCACCGGGCTCCCTTAGGGGAGACCCTTTGGGTGGGGAGTAGTGTTGGGCAGGCACTACTTCCCACTTAGAGGGCTAGGTTTCCCATCAGCTTGCATTTGCTCTGGAGAGTTACTATAATCCTCTCTGGTCGACGCCGGGACGGGTGGCTAGTGTTGGGCAGGCGCTAGCCCCCCATCCTGGGGCCGGTCAGCGCAAGCTGAGAATAGGGGCAGTACTATTTCCAAGGCCCCAGATTTTTTTGTCTTGGAATGACAAACGAAGTGCGTATTTCCAAGGCTCCTGACTTTAACCTTGGAATCGTACTTTCCGAATTATTCTTGACAGTATTAACCCTTGATGTCACACTAAGCGTAGATTTCCCCTGTAACACAACTTATGCCAATCAAAAAGACTGAATCCCCCGAAGAAAAAATTAACCTAGAGCCTGAACAAGAGCTCGTTTCTCCGTTGGCTACTCCCGAACTTCCCCCCGAGCCAGTTCCAACACTGGCCGTTCCGACGCTCGAGGCTGCTCCAAAAATACCCGGTGAAGTTTTACAAAAGGCGTCGGGGGTGCTGGAAGTAATGGCCGATGGCTACGGGTTTCTGCGAGCTAGTGGGATGGTTTCGGGACCGGGTGATATTTATATTTCCCAATCCCAAATCAAAAGATTTGATCTAAGATCCGCAGATATGGTGGAAGGCGAAGTGCGTCCTCCCAAGGAGGCGGAGCGCTATCTTGGAATGCTGCGGGTTACTAAGATCAATGGCGTTGAGCCGGAGAAAGCTTCTAACAGGCCACGTTTTGAGAAGCTGATTGCCGTTTATCCAGATAAACGGATCAAGTTGGAGGCTGGAAAGTTACCACTTTCGACCAGGATGATTGATATAATCGCGCCGATTGGATTTGGGCAGAGAGGTCTGATCGTCAGTCCGCCTAAAGCTGGAAAAACGACCATCCTAAAAGACATCGCCAAAGCGGTGGCCTCCAATTATCCCAAGATTCATCTGATGGCAGTTCTAATCGGAGAGCGCCCCGAAGAAGTTACTGATATTACCCGCACCGTCAAAGGTGAGGTTATGGCCAGTAATTTTGATGAATCTTACGAAGCCCAAGCCAAGATTGCCGAAATGGCACTGGAGCGCGCCAAGCGCTTGGTTGAAACCGGTTTGGATGTGGTAGTTTTACTTGATTCGATCACTAGACTAGCCCGTGCCTACAACGGAGTAGTTACACCTTCGGGACGCACTCTGACCGGAGGATTCGATCCGGCAGCTCTTTATCCGACCAAACGCTTTTTTGGCGCAGCTCGCAATTTCGAGACTGGAGGCAGCCTCACTATCATTGGGACAGCCTTAGTTGATACCGGATCTAGGTTAGACGATCTGGTATACGAGGAGTTCAAAGGGACTGGAAATATGGAGCTACATATCGATCGTCGGTTAGCAGATCGGCGTATTTATCCAGCTATCGATATCACTAGGTCTAGTACCAGAAATGAGGACCTCTTACTGTCGGCTGATGAGCTCAAAGCTGTTTATAAGCTAAGACGAATGCTTGAGACGGTGGGCGAGAGTGAACGGACCGAGTTAGTCGTGGATCGTCTTAGCAAAACTGACAGTAACGAAGAGTTTCTTTCGACTTTACATACCAGCGTCTAAATCATTAAAACTATCTTCAAACAAAAGTCCCCGAAAACAAGCTATATATAATAGTAAATCGTTCGTAAATAGTCTATAAATCAGCCAAGCATAAAATAATGAATTGGCAACGAATACGGATATTTAGAACATTTTTTTTACTCTAAAAATTTGGTCGGAAAACGAGTGTTACTATCGGGCATTCTGCTTGCTAGGACTTGCTAAACTTGCATTCATATGTTAGTCTAATTACTGTCCGCAAGGACTGGAGGGCATTATGGGAAAGTTCGACATTCGACTTTTCCTCTACTTTTTATTTACCCTAGTTAAATATTTCCAACTGAAGGCTTATCGTCTATTACGTTCTGGTGCCTTTTATAAAAAATACGCTCTGCGGAGACTTCTTTGGAGAAGGGGGCTCCTTTTTAGACCTGCAACCCATTTTGGTGTGGCTAGTCTAGCCTTGGTAGCGTTAATCGGCGGGGCTGTATTAGGTCCTCTTCCGTCCCTAGCCTCTCAGTCTCAGGGATCCGCCATTGACGTAATTTCGGCTCAAACCACCGTTCAAACTGCTGTACCAGAGAATCGTCCGCGGGCGGAAACTATCGATTACACCATAAATAGTGGGGAAACACTGTCCAATATCGCTTCTAAATATAATGTTTCAGTCGATACCCTTAAATGGGCCAACAACTTAACATCGGACGACGTTTCTCCAGGACAAAAGGTAGTCGTTTTACCGGTCAGTGGAATTCGTTACAAGGTGGCCGCTGGCGAGACCCTGGATCAGATAGCCAAGAAGCATGGGGCCTCAGCCCAATCGATACTAGATTTCCCATTTAACGATATTCCCGACGACTTAAAGCTTAAGGTAGGTCAGACGATCATTATTCCGGATGGTAAGCCGATTGAGACACCCAAACCGCAACAGGCGGCTTCTCCAGCCCGGTCTTCCGCTCCCCGTCAGGACTACGCTCAGACCCCAGTCCGTCCGACCACAGGAGGATGGGTCTGGCCAGTCGCCGGTCTTATCACCCAATACCCCTCGTGGTACCACATGGCCCTGGACGTGGCTGGACCGAAAGGAACTCAGGTGGTAGCGGCCAAGGATGGTCGAGTAGCGACGACTGAGAATTCCTGGTACGGATACGGGCGCAACGTAACTGTGGATCATGGCGGTAGTGTCTTCACCATGTATGCTCACCTAACTTACTTTATCGTTCAACCAGGTCAGTATGTTCGCGCTGGACAGGTCATCGGCTACCGCGGTTCGACGGGACGTTCGACCGGCGATCATCTCCACTTTGAGATCAGAGTCGGCGGTAACCAAATCACTAACGCCCGTAACCCACTCAGTTTCCTCCCATAGCTGTTATCATTAGTTCATGATTGATCAGGCTCAAGTTACCGTTCAGGGTGGCCAAGGCGGCGCCGGAGCGGTTTCATTTTTACGGCGTAAAGGTATAACCCAAACCCCACCCGATGGGGGAGACGGCGGTGACGGTGGTAATGTATATCTGGAAGCCAGCACTGACCGTAACACTTTGCTAGACTTTCACTTCAATAAAATCTTCCGGGCCCCGCCGGGTAATAAAGGAGGGAAGTCTAACAAATATGGAGCAGCGGCCCTGGATCTAACTCTGAAAATTCCGGTTGGGACTCAGGTTTATTGGTTAGACCGCATGATTCACGATCTTAGTACTCCTGGTCAGAAAGTCATGATTGCGCGTGGTGGTGAGGGCGGTCGTGGTAATGCCAAGTTAAAAACAAAGACGGATCGTTTGCCGCACTGGGCGGAGGCTGGTGAGCCGGGGGAGATTAAAGACTTACGACTGGAGCTAAAGATCTTAGCTGATATTGGTCTCGTGGGCTTGCCGAACGCTGGTAAATCCACTCTGCTTAGCCGTCTTACAGCGGCCCATCCCAAAATCGGAGCTTACCCATTCACCACTTTGGAGCCAAATTTGGGCGTGATGGTGTGGAAAGGTAAGACGGCCGTCGTAGCCGATATTCCTGGTCTTATCGAAGGTGCCGCCGAAGGTAAGGGTCTCGGACACGATTTCTTGCGCCATGTCGAGCGGACCAAGGTTTTGGTACATCTAACCGCCTCATGGTCTGATTACCAATTGATACGAAATGAACTAGTTAAGTACAGTAAAGTATTATTAGACAAGAAGGAAATAGTGGTTATCAGTCAGGCTGACACCTTGACTCCGCCCGATCTGAAAGCAAAGGTCAAGGACCTATCTTCCCATCGTCTCAAGCCGATCGTCATCTCGGCCCTGACTGGAGAGGGACTGGGCAGTCTTAAAGACAAGATTATCGAATCCTTGCCAGATTAGGGTTTTCCTGTTAAGATGTCTCGGCTTGAGCCCGGGCCTGTGGCTCAGTTGGTAGAGCGCTGTCTTCGCATGACAGAGGTCAGCGGTTCGAATCCGCTCAGGTCCACCAACTTTATATAGGGGCCGGTAGCTTAGTTGGTAGAGCGTCGCTATGGCATAGCGAAGGTCAGGGGTTCGAATCCCCTTCGGTCCACCAAATGTGAGTCTGGTCAGCCTAAAGCTGAGCGGATTCAAGTCCCAAGTTCAACCCCCGTCCCTGGATTCTCCAAGGAGGCAAGGTTCTCGCTTGGAGTTTATTCTAGGGAGGAGGTGTATTATCCTGGAATATCAAGACAAAACAATTACTTGCCGCGACTGTGGCAAGGAATTTACTTTTACTGGAAATGAGCAGGCGTTCTACGCTGAAAAAGGGTTCGCTAACGAACCAGCTCGTTGTCCTGACTGTCGCGCAAAGCGCAAGGCCAACATGAACGGCCCACGCGAGATGCACGACATCACTTGCAGCAATTGTGGCAAGACCGACCAAGTTCCTTTCGAACCGAAAGGCGACCGACCGGTTCTTTGTAGCGACTGCTTCAAAGCCCAAAGAGCGGGCTAAGTTCTAGGGCCCCTTCGGGGGCCCTTCTTTTTTCCTGATTAAAAACATATAATATGGGCCACTATGACTGGCTACGATCACAAATCTATCGAGGCTAAGTGGTCCAAGAAATGGGCCGACTCCAAGATTTTTCAAACAGATCTAAAGAGTACTAAGAAGCCTTTCTATAATCTAATGATGTTTCCTTATCCATCGGCGGAGGGTCTCCACATCGGGCACGTCTTCTCCTTTGGGGGGCCCGATGTTTACGGTCACTACCTCCTGCGCCGCGGCTACGACGTTTTCGAGCCGATGGGTTTTGATTCATTTGGAATTCATTCTGAAAATTACGCCATCAAGAAAAACACCCATCCGATGAAGCTAATTAACGACACCGTAAAGTATTTTAGAGATGAGCAGTTTAAGCGTTTGGGAACTATCATCGACTGGGAACATGAGGTCGTGACTTCCGATCCGAAATATTACCAGTGGACCCAGTGGCTATTTTTACAGCTGTATGAAGCCGGTTTGGCTTATCGTAAAGAGGCTCCAGCGCAGTGGTGCCCGAGCTGTCTGACGGTTCTAGCCAACGAGCAGGTCATATCTGGTAAATGTGAGCGGTGCGGTAGCGAGGTAACTACCAAAACTCTTCCGCAATGGTTTCTAAAGATTACTGATTATGCGGAGCGTCTGCTCAAAAACTTGGACTGGATCGATTGGTCGGAGAGCACTAAAACTATGCAGCGTAATTGGATTGGTAAATCTGAAGGGGCCGAGGTTGCCTTTGAAACAGGTAGTGGGGAGGGCGTCACTGTCTTTACCACCCGGCCCGACACACTTTGGGGAGCTACCTTTTTAGTACTATCTCCGGAACACTCGCTAGTTAGCAAGCTTACTTCCTCGTCTCAAAAGGCTGTTGTTAACACCTATGTATCTGAGGCCAGCAAGAAAACTGAGATTGAGCGAGTTTCCACTGACAAGGAAAAAACTGGCGTATTCAGTGGATCTTACGCCATTAATCCGGTTAATAAGTCCAAGATCCCGATCTGGATTGCTGATTACGTGCTCACGGGATACGGGACTGGCGCTATTATGGCTGTTCCAGCCCACGATGTTCGAGATTACGCTTTCGCCAAAAAATTCGATCTTCCGATCACCGCGGTAATTAGTGGCGGTGATATATCTAAAGAGGCTTACACTGGGGAAGGGAAGCTACAAAATTCTGGGGAGTTTGATGGAACAGATTCAAATTTGGCGGTTACCAAAGTTACCAAGTGGCTAGAGGATCAAGGGTTTGGGAAAGCTAAAGTCACTTTCCATCTGCGGGATTGGTTAATATCTCGGCAACGCTACTGGGGACCTCCGATCCCAATGATCTATTGCGAGAAATGCGGTACGGTTCCGGTTCCAGAGAAGGATTTGCCCGTGCTCCTGCCTAATTTGGAGAATTTCAAGCCGACCGGAACGGGCAAATCGCCTTTAGCCTCTGATCCGGAGTTTGTAAACGTCGCTTGTCCCAAGTGTGGCAGTCCAGCTCACCGTGAAACCGACGTCTCGGATACGTTTCTAGATTCTTCTTGGTATTTCTTACGTTACCCTTCGACCGGCTGTGAAGATAAACCCTTTGACCAAGAGATGACCAAAAAATGGCTCCCGATTGATTTTTATTCTGGGGGCAACGAGCACGCCGTTTTGCACCTCATGTACACCCGGTTTATCACGATGGTGCTCCATGACCGGGGACTGATCGATTTTGAGGAGCCGTTTAAGAAGTTCCGAGCGCGCGGAATGATCGTTTTGGGTGGGGCTAAGATGAGTAAATCGCGTGGTAACGTCGTCAATCCTAATGATTACTTCGATCGAACCGGCGCCGATGCCCTAAAGATGGCCATGTTGTTTATGGTCCCTTTCGAACAGGGTGGTGAATTTAACGAAAATGGAGTCGGTGGAGTGGTGAGGTTCTTAAATAGAGTAGTAAAGTTAGTCGAAAGTGCCAAAGAACGCCCAGAAACCGAGCAAGAGCTAACTCTTAAAAACAAAACTATCAAGCGCGTGACAAGCGATATTGAAGCCATGACATTTAACACGGCGATCGCGACGCTGATGGAGTATGCAAACGGCCTCTCTGAGGCTCCACAAGCCTCTAAATCGGCAGCCCGAACGCTGGTTAGTCTGTTGGCCCCTTTTGCCTCGCACTTAGCCGAGGAGCTCTGGCAAAGCCTAGGCGAGGGCTTTAGCGTGCATACCAGTCCTTGGCCCACTTTGGAGGAGAAATATCTGATCAGTAAAGACGAGCTAATCGTAGTTCAAGTCAGTGGTAAGCTACGGGATCGTCTGAGTGTGCCTACCGGAAGTTCGGAAGAGGAAGTAACTCGCTTGGCTCTTGCTAGGCCGAAAGTCTCGTCCTACACTAAAGACAGTCAGCTATCTAAGACCATATTCGTACCGGGAAGACTCATTAACTTCGTGCTGAAAAAATAGTTTAAAGAGGGCATATGCGCGACAAATCGAGAGATTTGCAATCTGAGGGTCTCGGCCCAAAGAGAGACAACGGATGGCTTCTAGGTCGATTAGAGTCGATTTGGGAACAATACTTTCCTGACACTCCTCAAAAAAACGAGGTTTTTATTGGTTTTGGACGAAAGTCAAAGTATCGTTTCGGATCAATCAAACTTCGTTTAACCGATAACTCTACCCATATTCGTATCAACGGTCTTTTCAAAAACGAGTGGGTCCCGGATCAAATCGTCGATCACACTATCGCTCACGAATTGGTACACTATAATCACGGTTTCTCCTCGTTGCAACCAAGGTTGCATCGATATCCGCATCGGGGTGGGGTAATCGATTCGGAGTTGAATGCCAGGAAGTTGGGCCACTTGGTCAGTTTTTACCACTCCTGGGTCAAGCAATATGTTAAGGAGCTCGAGCGAGGATCTCGCTAGACTACTAGCGAAACTCCCTAAGCACCAGAACTTAATAGTTGGTTTAATCCTAACGGCTGGGGCGAGCTTGGGGATAGGATTACTAATTGGACAGCTTCTGGTGGAAGGAAAGTTGCCCCAAAACAAAGTCTTAAGTAAAACGAACGCTATTCGTATATCTTCCCCAAGTGCTATTAGAACCGCCTCGGTTACGCCGCTTTTAACGACGGTTGATCCAAAAACAAAAGTTATCAACATCAATACAGCCTCGATCATTGAGCTGGATAATCTGCCTGGAATTGGACTTACCTACGCCCAAAAGATTGTTTCGGCCAGACCTTTCAACTCAATTAACGAACTTTTGACCAAAAAAATTATCCCGATCACCACCTTCAACAAAATCAAGGCGCAAATCGGTGTCCAATGACCTAGTCTCCGCGCTTAGCGAGGCCTCCCAGCGGATGTTAAATGAGCCCCAAGCGTCCTTACTAAATGGCATTCTATTTGGTAGTCAGGCCAAACTACCAAGCGATCTGACGCAGGCCCTTAGAATTACTGGTACTTTGCACGTGGTGGCTGTATCAGGACAGAATATGTCAATTTTGGCGGGGTTTGTTGGAAAAACATTTCAGACGCTTAGCTGGAGATTGTCGTTGGCTCTTGAGGGCACGGCAATCATTGGCTATATGGCTTTGGTGGGAGGAGGGGGTTCGGTAATTAGATCAGGACTCATGGCTTTGATTGCCCTGTTTGCCAAAGTTACGGGTCGACAGGCCGAAGCCGGTCGGGCGCTTGCACTCACCGCGATATTAATGGTTCTAGTTCATCCTGAATTTCTAGGCGAAATCGGTTGGCAATTGTCGGTGCTAGCTACGGCTGGGATTGTGTGGCTTGAGCCAATAATAGCTTTGTGGGTTAAAAAAGTGCCAAGAGTTTTGGCTGATCTTGTTTCAGTTAGCCTATCGGCGCAACTGTTGACCTGGCCAATCATTGCTTACTACTTTGGAATTTTCTCTTTGATATCTTTGCCGGCCAATATTTTAGTTGAATGGTCGGTACCTTGGATCATGGGCTTAGGGTCTTTGAGCTTGATCGTAGCGCAATTAAGCCCAGTGGTTGGCCAAATATTATCTTGGTTGGTCTGGGTTCCATTAAGCTACTTTGTGCTTATGATATATGAGTTGGCCAAAGTTCCATTGGCCAGCTTAAATCTGCCCGCGATTCCGCTTGGGATTATCGTTTTGTTTTACACCGCGGTGGGAGGGGGGTTTTGGTGGTTCCGAAAAAAGGAATTGTAATCTTGTTACTATTTGTGACGACCCTCATTTGGTCGGCTGGATTTGCTCGACCTGATGGACGAACCCATTTTTGGACCGTGGTAGGCAAAGGACAAGTAAGCCTAGTGATTAGATCTGATCGAGGCAATTTCGCGATAATAAACCCAAGAGCGGAGGCTTTGCAGTTGTTGGGAAGACTGCTACCATTTTATCAGCGCAAGATAGCCTTAATCGTGATCAATGATCAAAAACAATTATCAAATCTTGATCAGTTTTACAACAGGTACCAGGTCGCCGAGATTTGGGGTAACATAGGAGATCAAAATGTATCTAAATATGACAACTTTACATCTTTATCCGGCCAGCAGGTCTTACCTTGGGAAGGTCTGAGCTTTAAAATCTGGTCTCTTCCAGGTCAGAGCTCGTATATTAACATTTCTCGAGGCTCAAACACCCTCGCCTTTGCGGGACCAAGCAGGCCAGGTTTCTGGGAGTCTATTCCTGACTTAGGTCATACCCAGGTGCTAATTGCGTCAAGTCTAGTCAAGGAGGGTTGGTTAGCTCCCCAAAACTACCAGCAATTGCGTCCCCAGTTAGTACTGGCATCTG
>JBBROZ010000011.1:0-23391 GCA_038228785.1 Patescibacteria group bacterium
AAGAAAAACCAAGGAGTAGTTCCAGACGGACTGACATGAGCCCAGTAATTGGTGGCGAACATATCGGCGGCTTTTTTGGCGGCCGCTTGGTCCAGGAGCGAGTTCTCGGCGACTGCTCCGACCCCATTCGCCAGACGTTGTTGGTTGGTCAGGGTAATTATCGTTTGTTGGTTGATATTTGTAGCAAACGACAAGACTCTAATTTCTCCAGTCATAACGAAGTTGTAAACCAGTTGAACGGTCAGAATAGCCGCAAGATAAAAAACTAGAAAATTAGGACGAATAGCATGGGGGTAGTGATCGTTCCCGTGGTGGGGAACGAGGAATTTAGCAAGCAGGCGGTTCACAGACCAATATTATCAGAAATGAATCTTGCGAACCAGGAGATGAGCTCGCTTAGGAAACTAAATGAGTGGTCCCTTTTGACGGCCGTTCGGCCTGACAGAACCTGGGGAGCTTGGGACTGGATGTCAGATGCAGTCGCGAGAGTCGTGACCGCCGGGACGGGCGTGGTGGTTACAGGCGCATCTGGGGCTATCTCCGGCGCGATTGCCGGCGGCTGAAATTTCGGATTCGAAGCGACTATAACTGGGTCAGTAGGGGCAGTAGCTTTGGTCTCTTTTGGTGGCGGAGGAGGCGCTACCACGATGGGAGCGGTCGGCTGAGGAGGTGGCGGAAAACCAATCGTGATCTTAAGACTACTGCTGGGAAGACCCGAGCTGGTTGCTGTAAGGTAGCTTGTTCCAACTGAATTATCGAGGTAGAGAAAGCTTCTCTGGGTAGTTCCTTTGGCGATAATTAGCTTGGCGGTAGCTGAGAAACTGGGAGTAGAGATTGCAGCTGAGACTCGGGCACTAGTAGAACCAGGATAAATGTAAACATAGGTAGTGCTCTCAGCTTTAACTACCTGTCCCGTGGCGTCTCGAAGCTGCGCATAGATCTGCTGGTTATGACCGGGCGCAATTAGATACTCAGGTTTATCAAAACCAATGGAAGTGGCGGCAGCGTATGCAACTGTAGTTAGGAAGAAGAAGGTAAATAGTCCAGGCAAGAGCTTCGTCAATAACCCTCTAGTTATATTAAAGACGTTTTCACTAAAAAAGAAAAGGGGTTTACTTTTTCCGTTACTTTTCCCAGCAGTCGGAGATGTGGACGTCGACTTTGACGGCGACGTTTAGAAGTAGTTTCTTGGCGGCGCGGACCATTTCATCGTCCATGGCCTGGGCTACCAGCTCGGCGATATCTTCTTTGGCCTCCACGACTATTTCATCATGAACGGTGGAGATAATGTAGGCCTCCCAGCCTTCTTTCTTGATCCGCTCTGCTACGTAAACTAAGGCGTATTTAGTGATATCTGCTGAGGTGCCCTGAATCGGCGTATTCTTACCCTGCCGCTCAATCGAACCAGCTAATTTTTGGAAATCGGGGTGATCTCGCAGTGGAAGCTCGTACCATCTCTTACGACCACCAAGTGTGGTGCTAAAGCCGTACCTCATAGCGTCTCGGCCAGTTTGGTCAAGCCATTTTTTGACTCCCTGGTACGTCCTAAAGTAAATATCCAACAGCTCTCTAGCCTCCTCGACCGAGACATTGATCTGCGCTGCTAAGCTATTGGGCCCGCGTCCGTACATCAGGCCAAAGTTGATCGTCTTAGCGGCATGGCGCATCTTCTTGTCCACTGCTTCCAAAGGTTTCTTGTACATTTGACTGGCCGTCAGGGTATGTAGATCGATATCTTTGGCGAAGGCCTCTAGAAAGGTTGGGTCTTTGGAGTACTCCGCCATGATTCTAAGCTCGATTTGTGAGTAGTCGGCCGTGATCAGCTTGTAACCAGGTGTGGCGATAAAACAGCTCCGGAAGGCTGAGTCTTGGGGAATTTGTTGGAGATTGGGATTATTACAAGCGAAGCGGCCGGTGTCGGCCCCCAGTTGTAAGAAATCTGGATGCAACCGATTAGTGACCGGATTTATCTTTTCTAGAAGAGATTCTCCAAAGGCAGTGATCATTTTCTCAAAACCGCGATATTCCAGGATTTTTTTGGCGAGGGGATGATCGGTTTGGGATAAAATAGCCTCCCCAGTTGAAGGGATCTCCACGCCCATTTTCTTGAAGGCGTCTAGGAGCTGAAGCGGGGAATCTAGATTGATAACATCATCCTCACCGCCAAATAGATCGGCCTGGATGTGGCGGCTCAGTGGCTTAAGGTCTTCCTGGATCGACTTATTGATCTCATCTCGCTTGGTTTGCAAAGTGCTAATGTGTTCGCGCCATTTGACCTGATCGATCAGACTGCCCCGAATTTCCATCTCACCGATTACTGGTACGAGAGCGAATTCCAGTTTGGCTATATCCATCAACTCCTCCTCCTGAAGCTTTTTTAGCTGCATTTGGAAAATCTCATAAAGAATTCGGGCGTCGCGGGCGGCGTATTCTAATTGCTCGTCTGAGAATTTACCGTAAATCACTGTCGACTTTGGATCGGTGAATGTTTCGCGGATAGTTTTATCTAAAGTCATCCCAAGGTATTTCTTGGCGATAGTTTTTAGGGAGATCTCACGGCTTAGACCATTGGTCAGTAGCCGCTCCGCCAACATCGTGTCATAAATTCCGGCCATGGTGATCCCGGCCCTGACCTTCAACATCTGATAATCGAATTTAGCGTTCTGGACGATCTTGAGGGGCCTGGGTGCTTCGAAAATATGCTTGATTGAGTCTAACTTGACCTTATTGCAGTCGATGACGATCACTTTACCGGGAATAGCGATCTGGAGTAGCAACAACTTGGCCCGGTAAGGGTCGAGATGAGTTGTCTCGGTGTCGATCGAAAGAGTTTTAGACTCTTCCAACTCACCAACGAGTTCCTCTAATCTAGAAGTTTGGGTGATGAGCTCGAAATCCTTATGGACTTTCGGTTTTTCTAAAACTTGGGTGGTTGTCAGCTTGTACTCCTTGGCAGTGAGTTCATTTTACCAAGTTGACTATGAAGCTGGTCAAGGCTTTTTGAGCGCGTCCTGGAGAGCCTGCTTGGTCATGGTGGGATCGGCTTGGCCACTCGTGGTCTTTTGTATCTGACCAAAAAGAAAACCGAATACTTGTTCTTTCCCGTGATGGTAATCAGATACGGCCTGGGGGTTTTGGGCCAGAACGACTTTGGCTATTTCGGCTAAGTTTAGCCCCTGGCTGCTCAGCTTATAACCATGATTTTTGATTATTTGACTAGGAGTGGACCCGGAATCAAACATCTCAGCCATGATACTTTTAGCCGTTGAGGCCGTTATTTGCCCTAGGTCAAACAGGTAAATGAGCTCCGCCATGTAAGCCGGCGTAACGGGTGTCTCGTTCCACTCAAGACCGAGTTTGTTGAAATGACTCAAGTATTCTCCGGTCAACCAGTTGGCTACCTTACGTGCTAAATCGGAGGGTAGGGTGCTACCCTTCTTTACGAATGTCTGCTTGGCGTCAGTTAACGTGGCGATATAAAACTCCTGCAGTCCGAAATCGGAAGTTAGTACTCCAGCCGCCTGGTCGTCCAGTCCGTACTCATTAATCAATTTATTCCTCTGCTCGTCAGGAGACCTTTCCCCAAGATAGCGTTGAAGGTCCTTAATTAGTTTGGTGTCGATAGCGATGGCTGGAAGATCTGGCTCGGGAAAATAGCGATAGTCCTCAGAGCCTTCTTTAAGGCGTTGGCTGATAGTTAATAACTTGGCCTCGTCCCAACCCCTAGTTTCCTGTACGACCCGCTCGCCCTCATCCAGCAATTTAGTTTGACGCGTGATTTCAAATAACAGCGCTTTCTCCACCGAGCGAAATGAATTCATATTCTTGACTTCAACTTTGGTCCCTAATTTCTTGGATCCGACTGGCCGCATCGAGATATTGGCGTCCATCCGAAGACTGCCTTTTTCCATGTCAGCCTCGGAAACTCCGGCGTAGCGCATCAGCAGCTGGACTTTTTGTCCGTAAGATCTGGCTTGGGACGGGGAGGAAATAACTGGTTCGGAAACAATCTCCAAGAGGGGAAGACCGCTACGATTTAGGTCAACCAGCGTCAGCTCATGTTCGTGAATCAGCTTTCCAGCATCCTCTTCTAGATGGGCTCGGGTAATAGCGATTTTGGCCCCATCGACTAGGACTTCCCCTCCAATATTAAACGGAGCGTCCGACTGACTGATCTGGTATCCCTTGGGAAGATCGGGATAAAAATAATTCTTACGATCGAATTTACTGATCTTTGGATGAGTACTGCCCAAAGCTTCTCCGGCCAGCAGAGCTAGACGCACAGCTTCCCCGTTGGTAACTGGTAAAGCCCCCGGTAATCCTAAACAGACCGGACAAGTAACTGAGTTAGGCGGCTTGCCAAAGACGTCAGCCGAACACCGACAAAACATTTTCGTCTTGGTCGCTAGTTGCACATGGATTTCGAGTCCAATTACCGGTTCATATTTCATACGCCAAACTCCCTAAGAGCATTGCGATACTTCCCGATTACTGAGATCGCTTCAAAATTGGGCAATTCAAAACTAGCTTCGTGGACCATCGCATTTCTGGTTTTGTGGGCCTGCCAAAGCTCGTCATAAGTCTTGTATTCGCGAAACTGATCTCGAGCTAGCTTTAATCTCTCGCCCATTGTTTGGGTATCAGGATAAAGAACCTTCAGCAGATCATCGATTATTTTATCTGAATCCATGACGGCAACTTTCATATTTGATGGCTTACCTAGTCGCAACTGTTCCTCCACGGCGGCCCAACGAGCGCGGGCCTGATCCCGGTCCCAATCTGTTAGATGTCCCCGTTTCTCAAAACTTCCTTTAAAAAGCCAGCTAAATATCCCCATTTAAACCTCTAAATTTCACCAAGTTTTCAATTTGTTTTGCTGTCTGCAAGACCACCTCTTCGCTCCAGTGCGGACCAATTACCTGAATCCCCACGGGAAGGCCGTTACTTAGGCCAATCGGAATAGAGATGGCGGTATTTCCAGCCAGGTTGGAAGGTAGCGTCAAAATATCATTCATATACATAGCTAATGGGCTCGTCCGTGCGCCAAATTTGAAGGCGGTGGTGGGAGTCGTCGGGCTTATCAGCAGATCAAACTTCTTGAACGACTGATCAAAGTCGTCTCTGATGAGTTGCTGTACTTGGACCGCCTTTTTGTAATAAGCATCGAAGTAGCCCGCCGACAGGGCGTAGGTCCCAAGCATGATCCGCCGCTTTGGCTCCGCTCCCAAACCAGCTTCGCGCGATTTCAGGTAAGTAGCCAGTGCCGAAGTCGCTTGAGCCCGAGCCCCGTAACGAATACCGTCGTAGCGAGCCAAGTTGGAGCTGGCTTCAGAAGGTAGGATAATATAGTAAACACTGAGCGCCTGCTCCGAGGTCGGCAGACTAACCCAATCGACGGCTGCACCTAAATCCTCTAACTTCTTCGCAACAGCCTGAACTTGCTCCTTGATCTCCTCGTCCACCCCGGATCCAAAATACTCCTTCGGTAGACCGATCTTAAGACCCTTTATTTTGAGCTTATCCAGATCACGAGAGTAATTGGCTACTTTTTCCTGAGTCGAGGTGGCGTCATTCTCATCGGCCCCAGCGATTACCGCAAGTAGTATGGCTGCATCGGTAACATTTTTAGTGACCGGGCCCACCTGATCCAGGGAACTGGCCAGGGCCACCACCCCGTATCGACTAACCCGGCCATAAGTGGGCTTGAGTCCGACAGTGCCGGTAAATGAAGCTGGCTGCCTGATAGAACCCCCGGTGTCGGTTCCCAGCGCCGCTACCGCTAGATCGGCGGCGACCGCCGCTGCTGAACCTCCACCTGATCCACCCGGAACCGTTGACGGATCCCACGGGTTAAGCGTTTTTTGGTAAGCGCTGTTCTCAGTGGAGCTACCCATGGCAAACTCGTCACAGTTGGTTTTGCCAATAATGATCGCCCCAGCATCTTTGAGTTTTTTGACGACGGTCGCTTGGTAGGGACTGACGTAGCCTTGAAGGATCTTGGAACCGGCGGTAGTTGGAGAATCGGTGGTACAGATCACATCCTTGATCGCGATAGGCACGCCTGATAGAGGCAGATCGAATGTTCCTTGACGATCGCGTTGTTCCGCCTCTTTTAGCGCTCCCTGCTGATCAACAAATAAGTAGGCACGGAATGTAGGATCCATTTTCTCAATGTGAGTTAACTGATCTCGGACCAGCTCTAATGCGCTAATTTCCTTCGAGCGCAACATTCGAAGAGTTTCAGTGATGCCCAGTCCTTTAAGATTCAATTTTGGCAACCTCGATATGATTTTTCTTATCTTTGGCCAGATATACGGCTGCGTCGGCGGCTTTAAGTAAGACTGTGTCCACTTCAGCGTGCTCAGGATAACTAGCGATCCCAATTGACGCTCCTATATCCTGGAAGTCTTGACCTTTCGGAGTCTTAAGAACGATATTATCCAGATTACGTTTGATTTTCTTAGCGACGCGTTCCGAGCCAACCTGAGTGGTATGAGGTAGTAGAATCAAAAATTCATCCCCTCCGTAGCGAAATATGAAATCCGATTGCCTAAGCGAGGCTACCATCGCCTCGGCCGCGGCTTTTAGGACCTGATCGCCGAATGGGTGCCCAAATCGGTCATTGGCTTCTTTGAAGTGATTAAGATCGATCATCATAATTGACAGCGCCTGCTTGTCACGTCTGGCCCCAGCCAAAAGGCGACCTAAAGTCTTGTCTAAAAACGCCCGGTTATACAGGCCGGTCAGAGTATCAGTTGCGGCGCTACTTTTTATCTGGTTAATTCGGTATTGGGCGATCCCCATTCCGATCAGCGCGCCAGCGGCAAATCCTAGTACCAGATCAGTCGTCATTGCCCAAGTACCTTCGGCACTACAAAGAAACCGCGCTCGCTCTTAGGCGCATTGGCCAGAGCCTCTTCTGAGGTTAAGGACGGCCTCGCCTCGTCTCTTTGGCCTAAGCTGACGCCCGGCCTAAATTCTATGAGCGGAGTTTTCGTGATCTCAGATAATTTCTTAGAATTGTAACCTATGATCTCGGAGAGCTCAGTTTGAAATTTGGCTATCTCCGTCTCCTTCAAGTGGGTCCGGGCCAAAGCGGCAATTTTTTTTACTTCGTCTGAGGTAAGTCGGATCATTATTTAATTCTAGGCTGGGCCAGGTATTTCAGCAACTTGTCTTGGGGCCAGGCATTGACCACCAAATCAGGCGTAGCCCAGCCACGGCGCGCCAAAGCGACTCCAAAGTTCATAAGAGTAAGATGAGCAGTTTGGTGAGCATCAGTATCAATCGACAACTTAATACCCCGCTTAACGGCTTGTCTGATTAGCTGATCTGGGAGGTCGCTACGATTGGGGAAGCCGTCGATTTCCAAGATCTTATCGTACTGGAGGGCAGAATTGAAAACTTTCTCCCAGTCTAGCTCATAGCCAGGCCTCTCCCCCAGCAATCGGCCCGTCGGGTGACTAATCATGCTGATCAGGGGGTGTCCTAGCGCCATAATCACGCGCTCAGTTAGAACTTCTTTGGATTGGGCAAATCCTGAGTGGATCGAAGCCGTATTAAATTCATGTTTAGCCAAGATCTTATCTGGAACTTGCAGTTTTGACTCGGTGGTGATATTTACTTCGAGTCCTTTTATTACTCTAAATATCTTAAGTGAGTAATTATAATCCTCAATATCCTTTAACCTCTTATCGAAATCCAGATTGGGATAGCTATGATCAGTACTGGCCATATAGCTGTAGCCCAATTTAGAAGCGGCTTCAGCCATTTCGGAGATACTGTCCTGTCCGTCAGAGTAGGCGGTGTGGGTGTGCATGTCGCCTCGCAGATCTGATTGGGTGATCAGTCGGGGCAGTTGGTGGGCGATCGCCAGTTCAATCTCGCCGGTGTCCTCGCGGAGTTCTGGGGGAGGGACTTGCATCCCGAGCTTTTCATAAACGTCGTCTTCAGACCTAGCTTCGAAAACAGTCCCAGTCTTGAGGTTTTTGAGGCCATGTTCCGAAATTGACCAACCAAGCTCGCGAGAATACTCACGCAGGTGAATATTATGAGCCTTACTGCCGGTAAAATGTTGCAACGCTGAGCCAAAGTGCTCGGGATTAGAGGTCAACAGGTCAATCTGCAGACCATTTTTAAGTACAACCGAGGCTTTCTCCGTTCCCTGATCCGTAATGTCTCGCACCTGAGGCAGGTGAGTAAAGATCTCGATAACTTTTTTGGCATCCTTGGTCGAGACCGCCAGATCAATGTCGCCCACGGTTGCAACCATTCTCCTAACTGAGCCTAGAGGATAGGCCTCTAGGACGCTAGAATCCTCTTTGAGACCGCGAATGAGTTCATCAGCTATCTCCATGGCCTGAGGCAAAAGTAGCCTCGTACTGAGGCTTTGGAGCTGACTTATACCGCGCTGAAGGTTTGTCAGCGCTTTATCTGAAAACCCAGCCTCTTTGAGAGTCCGGGAGGCAATTTTGGATTTGAGGTCTTCGATGGAGGTGGCCCCGCCCTCTTGGGCTAGTTTAAAGGCCGTTTCAGGCCCCACCCCCGGGATATTAAGAAAAACCAAAGCTGAATCTGGGATACCACGTAGAACTTCTTCAAAATGACTAGCCTTACCGGTTGTAAATAGTTCATTCAGGTATTCGTTAAGCGCCGGGCCCACGCCGGGAATATCTTGCAAATGACCTTCTTGCCAGAGGTCGCTAACCTCGCTGGTGGAGTGTTCAATCGCGGTAGCGGCATTTTCGTAAGCCCGCACCTGGAAAACATTACCGATTCCCTTGATCTGGTAGGCGGCGGCAACTTGACTCAGCAATTCGGCGACTTGAGCGTTGGTAAAGCTGGACATAATTAAATTTTAACAAAAAAAGGAATCTGGCGGTCCCGACCGGATTCGAACCGGCGATCTTCCCCGTGACAGGGGGACGTGATAGGCCACTTCACTACGGGACCAGACCGAGGGATCTTACCAGGTTTTATTCTAGCATTCAATCTGGAATTATGTCTTGCCTGAAGCTGGCAAACGGTGTATAACTAATGCGCTAATAAAAAGAGCCAGA
This sequence comes from Patescibacteria group bacterium, assembly GCA_038228785.1. GTDB lineage: Bacteria > Patescibacteriota > Microgenomatia > Woykebacterales > JBBROZ01 > JBBROZ01. The sequence goes on from JBBROZ010000011.1 coordinate 9,060, forward strand.
GAGACTATCAAGCGCCAGCGTAGCCGGGGTGTGAAATAACCCAGGAACAAACGCGCATTCACGACTGCAGAGAGATCGATCACTATTCCCCTGCCCAGAAAGAAATCTATGAAAGAAAAGATTGTCACGATCGTTCGCGATCGGCAGTCAACCATTGCTAGTGGTTTAGCCGCGCTCCTCATCATTGTGGGCGGTTTCCTGGTGTTCAATGCTTTCAACGCGGGCAACAAAGTCAAAGCCCCGTCGATCACTCCAGAATCAACCCAGAGCGCGCAAGTAAACCAAAACCAAGGATTTCCAGTCAACGCGGACAAGCCCGCTAGCCTGGGAGCACAAAACGTTTCTCTCCCCACTACTTACACGGTAGTTAGGGGCGACAACCTGAGCGCCATCGCCAAAAGATTCTACGGCGACGGCGATAAGTGGACTGAGTTAGCCAAAGCGAACCGCTTAGCTAGCCCCAGTGTCATTCACACCGGAAATGTGCTAAGCATCCCCAAACTGGAAGCACCAGCTCCGTCTACTCAGGCTAATACGTCTAATGCACCGGTCCTTGGAGCGTCCACTACCACCACCGTTAAAAGCGGTGCAACCTACTCCGTCAAAGCTGGCGATACCCTCTGGGATATCGCGACCGCTGCCTACGGTTCAGGGTACGAGTGGTACCGCATCGATCAGGCCAATAGCCCGATCGCCCGGAACGCTAACGGCAAGCCGTTGATCCTGCCAGGCCAAAATTTAAAGATACCGTAAGGTAGGACTTATTCCCTTTTATCAAAATAAACCTCACATTGTGGGGACGGGTCGACTTTGCTAAAATTCTCCCGTTACTAGCGGGATTAGTACAGTGGTAGTATGCCGCCTTCCCAAGGCGGAGGCGCCAGTTCGATTCTGGTATCCCGCTCCATATTCTCGAAGCGGGTTCGCACTGCCGCAGGCAGATACTTCCCGCTACCCGCTCCAATTTCCCAACTTGCTTGTTGAAAAAACTTGACAGTGCCTGTTAATCTTAGAACGGTTTTTGTGGGTACCCAACCTGCACTGTCCAGGAATCAAGGAGAGGGTTCTGAAAGGAAGAGTTGTCGGACTGCTACCGATCGTATTCGCAGGCGTGTTGCTAGTTGGATTATCCCTAGCCACGGCGACGAATACTCCGGGACGAGTTAGTACTCGTCAGGCAGCCACTAACACCCAGCTGGACGCTAACCCTATGGTTAGTGAACAGCCCGAGATGAGGGCCCAGGTCACGTACCGCACGAATCGGTTCGAGACCACCGCCCCCATACCAGCCACAACCCACATTGTTCTTGGCGGTGAGACAGCTAGTCTTGTCGCCGGGCAATACGGACTGAGTCTAGTGGAACTGATCCGGATCAATCCGGGTCTGGAAACTAATCCCAGTCTGGTGTACCCGGGCGAAACACTCGCCCTGACCGCTGGAGCCCCATCTTCCCTAAGTCCAAGGACGAAACCCGCTGCGGACGTGGTAAGAACTCCAGTGGTCACAGCACAAAAACCAGTTCCTAGCGCTAGTTCGGCACAAGGGGGCATTAGCTTCCGCGTCACCGGCTACACCTGCCCGCCGTACTGCGGTCGAACCGCCAGCGGCGCTCAAGTTTCCCTGGGACAAGTGGCCGTCGATCCGCGGGTAATTCCGCTCGGCGCAACCGTCGTCATCCAGGGACTAGGAACTTTCCAGGCCACCGACACCGGCGGAGACATCAAAGGCAATTGGATCGATGTTTTCGTCGGAGGCGACCTCGCACGCGCGTATCAGATTACTGGGTACTACCTCGTAAACTGGTACTAAATACCCTGCAGTCAGGTTGGATTCCCGGGCCCGGTAAAAGATAACATCAATTACCGGGCCCTTCGCTTATTTATTTGATAAAATATTGATAAGAGGGTAAGATCCACCCAACCTGGTGTATTAACTTACTTATACTCCAGATCAAGCTCGCTGGTGTCTCCACACTGCCAGGGCAGTGTGTTGCGCCAGCAGGCTCAGCCTGCTGGCGTAGCTCAGTGGTAGAGCAACGCTTTCGTAAAGCGTGGGTCGGTGGTTCAAATCCACTCGCCAGCACCAAATTATGAAGATATACCGGGCCAGAAAATATAGCTCTCGAAAAAATAACGGCGGTAAGCGTATTGCCGCCTACGCGCTCATTAGTTTAGTGGTATTGGTGATTATGAGTGTGTGGGGACTGACCTTGCTGGCTAATTTAAGTAATTTCTGGGACGGGGTCAAAGGAAGTAACATCTCAGCACCCGCAGTCGATAAAACCTCGCCACCAGCGCCCAGGTTAGACTCACTTCCGGCTTATACCAATAGCTCCAAAACCACCGTGAGCGGGAATGCTGAGTCGGGGTCGACACTGACTCTATCAAGGAATGGTCTTAAATTAGACGAGCAGCTAGTGGGTAATGACGGAGTCTTTAGTTTCAAAAATATTATCCTAAAAGAGGGTAGTAATAGCTTCTCAGCCAAAGCCAAAGACGGGGCTGGCAATGAATCTCTTGAGAGCAACCCGGTCGCAATTATTCTGGATACCGTCGCTCCCAAAATGACTTTGGTCGATCCCGTCGACGGGGCCACCGTGACCAATCAATACCTGACTGTTAACGGCAAAAGTGATGCTAGAACTGTGGTCACCATCAACGACCAACAGCAGATTGTGGGAGCGGACGGCAGTTTTTCCGGAGTAGTAACATTATCTACACCTGGGGCCAATATTATCTCCATCATCGCCACCGACGACGCCGGCAATCAGACCAAAGTTACCAGGACTGTAACTTACGCTCCTTAACGGCCACGATTACCGCCAGCAGTAACCAAAATTCGAAACTCAAGTCGTTTTTGAAGTAGGGCACGTCAACCAATCCGTGCACCAGGCTATAAATCAAAGCTCCGGCTAAAGATAGCTTGATCAAACGCGAGGTTGGAGAAGAAACGATCATCCGAAAACAGCGATAATAAATCCAACCAAAAATAGCCAACCCCGCTAGTCCTAATTCGGCCCAGATATTTAGGATGAGGTTATGAGGATAGACTAACTCTTCAGAATCACAAGTTCTAAAACTGGGATAAAGAGCGCGAAATCCACCCAGCCCCACTCCAAAGAACGGATGTGCTGCCAACAAATTCCTCGTCCCCTCCCACAAACACAGTCTGACTTCTCCCGTGCCACTATAGGGCCTGGGATAGACTATTTTTTTCTCGGGGGTGAAAGATGATATTCCGATGAAAAAATAAGCGCTTAAGGCCACGCCTAAAACCGCTAAACCAACCCCGACTTTGCGAGCTATTCTAGTCCAAGTATCTGGAAGCTTGGACCAAAGCCAACCGACAAAAAATAGTGTTTCCACTACTCCGAGCGCCGCCGTTCCGCCACGCGAACCGCTGACCCATACGGCTGTAAAGATCAGTAGTAGGGGTAAGATCAGCCAATGGCGCTTTCGCACTAAAGCTACTCCAACCGCGGCAATGGGGCCCAAGAAAAGCGGCACATCATTGGCGCTATTAAAAACTGCCGCAGCCCGCCCAAGGGTAAGTTCGTGGGACGACTCAGGGGTGGTGAAAGCTCCGGTAAATTTTTGCAGTAACGCCAGAAGTGCCACCCACGTTGCGGACAATAGCCAAGCCAGGATTATCGGAAGATTTATTTTTTCTTGGCGCAATTTGTCTAGAACCACGAAAAATATCAAGACGGGCTCCAAGATATAAGCTCGCCACAGCCCGAGGGCCGCATACCAATTAGGACTTACTACCACCGCCAATAACCCGACCAGCACCAGTCCTACTGCTGGCCCGGTTAGATTGGACGAAAAGCGCGTCTTGATGTCACTTAAGGCCGGCCTTTTCAAGAGTGTTTCCAAACCGTAACTAAATAGTGTTCCTAAGATTAAAACTTCAAGTAAGGTCGACGGCAACGGCCCGATATTAAACCGCACCACGTAAAGTGGAGCCGCAACAATAGTGAGGAGTAACAAAATATTACTAAACAACTTTTTCTCCCTCGCTCAAACCGACCAAGACCCACAGCCATAACATCATCCAAATAAAAAATAGCGAGTTTACAAATTGGCTATGAATAATTAGCGCCACCAAACTAGCCAGTAGAACTGCTCCCAGGACCCCGCCTCGCTTAAGGTTATGCCAACCGACCAGCCAAACTCGCCACAGTAAATATAGCCAAACTGTCAATCCCACTACTCCGGTCGTGGCTAGAATGAACAGCAAACTAGAATCGGCTCCGGCCCCGGCGTTTCCCGATTGGGTCAGCTCGGCTAGTCCCAACCGATCTTGGCTATAGCGGTAAGTGTTATAACCAATTCCAATTAGTGGACTAGACTGCCAGACAGTAATCGCGTTGCTCCAACTGGAAAAACGAAAACTGGCGGACTCTCCCGGATCTACACCTTCCGTTAAGCGCTCTCCAATACGTGGAATCAGTAGTAAGGCCACGGCGAAGCCGATCAAGCCCAGACCGATCAACCAGCGCGCCCGCAGCCACCCCATTACCACCACTACTGCGCCTAAGGCCAAATACCCGCTCCGAGAAAAGGTTAAGACGATCGCCACGAACAGTACTAAAGATAAACTCATCAACCACCCGCGGTGCGTGGTTTTGTGGGAGGTTAGCAGCCCTAATGCCAGGGCCAAACCAAGGCTTAGAAACCCGCCAATAAAGTTCGGATCGAAGAATGTCCCAAGTAGTCGCCCGACATGCGGGTCCCAGCCATACTGGGCCGCAAAGCCAAAGTCGGGCACGATCACTAGTTGGATAAATCCCGTTAGAGCCATACTCAGCGATACACCCAGTAGAACTTTGACCCAACTTCCGACTTCTCCGCTCCGTTGTACTAAATCCCAAGCGACCCAATAAAGAGCCAGGTATTCGGTCAAGCGGACCAGATAAAGCGCGCTCACGATAAACTGTGGCGTGCTCAGATTGGCTTTAGCCACTAGCAAGGAAAAGGCTGAAACGACAAGTACTAATGCCATCGGTTTGACCAGGCTCGGTACCTGAAGATTCTTGCTAACAGCCAAGCGATAAGTGACCCAAACCAACAGCAGTAGGGGGATCAGGATGTCATTTGGGTAGATATAAGACTTTTCTAAAACAAAGGGGATTCTCCCCAATTCGCCAAGCGGGGTCAGAGCGATAATAATCAGAAAAATAAGACTAACGAGACGCATATTTACCCTGTTCATAGCTTCGCAGAAGCGCCAGCCAAAAGATAGGTCCCGCGTAAAGCCGATTTTCGAGTAGCTTAGCTAGCCAAACGATTGGCACTCCCAGAGCGCTCCTAAGTAGCGGTGAAATTAGGTTTTTCAAGTCTTCTCGGAAGTAGTTGGCGATGGCCGGATACTTAGCATACAACAGCTTAGAGATCTGACCCTCATTAAAACGGCGCTTAGCGACTTGAGACAGATTTTTCTGCTCATGATGGTAGGCCAAGGCCAACGGGTTAAAATACAGCTTCATGCCGAGATCGCTTAGTCGGTATCCCAACTCAGTGTCTTCGTAAGCTGTAGCCCCGGGTAAGCGGAAACTCTCATCAAACAAGTTCTCGGCGATAAACTCTCGTTTGATCGACAAATTGCTGGTGTAAAAGGCTTGAAAATCCACTTCCGACTTACCCGCCAAACGTTGGTAATCAAATTGGGCACCATTCTCGAGCCACCTCATAAACGGAGTGAGCTTGAGGCTTAGGTCCCAGCGGGTTAGACCGACGACCGCCGTTTTGGAGTCAGTATTCTGCTCATGGGTAGCGTGGTGATTACGCAAAAAATCAGGGGTCGGGATGATGTCGTTATCTATCATGACGATAAGCTCCATTTTGGCGGCCTGGATCGCCTTGTTGCGAGCAACTGGAGCGCCTGAGTTAAACTGGCGAAGTACTGTAACCTCGGGGTACCGACTCAGAATTTCCAAACTATTATCACTCGATCCATCATCGACGATAATGATCTCACTAGCCGGTAGACTTTGGGTTTGTAAGGCCTCAAGCACCAGCGGTAAGGTCGGGGCGCCGTTGTAATTGGGAATGATAACGGAAATTTTCATCTGGTGTACTCCTGCAAGAAGGCTGCCCCAGTTTGGGCCCACGAATATCGTCGGGCCAGCTCAAGAGATTTTTTGGACCACTCTTGCCTAAGAACTTGGCCATTAACTAGCTTAATCAAATTGGCCGCGATCTTACTCGTCTCCCCCGCCGGAGAAATAAGCCCCTCATCTCCTAAAACTTCGCGGATCGCCCCCACGTCCCAGGTTACGATCGGTAAGCCATAACTAGCGGCCTCTAGAAAAACTAGCCCGAAAGCTTCATAAGATGGGGTCAGCGCGAAAATATCTGCCGCGCGGTAAAGCTCTTCTAATTTACTATCGCTAACTTCGCCTACCAACCGCACCTGTTGGTCTAGCCCGAGGCGGCGAACTTCTTGGCGAAGCTCATCAGACAAACCCTCGTCCGACCCGGCTAACACCAGTTCTACGGGAACTTTAAATTCCGCCCTACCCCGGGCAAAAGCTTGCAGCAACTTATCTTGACCCTTGTGGCGACTGATCCGCCCGACAGCCAAAATTTGTAAAGTGATGTTACTGTTTTTCTTAAAAGTTACTGGTTGGCCTACTCCCCACGGAATGACAACTATCTGCTCCGGTTTAGTGTCGTAAGTAGCTTGCACTTTACCGGCTTCTAGCCGAGTTATCACAATTGTTTTGTTAACCAGGTTGGTTAGCTGGTGATTAAAGTAGCGAATCGGAATTTTTAATATCTTCGCTGGCCAGGACAAATTGAGGTCGTGGAAAGACAACGAATAGAAAACTTTAGCCGCCCCTCTCTTTCTCCAAACCTGATAATTAACTGGCCACCAGCGATCGCTCATGAGCTGGATCACATCTGGTTTGAAATCATTCAAGACCGATTCGAATTCACCCCAAAATCCGGCCCCGGGTGAAGCGGAGATGAAAGGAATAGTTGGCGGAGAGAAAAGGCGACGGAAAATGGTCACCTTGTTAATCTCCTCTTTAGCGGGAAGGCCCGTCATTTGACGACCTGGAAATTTAGCGAAGCTGGTCAGAACCCCGACTTCGTGCCCAGATTTTTGAAACTCACGAGACAACTTTTCAATAACTCGCTCGATCCCGCCCAAGTACGGCTTGTAATAAGGATTAACGAATAAAATCTTCATAAAGTTTAGGCCCCCGTTTAAGATCACCAAATGCTTGAGCTACGCCCTGAAAAGGAGCCGACGGGGAGAATCGGACAACACATCCCAAAAACTGCTTGCCCATGGTCAACCAAAATATCGGCAGCAGCAGTGGGTTGAAGTGGCGTAGGAAAAAATAAGTATTGTTACGGAAAAAGGTCTGGTAGCGCCGGACCCGGTCTCCTGATCTGGCTCCCCCGCTAGGGGTTAGGAGATGGAAAACTTCAGCCGTAGGGGCGAAAACCAACTTGTACCCCAAACCCCGAACTCGAAACGAGAAGTCAGTCTCCTCCCGCATGGCGTTACCGATGTAGTTTTCGTCGAACCCACCAGCTTGGATGTAGATATCGCGCCTAAAACTCATGTTGGCTCCTCTGACAGTGCCAATATCTTCGACGTGCGTGGCGTAGAAATAATCTTGGAATGCTCCCCATGGGGAAATCTCCACAATCCGGCTGGGTTCTGGTTTGCCCTGGTCCCCGTCTGCCACGATTCGTCCCCCGACCCCAGCGATACTTGGTTCGCTATAACTTGCCACATGGGCCGCGATCAACCCGAGCTTGGGAATGATGTCGTCATCCAAAAATAAAACGATCTCACCCGTGGCATTCGCCACGCCCACATTCCTGGCATGAGGAAGACTTTTGACTGGCTCGTTAATTATTTTTACTTTAGAACTCAGCTTTGATAGGGCTTGGGAAGTCGCTGGTTCGTGGACATCAGTTTGGTCGACAATAATCAGTTCAAAATTGGGATAATCATCCTTTAGCACTTCTTGGATCGAATCGATTAAGACTTGCTCGCGATTTAAGGTTGGGATGATGACTGAAACTTTCATTTGAGGGTCCATCCAGCATAAGCCACGCCACCGATGGAACCAACGGCTTGAGAGATGGTATTGGCCCAGGCGGCACCAACTAGTCCATACTGATTAATCAGAAAAAAATCTAACCCAATATTGATTAGAGCGACCATGACCCCGAACTTGAGGATGAAGTTCGGCCGCTCCGTACCATAAAAAACCGTCGCCGCAACTGACGCCACGGCTCCAAATCCTCCGCCTAATAAAACAATTCTAAAAACATCTATAACTGGCTGGTAATTGTGACCGTAAAGTAACGGAATTACTAAGGGGGCTAAGAAATACCCTGCCACCACCATCGGGATTACGAGGGCGAGTAGCAACCCAGTCGAGCGCCAAAACCTCCGGCGCAAGACCCATGTCTCCTCGGTCAAATAAGTTTCGGTAATGGCCGGCATCAAAATACCGGAAAAAGCGCCCGGGACCAGTTTCATCGCCGTCGCCGCTAACCCGAAAGCCACAGCATAATAAGCCACGGCCTCGCTACCAGACAGAACCCCTAAGAACAAGACCTCCGATCTTTGCCAAACTATAGCGTCAATAAAAGTAATCGCCGAGACCGTCTTGGCGTAACTTATAAACCGCCTCTTAGTCTCATCCCAAGCCTTGGTAGGCCAGGACATATCAGTCCTAAACGACCAGTACAAAATAAACGCCGTTACCAAGTAGCTTGCGCCCGTTACCAGGATCAGACCAGTTAAATTGGCCACTTGGGCCAGAAAATATAGCGATATTACCAGCAGGGGTTGAGAAACTAGCGCCGCAAGCGCTAGATACTTTATTTTCTGAAGGCCTAGCACTACTGAACCGAACGTTGTCGATAAGGCCAAGGAAATACTTGCCAATGGGATAATCCAAAGATATGGCCGAGCACTTTCTTGTAAGGGCAGCACAGGGGCTAATCCGAGTACTATCAAACTAACTAAGACTCCCCAGCCGATCGTAAAAACACTCGCCCGGCTCAGTAGCGTTTGGAGTAATGTCCGGTCACTTCTTGACTGAGCTTCCGAGATAAAACGGGTCAGCGTGTTGGGCAAGCCCAAATTGATGATTAAACTAAGTGTCCCAATCAGCCACACCAGATAAAAATAAATTCCGGCCTCCGTTGGGTGCAGGGTGCGGGCAATAACCACCGAAACCAAGAAACTAGCGATACTGGTGATAGCTAGATTAGTAAAATTGAACCCTGAGTTTTTGATGAGCCGGCGCTGCAGCTCGCTTATCTCAAATCTTTTTGGCATATAGATACAAACTGCGCGGCCATAACTGGTTTCCGATCTTTTCAACCAACCTGCGCCAACCTAGGACCTCTAATAGTTTAAAGCCTTTCCAGTAAACTTTCTCCCACCAGCTTTCGCGGTAGGTTTTACCGGTGAAGTGAAACGGTACCCGCCCCATTGCCAGCCCAAACCATAACCAGGTGTATTCAGAGTTCTCCCCTCGAGATGAATATACCCTGAATCCCGCCTGCTCCAAGCTTTTAGTTAAAAAATCCTTAGTAAAGACGTGGCAATGATCGGCCTGCTTGGCAAAATCTGGATTAAGTTTATAAAAAATCCTCTCGCTCCAAGCAGTGGGGACTCCTATAACCAGCTTTCCGCCAGACTTGATGACGCGCGCCAACTCCGCTAACACTTGCTCGGTGTCAGGGATGTGTTCCAGAACTTCCAGTGCGATAGCAGCGTCAAACTCGTTCTCCTGGTAGGGAAGATGACGCCCGTCGCCCTGGACGATCTCAACATTTTTATGGTGGGGCTGGCTTTGCCAATCCGCCACCAACTTGTGATCGTATTCCACACCTTTCACCTGGAAGCCTTCTTTCGCCAACTGCTCGGCAATGACCCCACTAGCCGCTCCTAAGTCCATGACTGTCGACCCCGTGCGCAGTTCCCATAACTCTAGGTCGATGCCGGCGATATTGGTCATTTACGCAACGCCTCCTGGTAATACTTAAGTGTGGTATCAACCATTTTCGTCGTAGTAAATTTCGAGTTGAATATTTCCTGACTTTTTTGCCCCATCGAGTGCGCTAACATCTTATCAGTAAGCATTCTGATAATATTTTCTGCTAAAGAAGTCGATAGCAGGTCACTTAGAAAACCATTCTCCCCGTCCGAAATTATGCTGTCGGCCCCACCATTATGAGTTGCGATGACTGGCTTCCCGTAAGACATCGCCTCCAGATAAATAAGTCCGAATGATTCATACCTGCTCGGAGCCACCAAAAGAGCACAGCGAGCCAGGTATTTTTCGCGCTCCTGGTCGCTGACAAAGCCCGTGAAAAGTATCTTCGAAACCTCCTCAGCCGAAAACATCTCCTTAACCCACGCGCCGTAAGTAACGCCATTGGGAGCTAAAGGTTGATCTTTCCCGACTAGAGTCAGGCGAGCGGACGGAACAGCTGACCAGACCGCAGGCATAGCTTGTATCAACAGGTCGACCCCCTTGCGTGGTTCCAGTCGTCCTAGAAATAAAATTAGGTTGGGGTCAGTTTTAATGTCTAGATTTTTAGGTTGAGGGATCCCAATCGGGGCCAAACGGATTTTGGTAGGATCGACTCCGTACAATTTCACGTACTCATCGCCGATCGATTTTGACAAAGATAACAGTAAAGTGGCTTTGCCTAGTGTATGGCGTTCCATAAAAGAAGTCTTGACTCGCCGCAGCAGTCCGGGACGAGATCCAAATTCGGTCGCCTTAGGATAGGGGGTCATAAGACGCAAAATTAGGGGCGCACCAAACCGACGGCGGTAAAAAAAAGCTTGACCGGTCCAAGCAGGAGCCTCAATGATTTCGTACGCTTCTTCTCTAACTAAGCGCTCTAGCCGCTCGGCCGCGCGCCATTCCCAGCCAAAAGCTGATAGCAGCGGCCAGCTGGGTCTAGCTAAACGAATGACCCTTACGCCCTCGTCATCTCCCTCTTTGTCCCCGTCTAGTGACAAACTAACCACGGTCACCTCATGACCCCCCTGGACCAAACCTCGCGCTAGATAACTGACGTAGGTACTGATACCCCCAAACGCGGTCTCGGGTGGATATTCATTACTAAGTAGTGCGATTTTCATATTTCCAAGCTCTAGACCAACCTCTCCTCAGATACCGATTGAGATGGCTTCTCGGTCGACTTCCAGTCTCTAGATAAGTAGTAAGTCAGCAGGAGTATCAAGGCTTCGGAGACTCCAGTCGTGATCGCCGCGGCCAGATAAGAAAATTGCGGGATGAAATACAAGTTTAAGGCGATGTTGATCAGCATTCCACCGGCATAGACTAAGGCCATGGTCTTTTGGCGCTTCAAGATCAGCATCAGCCACATGTACAGACTGCTTAGGAAAAAAATCGGCAGACTAGCAATCAGGATTTGAAACGGCAGCACCGACTCGTCAAACTTACCCTGATAAACGAGACTAAAAAACCATGGTGAGAGCATCACCCCGAGCGCAGCGCCAAAAGTCCCCACCCCCGCCAACCCGAGTATTGAGTAGCGGACCATCTGGCGAAAGTGATCGCGATTCTCCTCGTAGGATTTGATTAGATGCGGGTATAAGGCGTTCATAAAAAAGGTTGGGAGTACCAGGGCTACTTCGAAAAACTTGTAAGCTGCTCCGTATATCCCGACCTCAGTCGTCGGTTTGTAAAAAGATAGGATGAAGGTATCGGCCCGGAAATAGACTAGATTAAATAGTAGGGTCAACCCAACCGGCAGTGTTAACCAAGTTAGCCTAGCCCACTCGGCACTGTCAAAACTGGGACCGACCCGACCGATTAACGTTCGCACCAAGAGTAGGGCCACGACCGCCATCGCGACTCCTGAGGCGACGTAGCTTGCCGCGATCCCGAGCAAGCTCAAACTACCCTGGGATAACAGATATATTAGCGCCAGATTTATCAAAGCCCCAACCGACGAGGCCACTACCGACAAATCATAGCGCGAGCGAAATTGGAACACTAGGTTAGCGCTCGTAAATAGCGATTGGGTCAGGATCGTCAGAATCGTTACGATCGTCCCTAGCTTTAAGATCGGTGAATACGGAAAAAAAGATAGGACCGCTAAAGCGATGAACACCAGCCCCGCCCCGTAGATGGTCCTAAGTCCCAGTAAACTAGCATAGCTCGAGCGCAACTTGGTCTCATCTCCCGAAGCCAATCTTAAGGCGATGGCGTTAAACCCGAAGTCGGCGGCGATATAAAACATGGCCGCGTAAGTGGTCATGAGGGTAAATTCCCCGAATCCGCCTTGACCGAGGCTTCTAGCCACCAAAACGGTGATGATAAAAGTTGACCCAGCTGTGATTACTTTACCGATGATTTGGGCGAAGGAATTTAGGAATACTTGACGTAAGGTTGGCACCCCTAAATTTTAGCTTCTAATCTGGAAATTAGCTAGTTAGTGAGCAGGTATGAAATTATCTGGTCGGCCAGACTCGGATCGGTCGCCAGCATCTCGGTGCCATGCCCCAGCTTGTTTTGTCCGACGAAGTTCGCCGGCGAGCCAATCCGCTCGGCTATTTTCTGGCTATCGGGGTATGACGGGGTATCTTCAGAGGAAGCGATAATAAGCGCCCGCCGACCTTTGTAGTTAGAAGCCGCGGGGTAAGACATCAGTCCGTGATAATTCTCCGCCGGGGATAATAATACGACCGAACGAAGGGCCGGGGTGTCCGCCGCCGCAATTAGAGCGGCGTTGGCTCCAATACTGGCCCCAAGCAAACTAACCTGAGCCGGACTAATCTTTTGATCGGCTAAGAAACTTAGGGCCGCCTGAAGATCTAGTCTGACTTTGCTCCAGTCATTATCTGAGAAATCAGCGAAATTTAGCGCGCCTACCGTACCCGCGACCGACTGCCCATGACCCCTTAGGTCAAGAGCCAAAACCGCGAAATCCTTGACCCGCAGTTTGTCTGGCAGCACTCCCCAACTATGTCGATCCCGACCTAGCATATGAACTAACACCACCGTCCGGGCATTCGTTCGCGTGGAGGCAAACCAGTCGGCCTGGATACTGACCCCGTCAGAAGCGGGGAAACTGACACTTTTAGCATTGGAGATAGCGGAGGGTGGCGGGGTCTCTGATAAACGAAATAAATTAACGGCCACGACTCCGCCAATAAAGACTAGTCCTGAGATGAAAAAAAGTTTAATTATCATAATCCAGCTTTGGTGGACGGTAGTGGAATCGGACCACTGACCTCCTCGATGTGAACGAGGCGCTCTACCGCTGAGCCAACCGTCCAAGTTAAATAATATGGGCTCAGCGGGTAGCCGAAGGCGTTGCGGCTGAGCCAACCGTCCCAAATAATTATAAATGTTCGGCGGATATGGGAGGCGCCGGGCTGAGCCGAAAACGTATGATCTTGGCCAGAGAATTCTATCAAATGAGATACTTCTTGTCGAAGTTTTACCCTTGTCTACCAAAACCCTGGACTGTTACACTTAAAGCGTGGCTCGAGCACTAAGCGCTTTTTTAATGGATATAATCGAAACTGTGGTGATCGCAATTGCGATCTTTATCACCGTTTATCTATTTCTACTTCAACCCCATCAGGTTAGAGGAGAGTCAATGCAGCCGACCTTCCAAGACTCTCAGTACATCCTAACTGACAAGCTTTCCTACCGCTTCCACGAGCCCGAGCGAGGCGACGTCATAGTTTTTAAATCCCCGCCCAATCAGTCTATCGATTTCATCAAACGAATTATTGGTTTGCCAGGTGAGAAAGTAAAATTGGTTGGTGGACGAGTCGTCATCACTTCCGATAAATTCCCGTCCGGACTGACCCTTAACGAAACATATACTAACGGGGCTCCCACGCTACCAGAAGCTTTACTAAAAGACGGCGACGAGCTGAGCATTCCAGCCCATTCATATTTTGTGCTGGGTGATAACCGCAATCACAGCTCAGATTCTAGAGAATTTGGGATCGTTGATAAGAGTCTCATCATCGGGCGAGCTTGGGTGCGCTATTGGCCACTGCCCAATCTATCTTTCATCCAACAAGTTCAGTATTAAATTTTTAAGGTGGGTTATTTAATCGACCTTGGCTAGATAAGCCCCACTACAAATATCGGGGAATTGTTGCTTCATATGACCATTATCCTCAGGCCGAGTTTGATCCCAGATTCGCTCGATTATTCGCCGCGAGGCTGGATCGAAATAAGCGATTGGGCACAGCCGTCCCCGAAGAGGGCTGACTGACACCAGTTCCCAATGAAATACTCCGTGCGTGGTTCCAAGTGAGGTCCCTACGACAACTTTGGCC
>JBBROZ010000012.1:0-22027 GCA_038228785.1 Patescibacteria group bacterium
AGGATCTTGCATAGCAAGCCAGAAACTTGGCCGGCGGTTTTCAACGCTTTGCAAACCTCGCTCGCTGGTAAGCACCTCTTACTTAATACCAACGATCCGGTAGCTCAAGGGTTACTCGCGGAAAGTAATTGGGACGGGGCGATTGCTCAGACTGGATCGGTCAGCGAAGTTAGAAGTGGTCGGGTTGATGATTATCTGATGACCGTGGACGCCAACCTGGGTGGTAACAAAGCCAACTACTTTGTTAAAAATCAGGCCAATTACCGTGTCGCGGTCGATAAGAACGGCGTTCTGAGCGCTCAGCTGACCTTACTTTATGAGCACACCGCCACCACCGAGACCTGGCCTTCGGGGCGCTACAAGGATTTCTTACGAGTTTACGTTCCCAAAGGGGCTAGTCTCCAAAAGCTGGAGATGAGTGACGTCAAGGAGGCGCCCGCGGTGGTCACCAGCGAGGAAAATGGTAAAACGGTCTTTAGTGTTTTCTTCGAAGTTCCCAGTCAGTCCAAGAAAACACTAATCCTAACTTACGCTCTGCCCATGAAACTGCCCACGATTGCCCGGGAGTCTCAGTACCACTTGCTAGTACAGAAACAAGCCGGAGCAGATAAGTGGCCCCTCTCGATCAATTTTGACACCCCCACCTTCCTAAAAATCACGCCCCAAAACGGATCCAACCTCAACTCCTACTCGGCGCGGTTTAACTCCGACCTGTCTTCCGACCGCGAATTTAATCTGACTGTTGCGCCCTGAGATATAATAGTTCTATATGGACAAGAAATTCCTCAAACACCTAGAAGATCAATTCAGCGGTTACTTCGTGTGCAGTTGCCAAGCCCCGTTTGATAAAGCGCGCTTTGAGGTGGTCAAAGAAGCTGAGTCTAGCCTGGTGGCGCACTACACTTGTGGCCGGTGCGGTCGGGAACACGTCTTGTTCTACGGACTAGGGGCGGCCGTGGCGGCTTCGATCCAAACCGACATGGAAGGTCACGAAGTAAAAAAGTTCCTCTCAGCTGGACCAGTCTCCGCCGACGACGTCTTAGCGGTCCGGGAATACTTCAAGAAATTTAAGGGTAATATGAAACAAGCCCTCAAAGTCCGTGAGTCCCCAGAACCCGGTGCGTCCGGCAACCTTTTCTCGATCAACTCCTAACACCCCTTGACCCTTTAGCCCCTACCAGGTTAGAATGTCCCAGTCGTGGAAAAACTCACTTTATCCGCCAAGAGCAGGACCTTACTTGGCAAACAAGTTAAACTACTTCGTCAGTCCGGAAATCTTCCGGCTAATATCTATGGCAAGGGGCTAAACTCCACCTCGATCGAAATTAACGAAAAGGATTTTCGAACTATCTGGCGCCAAGCCGGCGAGACGGGGATCGTTTACGTTAGTGTCGACGGGGAAGAGGCGACCAGGCCGGTGCTTATTCACGGAGTTCAAAAAAATCCGGTCACCAGCTCGGCCTATCACGTCGATTTGTACCAAGTGAACCTCAAAGAAAAAACCACTGCTAACGTGCCAGTCGTATTGGCCGGGGAGAACGAGTTAGAGACGCGCGGGGAAGGTCTCATCATCCAAACCCTTAGCGAAATCGAGGTTGAAGCTCTTCCAGCCGACATCCCACACCAATTCGAAATTGACGTCACTAAGCTGCTTGAAGTCGGTCAGACGATCAAAGTCGGGGACTTAGATTACGATCACGACAAAGTCGAAGTTAAGGTTGATCCTGAGGAAAACATTTTGGTTATGCAAACTGCCGAGATGAAAGAAGTCGTGGAGGAAGTGGTCGAAGAGGTGGCGACCGGTCCGGAAGTTATTTCTGAAACTGAGGCGGAAGCCAGAGCTGAGGGGTCCGAGGGCGAGGGGGTTGAAGCTAAGGCAGAAGAGCCTTCAGCTTAAGCGTCGGTTCATAGTTGGGGTCGATCTCTAAAGCGCGAGTAAGCGCTTTTTTTGCGGCCACAAAGTCTTGCAGACGGTAATTTAGATAGGCGGATCTGACCCAAGCGTCCCGGAAATCGGGGTGCCGGGTCAGCGTGGCTGAAGTACTGGCCAGAAGAGAGCGCAAACTGGCTGGTTCCCCCCGTAACCGGGTCAGCCGTTCGATCTCCTCCTTAAGGTCGAGGACGGGCGCTAGCGAGTAAGCGACCTCGGTCTCGGAGAGGGCTTGGTCATAGTCGAAAACTGCCTCGTAGACTTTGGCCAGAGCTAAATGAATACTATAGGTCGATGGTGAGAGGGCGGATGCAGTTTGTAGCTTAGCAAAGGCGGTCTGGAAATCCTGTTTTTGGTAAGCTGCTTCAGCCTGGGTCGTGAGCTCGGCTAGGGAAGCGTGGGGCCAGAATTTAAGGCCGGCAACCAGCGCGACAATCAATACCAGCCCGATTAGCTTTTCGTAGCGGGCCAAGGCGCTAACATAAGGGGAGAACCCGCCTGGCCAGGTAATTTTTGCCATATTTCCTCCGTGACAAACGGCATGAAAGGATGAAGTAGTGTCAGGGAGCGCGCTAAGACCTCTGTCAAGCTCTCTTGAGCCTCGGCGCGACGATCTTTGGTGCTCTCGAGATAGATATCACAAAACTCATGCCAGTAGAATTCGTATAGGCTTTCAGCGGCCTCGTTAATGCGGAAGTGTTCGATGGCGTAGGTGGTTTCTTTTTCCAGTTTGGTCAGGCGGTCCAGGATCTTTTGGTCATCATTGTTTATCTTGGTGGCGATTTCCCCTTCGTAGGCCAAGACATAGCGGGCCGAGTTCCAGATTTTATTAGCAAAATTTCTCATCCCGGCGATCTTAGCCTCCGACAAGCGCATATTGGCATTGGCTGGGGCTTGGACCACGAGCGACATCCGCAGGGCGTCCATGCCGTACTTTTCGGCGATGGGCAGGGGATCGAGGACGTTGCCTTTGGTCTTACTCATCTTTTGGCCTTTTTCGTCCAAGATAAACGGGTTTAGGTAAACAGTTTCAAACGGAACCTGCTTGGTTTCATACAAACTGCTCATGATCATCCGCGCTACCCAGAAGAAGATGATATCCCGGCCCGTTACCATAACTGTCGTGGGGAAAAAGTACTCCAAATCGTTAGTCTTATCTGGCCAGCCCAGAGTCGCAAACGGCCACAGGGCCGAGGAGAACCAGGTATCCAAGGTGTCGGTTGACCCCGCAATGGGAATAGGGTGCCCCCACCACAGCTGACGGCTGATCGGCCAATCCCGAATATTTTCCATCCAGTGGTAGTAGACCTTGGTTTGTGATTCCGGAACTATCTTGATTTTACCTTCACGGACCGCTTTGAGAGCCGGCTCGGCCAGTGGCTTCATTTTGATAAACCACTGTTTGGTCACCCGTTGCTCGGTCACGGTGTCGCATCTTTCGCAGTGACCGACGGAGTGGACGTGAACTTCGGTCTTCTTGATAAGTCCTAGGGCCGTCAAGTCTTCCACGATCTTGGCCCGAGCGGCGTTAATGCGCATTCCTTGATAAACCCCGCCACTCTCGGTGATTTTACCGAGATGATCAATTACGACCACCCCAGGTAATTTGTGCCGTTCCGCGATCTCGTAATCGATTTCCGAGTGCGCGGGGGTGAGTTTGACCGCGCCAGTTCCAAACTTGGGATCAACCGACGGGTCGGCTATAACCGGTATCTCTCGATCCATAAGCGGTAAGGGGACAGTTTTCCCAACCAGGGCAAGGTATCGTTTGTCATCAGGATGGACGGCGACAGCAGTATCGCCCAGCATCGTTTCGGGACGGGTGGTGGCGACGGTCAGCGGGCCGTATTTGATATACCATAGTGACCCCGTTTCCTCGCGATGGACGTTCTCAAGATCACTTAGTACTGTTTGGCACCGGGGGCACCAGGTGGTGATGTAGTCGGCTTGGTAAAGTAAGTCGTCTTTTTGTAGGTCGGCGAAGAATTTTTTGACCGCTTTAGTCAGTCCCTCGTCTAGCGTGAATCTGGTGCGAGTCCAGTCCGCCGATACCCCCACGGCTTTCATCTGCTCTAAGATCCTAGGTTGGTACTTATTGATAAATTCCCACATCCGCTCTAAAAATTTTTCTTTCCCCAGATCATTTCTAGTCAGGCCTTCTTTGGCCAAGAGTTTCTCGACCGTTACTTGGGCGGCGATAGCGGCATGGTCGGTTCCAGGAAGTAGCAGGGTGGGTCGGCCCGTCATACGGTAGTACCGGGCAAAGATGTCGGCGTCGGTCAGGAAGGCGACGTGCCCAAGATGTAGGTCACCCGTGACATTGGGCGGGGGCAGAGTAATTACAAACGGTTTTTTCTTAGGGTCGATCGTGGGCGTGAAGAAGCCGGACTTCTCCCACCAGGAGTAAATCCGTGGTTCGACTTCGTTTGGTTGGTAGTTCTTATCTAATTCAGGCATCAAAAAACCGTCCTTTAATCTTAAAGGACGGCCGGGGCCGTGGTACCACCTTTATTTCTTTTGCCTATTTGGCAAAAGGGGGCCTCGATCACTGGGAGAGGCACACCTTCTTAATTTATCTTGCTGTAGCAAAATATTTTGCGAGTTCTACTGCCTTACGGGTTCTTCTCGCGGCTCGCGGGGGACTAGCCCGGTCAACACCTTTAATCTGGCTTAATTATACATTTGGGGTTTAGTTTTGCAAGGAGAGTGAGGAGTCAGCATGGATCGATAGGGGATCGACGGGGTGATTATTGTAAAAAGCGGCCGCGGCGATCATGGCAGCGTTATCGGTTGATAGTTTGATTTCGGGGATAAATAGGTCTCCGTCCCAGCTAGTGCGCAGTTTTTCCCTGAGTCTCAGGTTAGCAACGACCCCGCCGCCTAGTAGAATTGATTTAACGTTTTTTTCTTTGGCGGCACGGATAGTCTTGGCGATCAGGACATCGACGATCGCTTCTTGGACCTCAGCCGCGGCATCGGGGACGTTAACTTTGGATTTGTCGTTCAAAACCCGCAGAGCGGTCTTTAGTCCAGAGAAAGAAAAGTCGTACCCGTGGTCGTGAATCATCGGTCGCGGCAGATTCAAAACGCCAGTTTTTCCATTGACCGATTCTTTAGAAATAGCCGGACCTCCGGGGTAGGGTAGGCCGAGGAGCCGGGCGGCTTTATCAAAAGCTTCGCCGGCGGCGTCATCCCTAGTACCGCCGAGATACGTCCAATCGCCATGTCCTTGCATCAGGATCAGATCCGAATGAGCACCAGAAGCGATCAGGACCACGGCTGGCAAGGACGGCTCGCTCTCCAAGAGCCAGTTGGCGTAAATGTGCCCAACCAGATGGTTAACTGGGATGAGGGGGATATGCTTAGCGTAAGCGAGAGTTCGAGCGGTCTCGACTCCGATCAGCAGTGAGCCGATTAGTCCGGGGCCTTGGGTGACGGCGATGGCGTCGTAAGTGGTGTCCTTAGTTGCTTCCTCAATCACCGGGATGATATATCTGAGCTGTTCGCGGGCGGCGGTTTCCGGGAGGATCCCGCCAACTTTGGCGTGGATCGCCTCTGAAGAGGAGATGACGTTAGTGATAATTTTACGTCCATCTTCAACCACGGAGGCGGCGGTCTCATCGCAGCTAGTTTCGATACCCAAAATTCGCATTATATTTCTTTGGTCCCAACCAGAAAGATCGCCTGCCAGGGCTGATACTTGGTGTAGAAAGAATCGTTGGCGACAACGAGGCCGCCTTTAGTAATGGTGCGGTTAAAGACGGTGGTGGCTCCCGGCGCGGCGTAGTCGACCTGTTTGGTTACCCCTTTTGGTAAAGTGTCGTCATTTTGATATAGCGGGGCCGGGGCCGGAATATTGTTACTAACTACCGGAGTGGTCACGCTAACTTGGCGGCCATCCGAAGTGCCGTAAATATCGAAAGTCAGGGTGGCGCTAGCTGGGTCGTTCAGGGCTTGGATCAGCACGTACCCTCCGGTGTCATTTTTGAATCTGAAGTCGGAGTAGGGGAAGTAAACCGAAGCATCGACCCCAGGCGCGGAGTTTTGTTCGTAGTATCCGACACGGTAAGCGTGTGGGTTGCGCTCTAGTATGGGTAGACCAGCGTTAAGAGCGGCCCGGAAAAGAGTCGTACTGACCTGGCAAATTCCACCCCCGACTCCCGGGACAGTATGGCCGTTGGCGATGATCAGCCCGACGGCGTAGCCAGTTTCTGGGGAAATATCACCGACCGCTTGATACATCGAGAAGGTCTCACCAGGTGGGACCAGCGTTCCGTTGACCTTGGCTGCCCCGGTACTAAGATTTTGGATTCTGGCCGCCGAAGAGCCGGCGTAGCGGCTGACCCCCCGTCCGATCAGCTCTTTGATGCCAAAACTATTAAGCGCGGCCAGAGTAACCCTAGGCGGACTGACCCTAACCGGGATCTCTACGTGGCGCTCCTGGGAGGAGCTGAGCTTAGCAATAAGCGCCGATGACAGAGCCTCCCGATCCACGACCCGGCCCTCCCGCTCGGCACTAAAAGCTTGGATCTTGCCATCGACGTAGTTGAATTTGGCATCGATCGCGGTTTGATCAATCGATTTGGCCAAAGTTTGAACATAGCTGCTGAGAGCTTCGGAATTTAGCCCGAGGTGAAGCTGGGAGTGGTCGCTGACGGTTTCCCCGCTGGCTAGTAGGCGAATCTGACCAATTTTGAAATTCTGACCACCCAGAGCAAGATTAATCGTATTAGCTTGAGTTTGAGTGGCGCTAAAGCTAAGGAGGGTTCCGATCTTATCTGCGTCCAGCACCCAGCTCTGCCCGCGCCAAGTCAAGGTGACTGGGCGGGCGATGGCTTGCTCGGCTTCCCGCTTGGCAACCTCGGCGTCGGCTTCAAAGACATATGGAAACGACGGGCCCGGTTGGAAATTAAAACTGGCTGGTGTTATCTGGGCTAAAGAGGATTTAATCGCGGCGACGGCGGCCCCCTGATCTAAAACCGCCCCAACTTTGCTGGGGGTGACGGTGACGACGGCGTTTTTAAGACTAATCCCAGCGTCGACTGGCGGGATATCAACCCCCTTAGCTAGTGTGGAGACCACTTGGTTTAACTTGTCGGCATCGAATTTGAACTGGGTGGGGATAGGTTTGCGAACGAGCACCGCCGTTAGACGCTCTTTTAGACTAATTAAGAAATTGGCGTTATGTCCGATCGCCAGCGCCGCCAGAGCCGTCCCAGTGTAGTCGTAGTTTAGGTCAATATCTCCCGGTTTTAAGACCAACTTTTCTGCTCCGACACTAACCGTAATTCCCTGATAAGCTAGGCCGGACGCGGCGCTAGTTAGGGCGGCCTCGGCTTGTGGGACGCTGAGCCCGCTTAGATTGACTGACCCGGCGCTGACTCCAGGGTAGATCCGGTTAGCCAGAGCTACCTCCGAGATAACGATCAACCCGCCCACTCCCAGAGCTACCCCCAAGATCACCGCTAATCCCAATCTAAGTAGGATCGGTTGAGTGCGGTAACGGCCAAGTAGCGTCTGCAGATTAGTTAGCATAATAAGTTAATTTTACCACCAGAGCGGGACTTTCTTTACAGCGCCAGTCTGTCCTGGTACGCTACTTGCAGATGGCTGACCCAAATCTTCCTTCCTACAACGCTAACCTAAATCAACCCCCCGCCGCACCGGCGGTGACACCGCTTCAGCCTTCGCCGAGCTACGCCCCGCCGCCCCGTATGGCGCCCCCAGCCCCGCCGGTACAACGATTCGAACCGGCGGTGGTTCCTAGTTCCAATAAACTAAAGATCGGTCTAATCGGGGCGGGCATAGTGGCGGCCCTACTCGTGGGCGGGTTCTTTCTTAAAGGCATCTTTTTTGGCGACAGCTCTAAGCCAGTAACGCTTAAATATTGGGGACTCTGGGAGCAAGAAGCAGTGATGAAACCACTGATCGAGCAGTACCAAGCTACCCACCCCAATGTTACGATCCAATACGAGAAGCGTAGCCCGACTCAGTACCGTGAATCCCTTCTTTCTAGACTGGCCGAAGGTGTCGGTCCCGATATCTTCCGTTTCCACAACACCTGGTTCCCGATGGTCAGCGCCGAACTCTCGGAGGTTCCAAGCTCAACTTACTCTAGCTCAGAGATGGCCCAGACTTTTTACCCAACCGTTACCAGCGATATTGCCAGCGGGGGCAAATATTACGGCGTCCCGCTGCAATTTGACGGTTTGGCCCTGGTTTATAATGACGACTTATTTAAAGCTGCTGGTTTGACTCAGCCACCCGAGACCTGGAACGAAGTTCGACAAAATTATGCTCCCAAACTAACTCGCTACAACAAAGACGGTTCCATTGCCGTATCCGGGATTGCCCTAGGCACCTCAACCAACGTCGAGAATTTTTCTGATATCTTGGGACTGCTGATGCTCCAAAACGGCACCAAGATGATTGAGGGGGGTCAAGTCAAATTCGATAAAACAACCAGTAGTGACGGTCGCAACGTCGGGGCTGACGCCCTGGATTTTTACACGCTTTTTGCCAAGAAGAGTTTTTCTGATAAAGGGGCGGTTTGGGACGACACTCTACCTAGCTCAGTCGAGGCCTTCGCCGCTGGCAAAGTGGCCATGATCTTAGTCCCAAGCTACCGCTTATTTGATATTTTGAACTTGCAGACGGTCTCGAACCAAACCTTCAATTTCCGGGTCGCTCCAGTCCCGCAGGCCTTACCAGTTGGGCATTCACAACCGATCAACTGGAGCAGCTACTGGGTCGAGGGCGTGGCCAAAAAAAGTAAGCACCAAGCCGCGGCTTGGGAATTTCTAAAGTTCCTCTCATCCAAAGACTCAGTCCGCCAACTTTACACGGAACAGGCCAAGACCCGTCCGTTCGGCGAGATCCCCGCCCGGACAGACGTGGCCGAAGCCCTCTCGGCCGATCGTTATGTGGCTCCTTACTTAGCTTCGGCTAAAACTGCCAAAAGCTGGTACTTGGCCAGCGGTACATTTGATCGGGGAATTGATGATCAGATGATTACCTATTTTGGGGACGCTGTGACCAGTGTGGTCAAAAAGGGAGTTAGTTCGATCGAAGCTCTAGCCACCGCGGCTAAAGGGGCCAGTCAAGTTCTGGCACGTTACGGCCTGGTCCAAACCAGTGGCGCAGGAGCTGCGAGCCAATAATAAGAATGACCGCGGCGATTGGGACGGCAAAGACTGCGCCCCACCCACCAGCGACTTTAAATCCAATCAAAAATGAGGCCAAGACCAACACTGGATGAATGCCAATGCTACGTTTAAATAGTAGTGGCCCAACTACGTTGACGACGACGGCTTGCAGGGCGAACAATATCAGCAGCACGATCAGGGTCTTACTAGGCTGAGTCACCATTGTCACCAGGACGGGGGGAACGATACTAAGGAGCGGGCCAAGGACTGGCATGATCATCGCTAGTCCGGCAAAGGTGGCGGCCGTGACGGCGAAATCAACCCCGAAGCCGAGCAAAACGATAAAGGTGATCGTACCCATCATCAGCCCCAGTAGCACTTGAGTTCTTAGAAATCCGGAAAAAGAGGTCGTGATAGCCCGTTTCACAAACAACAGCTCGTCGTGGTAGCGGTCTGGCATATGGACCAGGGTCAAGCGCCACAATTTCTCCCCGTCCAAAACAAAATAGAACGAGAATATTAGGACCAGGAAAGCTCCAAATAAGATCGAGAAAAGCGAGGTTGCCAGCGCAACTGTTGAGGTCAAAGTCGAAGCTGAGAAATTTTGGAAAGATTGCAACTGTTGATGGGCCAAGGAATTTAGATCAACCGAAATCCCCAGGCTACCTAAGCTGTGTTGCAAGGACAAAATCCAGGCCGGGGATTCACCAGGCGAGAGTGAAAAAGCGCTGACAAACGAGCTCGTCTGATCGGCCAAGAGTGGGATAAAGATCAGCCCGGACATGACGACCAGGCCACTGACGATCAGGTAAACTACGCCAGCGGCGAGAGCCCGTGGCAGACCTAGGGTGGTCAGGTGGTTGACCCAGGGTTCTAAGATAAAGCTAAGTAGCCAGGCCAGGAAAACTAGTAACAGCAATTCACTAAACTGGCCCAACACCCCCCAGACCAATCCCAAAAGGTAAGACCCAGCGATAATGGTGATAATGAGTAGAAACCACTTTAAGATCTTGATCTCTTCTTGTTTTAAATTAAGTTGTGATTCGGTGGCCACGACATTAGTTTACGATACCAAACGGGGGATTGCTAGGGGAGGAGGCTTGTCTTTTGAGCAGTAAAAAGTAACATTAAGACAATGAGTCCTAACTTAGCTAAAGCCATCGCCACGACCCTGCGCTACGCCGAGCAGTTTTCTTTTGCGATGACCCCCCATGAGGTTCACCAGTTTCTAATCGGTCACCCCCACAAAACCCGGCTCATTCCTGCAGGAGAGTACACCCGGGTAGGGGACTACCTGGTGCCGCGGGGGAGAGAGGATCTGGTCAAAATCCGCCGTACCAGGGAAATTTATACTCAAAAGAAGATTGCTAGAGCAGTAAGATTATCGAATTGGCTGCGAGTTTTCCCAGGAGTAAGGATGGTTGGTATTACCGGCTCGGTCGCCGCGGGTAACGCTAAGCGATCAGACGACATTGATCTGCTGATCGTTAGCGCTCGGGGGCGCATCTGGATGACGCGGATGATAATTTTGGCCGCGATGAGCTTGGTTGGAGTAAAACGTCCGGATAGGATCGGCTCACACTACGACAACAAATTTTGTTTTAATATCTGGCTCGAGGAAAGCCGAGGCGGGCTTAAGATCAGAAATGAAGATCTCTATACCGCCTACGAGATTTGCCTGATGAAGCCGCTACTTGGTGGGGACGTTTATTACCGGTTTTTGAAGATTAATGATTGGACTAAGCGGTATTTACCAAACTTCAGCGCCGATTACGGCAGTCAGTTAATCCAGGACAGTCGGCTTTGGCAAGGCTTCGGTCACGTCGCACAATATATCCTCGAGGTGTTAGTGCTAGGAGCGCTTGGTTGGGCCCTCGAGCCGCTCGCCAAAGCCCTATCCAAAGGACGTATCGAGGCTAAACACCGCCGCCGCTATCATTCCGGCGTTAGTGTTAGCGATCATCAGATGATGTTTCATCCCGAGTCTCCACGTTCTAAGATTTTGGCCAACTTCGAAAAGTCGGGATCTTGACAGTTATATCTGGTACTATTAACATCCTAGTTAGAAATTCCTGTCCCCAAACAAACTATTTTAGGAGGACCACTTGTTAAAACCATTATTTGATCAAGTCTTAATCGAGCCCCAAGCTAAAGAACAAACGACCTCGTCTGGGATAGTCATCCCTGATTCGGCCAAGGAAAAACCCGCCCAAGGTAAGGTCGTGGCGGTTGGTTCAGGCGCCACCCACGACGGTAAGACGATAACCATTCCGGTCAAACCAGGCGACGTCGTCATTTACAAAAAATGGGGCGGTCACGAAGTAAAAGATCAGGGAAAAGAGCTACTGTTAGTTGAAGCCAAAGATATTATGGCGATTGTAGAGGGTAAATAATTATGGCTAAGCAACTCAAATTCGGCAAAGAAGCTAGGGACCAACTAGTATCCGGAGTCGACCAGTTAGCAAGGGCTGTCGCCACGACGCTAGGTCCCAAGGGACGCAACGTCGGGATTGATAAGAAATGGGGCGCTCCTAATGTCACCCACGACGGGGTAACGGTGGCCAAAGAGATCGAGCTGGAAGATCCGTTCGCTAATATGGGGGCCCAGCTCCTCAAGGAAGCCGCCAGTAAAACTAACGATATCGCCGGGGATGGGACGACTACCGCGACCGTTTTGGCCCAAGCCTTAGTGCACGCTGGGATGGACGCGGTTGAAGCGGGAGCCAATCCGATGATTCTAAGAAGTGGTATCGAGCAGGCCGCTGAGGCGGTGTCAGCTGAGATTAAAAAGATGGCCAAACCGATTACGACCAAAGCCGAGCGCGCCCAGGTCGCCACCAATTCGGCGGCTGACCCAGAAATTGGCGAGCTTATTGCTACTGCCATGGAGAAAGTGGGAGCGGGCGGAGTTATTACTGTCGAAGAGGGCCAAGGTCTACAAACCGAAATTGAGCTCAAAGAGGGCATGGAGTTTGACCGCGGTTACGCTTCAGCCTACTTTGCCAATAACGCCGACCTATCAGCTCGAATTGATGACGCACAGATCCTACTAACCGACAAGAAAATCAGTTCACTAAGCGAGCTACTCCCCCTACTAGAAAAAATCGTTAACGCCGGTAACAAAAATATCGTGATCATAGCTGAAGAAATTGACGGTGAGGCGCTAGCGACCTTGGTAGTTAACAAAATGCGCGGGACCTTTTCACCACTGGCTATCAAGCGACCTGGTTTTGGTGACCGGGCCAAAGAGATGCTAGACGATATCGCTGTTTTAACCGGCGGGACCGTCATTTCCGAAGACACCGGTCGGACACTTGAATCGGTGGAGCTAACTGACCTGGGAAAAGCCGAACGGGTACTATCAGATAAAGAAAACACCACTATCGTCGGCGGGGCTGGTAAGAAGGCTGACATCGATAACCGGGTCAAGCAAATAAAACAACAAATCGACGCTTCAACCTCGGACTTCGATAAAGAAAAGTTACAAGAAAGGTTGGCTAAACTCTCCACGGGCGTGGCCGTCATCAAAGTCGGCGCTGCCACTGAGGTCGAGCTCAAGGAACGCAAGATGCGAGTCGAGGACGCGGTGCATGCGACTAAGGCCGCGGCCGAAGAAGGTATCGTGGCGGGTGGAGGAGTTGCCTTACTCAGAGCGGGACATGTGCTTTCCTCTATCAAGGCAACCGGAGACGTAGCCAAAGGGGTTCAGATCGTGGCTGAAGCTCTTAAATCTCCACTCAAAAAGATCGCCGAAAACGCTGGTGCCAACGCTGATGAGGTCTTGAGCCTAGTTCAAAAAGCGGCCGGGGACACATCCTATAACGCCCTAACCGGTAAGATCGAGTCGATGCTATCGGCCGGCATTGTTGATCCAGCCAAAGTGACCAGGTCGGCTTTGCAAAACGCTGCTTCGGTGGCGGTCATGATCCTAACGACTGAGGCTCTGATCACGGATCTGCCCGAAAAAGACAAGCCTGCTCCCGCCTCTTCCGGAATGGATTACTAGACCAAACAGTAAATATCTAATATCAAAAGAGTTCTCCACGCGAGAACTTTTTTGGTGGGCTTGAAAAAGCTGGCTACTAGGGGTAGAATGACCAGTATCCGTTCGAGGGCGCGGCTTAACGCTTTTCCCTTGAACAAAATTGAAGGAGGAAGACTATTGATTGATCGGGCCTAGCCAGGGGAGCGCTTCCAAGCCTTCTCCCCGCAGTGCAAGGTGGGGCGGAATCTGGCATTAGCCGGTGGGGAATCGCGCAGAATTGAGCGAAGGAAGTTTCAATGGCGCATCTTCAAGCGACCCCTAGTATCCCCACCCAAAAGTCGACTCTCCCCAAAGAGGTGTTGGAGCGACTGCGGTCGCGACTCCTCGAGGAGAAACGGCAGCTGATCACCGCCATCGCTCGGCTTGGCGGGATCTTGGCTCCCGAAGTTCGGGAAACCTACGGTCTCGACTGGGCCGATCAAGGCAACTTCAAGAGCGACCATTACACCAATGCGGCCCAGCTTCATTTCGCGGAGGGACAGCTGGACGGGATCAACCACGCCCTGGTGTTGATGGACCAAGAGCAGTACGGGATCTGTACCCACTGTCACGAGAACATCAACCCCGAGCGTCTCGAGATCTGCCCGGCGACTGATCACTGCTCGAAGTCCGCCTGTACCCCCGCCCCGACTCGCTACGTCAAGTCGCGGCCGGATGTCTGGCACTAGTCACCGCGTTCTAGCGAACTCGTTTCTCTAGAGACGCGAAGAGCCAATCGGAATCATCTCCCCTTGTAAAGGATGATGTATCCCCGATTGGCTCTCGCTATTTCTACCCTAAAATTTTAGTAAATAAATCCGATCAGAGGTACGTCAGACACGCGGATAGTTCTGGTGTTAACCCGACCCCAATATCCGCCGTAGTTCATCTCTGAGACCGTAAAAGTTCCATTAGCGTTAACTGACTCGACGTAGGCAACGTGTCCGATGGCGGATTCCCAGGTCACCATGACCGCTCCAGCTTTGGGCTGGTTACCGCTCGCCATTCCGACGGCCTTAGCGTTACCAAACCATTCCCAAGCGTTTCCGCTCCACGAAACGTTACGTCTAGTCGCCACGTAATAAGTACATTGTCCAAATGGGAAACTCCCACTCGTTACCTGAGCAGGGCTTGGACTGGCAAAGACGGGTCTTAGGATTGGCTTTGGGGCGGGGGGAATATACTCAGCGTCTTTAATTTCCATGCTGATTTCAGGAATTGGTCGGGAGTTGTCCTCAGGTAAGGCGGTTTTGGCCGCAGATCGGTTGTCGGTACTGGTAACCGGGACGACTGGGGCATTTAATGCCAGACTGGCCGTAGTTTTTACCGGCGAAACCGGTTTGGAGGAGGATAATAGGGCGGCGACGTCAGAAGGGGTGTAGGCGGCCGAGGCCTGACCGGCGACGGCAAATAGCATCACCAACCAGGTGGTGACCCTCAAGAGTTTGAAATTTAATTGTCGGTATGAAACAGACACCCGGGGCAGAGGGAGTAGTTTACCGTGACTAAAAAGCCCTGTATTCATTATGTCTCGAGACTTCAGGGCCCACACACCAACATGGCCCGTTGCTAATTAATAGCAACGGTGCTCCCTTGGCATAGACAGATGGGAGGATTAGAGGGCAAGCCTCTAAAAAAAGAAAAACCTTTCAAGAAGGTTCGAGACGTGGGTTAATATACCAATTTTGAGGCTGGCTGTCAAGTCCTGTGGGTCAGACTGACGAATCGTCGGGTGCCTTGAGTAATTACTTAGGGACGAGGGTGGCTTACCTACTCCCCGTCTTTTTGGTAAGCTTGCTTGGTAATGCAGGAAGTAATTCTAAACGATTCACCCCAACCCAGCCCGCCATTAAGAGCGCGACGGATGCTGACCCCCCTCATCCTCATCGCCGCGGCCGCGGGTCTACTGGCGGCCTCGTTTTGGCTATTTCAATATTTTTTTGCCCCACCTGGAAGCTTGCAGATTACTAGTTTGCAACCAGGGGCCGAGGTGATCTTAGATGGACAAGTGGTTGGTAAGACCGACTACCGTGAGAGTCGTCGGGCCGGAAGGTATCAAATTGAGGTTCGGAGTGCCACGCGCAGTAGTCTTCCCTGGAAACGTCAGCTCGGTTTAGAACCAGCCACTTTAACCTCGGTCGACGTCGACTTAGGACCAAGCTCTACGTTCTCTGGTAGCACAATTCTTAGCTTAAATCGGGGTAGCGGATTATCGGTTAGTACTACTCCACTCGGAGCCAGGGTATTTTTGGACGCAACAGATATCGGGACCGCCCCCTTAACCAGACCCGCTCCTAGTCCCGGTAATCATACCCTCAAGATAGCCATGTCTGGCTACCTAGATAAAGAAA
Organism: Patescibacteria group bacterium; assembly: GCA_038228785.1. Classification (GTDB taxonomy): domain Bacteria; phylum Patescibacteriota; class Microgenomatia; order Woykebacterales; family JBBROZ01; genus JBBROZ01. Next base: position 15,451 of record JBBROZ010000012.1, read on the forward strand.
TCCAAATCGTGACCACGAGCGGCTGGAAGCTCACAGCCGAGGTGACTCTTTTTAAGAATCCCGATTTCGGGGGTAGCTTATCTGCGCAAAGTGAGATTAAAGTGGCGCCCCCAAGTGAGCTTAAAATTGTACCCCGCTCAGAACTGAGCTTAGATAAAATTTTGGGAAGCTACGCGGTTAGTAACTACAGCCCTTGGACTAAAGCAGAGTTATGGAGCTTGAATTCAACTGACCCGGCGCTAATCCAAACTCCCACGGAGTGGTTGCGCGGACTTTATTACCACGCGGTGGTCCACCTGCTTCTCCCAGACCTGCCATTTCAATATCTGATTGACCCGGCCGGGGTGGTTTATGAGGGGCGAAGTGGTGGCAATTGGGCGGTTACGACCGATATTAGCTCTGGTCTGCTATCTTCCAGCCAAGCCCCCATCACCCGACCTGGGGTGGTCGAAGTGGGGTATTTAGGCGCCAAAGAAGTCTCCCCGGCCGCTGGTGAGAGTTTTCGCAAACTGGTTCTATGGCTAGGGCAGCCCCCCAAGTTAGCTGCCTTAGCGGGCCCCCTAACAGATGTTACTGTGGACGCTGGCAAGCAGGTTGAAGTAAGCCTCAGTTTTCATAACAGCGGCTTTGCCACGTGGTCCAATTTTGGAGATCAGCGGGTGCTACTTAGTAGCGGGGCTCGGATCTCTATTTTCTACACTAGTGGTAATTGGGTTGATAATACCCACCCCGCCACCTTGAACCAGACCTATACTCCTAACGGACAAGACGGGAAGTTCAAATTTTTATTAACTGCCCCCGCTTATGGAGGGGATTTCGACGAGATATTTAATTTGACACAGGGAGCCCGGGTCGCTGAGGGCTCTGAGATTCATCTAAAGGTCCACGTATCTGGTCCTCCCAAACCAGTCGCCCAAGTCAAAATTGAAGATACCGGGGTTGGTTTCTTAAGAGTCAGAAGTGGTTCTGGGGTCGGGTATGCCGAGATCGCCAGGGTAATTCCGGGCGAGACTTATGAGTTGCTATCGGAACAAAGCGGGTGGTATCAGATCAAGCTTAAGGATGGACGCTCCGGCTGGGTCAGCGCTCAGTTTGTGACGAAACTTTAGCGAATTATTTAGAAACAATATAAATTGCAAAATAGGCGGCGGCGGCCCAGGTTAAAACTGCGATCAGGAGTGGGCGGTCGTAAATCAGGACTCGTTCCGGAGACGACCCTTCCTTTTTTTCATAAATAACATATAAGTAGCGAAAAATACCGTAGATCACAAATGGGATAGTGACCATCAGCCACTTGGGGTTGGCCAAGGTTTGCGGTAGCAAATCGATCAGCTTTTTTCTGGTGGTTAGTTCTGGTTGATTAAAAGTAAAAAGGGCGTAGCTCATTATGGTTGAGGCGGCCATGACAAAGGTCATCCCATCTAGGAGCACAATCGGGTAATGAGTCACGACATCGCGGTGTTTGGCGGCTAGACGGTGGGTTAGCAGAGTCACTTCGGCTCGTCTTTTACCGATGGCTAGTAGTAACGATAAGGAAACCGTGGTCAAGATCAGCCAGGCTGATAGCGGAACCGGCAGGATCAAGGCCCCCGCGAAAACCCGCAGACTGAAAGTGGCACCGATAGCCATAACATCAATTAATATCAGATGCTTCAAAAGTAGCGAGTAGGACAGCTGGACTGCGATAAAACCAGCTAAGCTCAGGGTGAAAAAAATCGGGAACTGCAAACTGGTCAGTAGACTAATAGTTAGTAAAAATACCGCCACGGCGGCGGCAAGACCAGGACTGAGCTTTCCTGAGGCGATTGGACGGTGGCCCTTGAGGGGGTGGAGCCGATCGCTGTGTCGGTCTAGTAAGTCGTTTATTAAATAGGCTCCAGATGAGGCCGCGGAAAGTAAGAGAAAAGCCCAGCTTAGCCTGACCCAATCGTGGTTGTTTAGAATCTGTCCGGCAAAAAAGGCCGGCGCTAAGACGGAAAGGTTTTTGATCCATTGTTGAGGTCTAAGAGCCTTAAATAAGTTTGTCACCACTAGTCCTCCTTCGTAATATTACGCCAATCGTGGTTAGAACGCCCAGACCGAGTAGGGCCACTAAAACAAAGGCGAATAGTTTGCCGCGGCTATCCAGACTGATGGCAGCCAAACCTAAGGTGGCGGCTAGAGCCCAGTAGAAAAAGGCCACTTGGCGCTTGGTTAGGCCAAGCTCCAACAACTTGTGGTGGAAATGCTCGCGGTCGCCCCAAACTGGGGAGTGTCCGCTCCTGAGTCGCCGATAGATGGAGTAGGCTCCGTCTAGCATGGGGATGGCTAGCACCAAAACGGTGGTAGCGACTCGCCCACCGGACAGGATCGCTAAGGTCGCCAGCAGGTAGCCAGCTAAGGTGGCCCCTCCAAATCCGGGCATGATTTTTTGCGGGTAGGCCGAGTATGGTAGGAAACCAAAATAGGCTCCGGCGGTAATAAAGGCCAGGATCACAACTGAGCTCTGCGTAGGGTCGATGGCCAGATACTTTAGTGATACTAGTGCCAAAACACCAGCCGAGATCGCGGCGACCCCGGAAAGCTGTCCATCTACTCCGGAACTCCACGAAATAGCGTTCATGACCCAGACGATCCAGATGATTGCCAGCAGATCCGCGAGTACGACAATGTGGTGTGGGCCCAGCAGATTAAAGGTCCAAATGATCTGGTCAAAGCGAATCTCCCCGCCAAACGGGTTAGTGATGTAGGTGATCCCGACTCCTCCGGCCACGACTAAACTGGCCGCCAAGATCATCACCCCAAGCCGCAAATACGGGCTCAAGTCTAGCTTGTCGTCGAGGGTCCCTAGTACCACGGTGACGCCAGCTCCAGCCAATAGTGCTAACAGTTTGTGGTCGAGCGGTAGAAAAAAAGCCGCCACGAGCAAAGATATCATGATCGGGATTCCCCCGGCCCTAGGGGTGATGAGGTGATGCAAGATCGCCGGGTGCTTGTGGGTGGAAGGGTCGTCAACGAAACCGTATTTTTTGGCCAGCTTAATCGTGAGCGGTGTGGTGATGAAGCTGGTCATAGCAGCAAGTAGTCCGGCTAAGATGAAATTCACGGTTGCCCCAGCAATATGATCTTGCCAAGAGTAACTAGGCTCATCAACGCTACCAAAGTCGTGGTAGCGGCCAAAATCCGATCGAGGACGCTCTCGAAGAGTAATTGGCTAACCAGGATATTGACCAGGAGGGTGACCCCGGAGACGGCGGGAAGAGCCCATAACCAAACCGGACTGGTCAGTCTAGATTCTCCCCAGGGTAATGAGTAAAAAAGTGGAATCTCGGGAGGCAGATCCTTGATAGTTAAAGCTACGAGAGCTGAGCCCAGCCCAGTTATTAGCGCGGTTATGATCCACCACACCATGGTTCCTCGCTCCAGTCGCCATCGGGGCTTTGTTTTATTAAAAAATATCCTACGGCTTGGCTTCATACAAACTCAATTTTAATCTACCAAAGTCCTGATTGGATACTAGGCCCGCGGGAAAGGCGGAGTTCAAACTGCCACCCGGTTCATCTAAATTGATAAGCCAATATCGCTTAGCCACAACCAGCGAAGTCAGAATATCCTCTGGGGGGATCAAAACTTTGCCGACGTAGTAAGGGACGTCGTTTTCAGGAGCATAAATTTTAGCACGCAGATGATAATACTGAGTTTCGAAATAAGTCAGGCTACTGCCATTAAGTACCAGGTCGCCTGGTCTGGTATGTGAGCTGATGTAGCTGGCAAGTTCTCTAAAGGGAGCTTTAGTGGGGGTGGTGAAGGCGTGCCAGCAAATAATGGCTTGCACTAAAACTGCCAGCCCCGCGCCCCAGCGAAAATAACGCTCTTTGCCTGCCAAGCCGACCAGCAAGAGCTCGCCGGGGATGACGATCAGTAGATAGCGCTCCAAAAACAGGGGTTTAAATTGGGAAATAGCCAGGCTGCCAATAATCGGTACTGCCGATAGTGCTAGGGCTAGCCAAAAATACCTGGCGCGGGGGAGTTTTTGGATAACTGGCAGCACTAAAACCAGTAGCGGGGCTCCCAGCAGTATCAGTGACGTTCCGACTGACTGGGGATTCGGGATAGTTAGCCAACCACCGGGTAAGTGGGCAAAGCTGAGATAACTTGGGATCCAAGGCAAGAAAACTACTACAGCTAGCCCCAGGGCCCAGGGCAGCTGGCTCTTGGCCAGCGACCACAAAATTAAAATACCCACAATCCATAGTCCGAAGAGGTGAGTGTAAAGAAGCGCGGTTGCGGCTATAAATAGTGGGATCTTTCGACCAGTTAGATAAAGATAAATCGTTAAAGCACTTAGCAAAACCAACTGGGAGTAAGCTCTGACCTCAAAGCCGTATTGGAACAGTAGGGGTTGGGTCACAGCCAGCGCTCCCAGCCACCAGCCGGTTTTTTTATCGATGAGCCGTCCGATTAAGACCATTACGACCACGCTTAGCCCAAAAAACCCCAAGGTCATGAGGCGCATCGATATCTCCGAATTACCGAAAATGAAAGTCCAAAAATGAAGTATCAGGTAATGCAGGGGTGGGGTAGCATCTCCGGCGGCCAGACGAATAATATCAAGCGGGTTATGGGCCGACAACAAAGCCGAGAAAGCCTCGTCTCTCCATAAGGATTCGCTCAGCAGGTTCACTAGGCCCTCTTCTCAGTGACTTTATACTCAAGTCTTTTACCAAGGAGGAGTCTCATATGGGCGTCCATGCCGGGAAGAGCACCGAATAAGAAGCCGGTTAAAGGTAGGAAAATATACTGGATCAGCAGGAAAGGCATGTGCCATTTCTTAAAAGATTCCGGACGGGGCGGGCGCATCAAAATATCGACGATAATAATAGCCAGTAGTCCAACGGTGGCAAAAGTCAGGATGACCCCGGCAATACCAGGTAGGGAGAACCCGAGAGCAGTTTGTTTGAACGCCGGGTTGATAAGCGTTGGGATGGTGGCGCCAAAGGTCAGCATGAACCAGTTGACGGGCCACAGTAGGTGCTGTTCCAAAGCTCTAAGATAGCGAAAGAAAAACCGCCCGAAGGGGACAGTGGCGAGGTTTCGTAGATACATTTTAAGGGCGTAGGATAAATCAGTGATTCCCCAGGCCCAGCGTCTTACTTGTTGGTAATTACTGCGGTACGAGGCCCACTGGCTGTTACCTTCAGCCGCGTCACCGTAAACTGGCAGGTGCAGGCTCTCGACTCCGACCAGTCCGCGGTGGGAGAAGAAGGTTTTGAAGAACAGGTGCCAATCTTCCGGGATGACGTCGACGTCCCAAAAATCCGATTCCTCGAGCAGCCGCCAAGACAGTGAGTAGCTGGAATAATTAAAGGTCCAATGAGGACGCACCAGATCAGCCAGCTGACCAATCGAGTAGACCGTATTAATTACTCGGACTAACATCGGCACGCGCCAGATGTTGTTGTAGAAGAGGATCGCCCCCTGCCAAAACCGCAAATGTCGATCTGGATTGGACAGGAATTTGAAGCTAAGTAGGGCAAAGTGCTTAGCGTGGAAGGCCATATCGGCGTCACAGCTGGTCGCGGTCAGAAAGTCTTTGTCCCAACCTAAACGCTCGATCTCGCCTCTTAAGAACCGTCCCGCAAAAGCCAGGTTGGAAGATTTCCCGATGACCTCACCAGCTGACAAGATGTGATCAACCACCCAAATTTTTTCAAACTGGGACGCAAATTCCTTGGCTAATTTTTCAGCGACTGGTTTTTGAGTTGGGACCTTAGCCTCGGTAGCTAGGACTAGGCTGATCTTTTTGGCGCTTAGTTCTTGGGTGGCCAAGAAGGTCATAGTCCGACGAAGCAGTTCCTCCGGCTCGTTAACAGTTGGAATGAAGATCAAGTGTCGCAACTGGTCATAACCGGGGAGAGCCTCGGCCTTGTTCTTCCAGTCAACTTTGACGGCCGCTTTTATGGCCAAATAACCTTTAACCGCGTTTAGGGCCAAGGTCGCTGACTTATAGAGCCAATAAACATCAAACAGAATGATAAAATAAGCGGCGAATTCCGGAAAAAACAATCCTCCTAGGATGGGGATCGAGATTAGGATGAATGAAACCGAAGCTGATCCGGCCTCAAGCCAGCGGGTAATTCTAGTTTCGTAGCGGTCAATAAAGTCTTTCATGTTTTTAGCGAGAAGAGCCGCCTAGCATTGGCGGTAGTGAGGGTAGAAATTTCGTCTAAGCTGACGCCTCTTATCTCAGCTAATGCCTCCGCGACTATTTTAACATTGGCTGGTTCGTTGCGTTGTCCTCGCATGGGCTGGGGAGGCAGAAAAGGCGAGTCGGTCTCAACTAATATTTTGTCAGCCGGAGCCATCTTGGCCACCGCACGGATATGTTCGTTAGCAGGGTAAGTAAGCATCCCGGAGAACGATAAATGCAGCCCCAGATTTATTATCTGATCGGCCTCTTTGAGCCCGCCCGTCCAAGAGTGGATCAGTCCTGATTGGGGTTGGAGCTCGGTTAATATTGGGATCAGATCTTCCCAACACTCGCGAGCGTGGAAAATGATCGGCAGATTGTGCTGATTGGCTAGCCTGATTTGGTAAC
>JBBROZ010000013.1:0-18827 GCA_038228785.1 Patescibacteria group bacterium
AGCTCGGGGTTGATCACGAGCTCCGGGTCGACTTTGAGGAGGTTGCCGAGTCCGGTGCAGTTGGGACATGCCCCGTGTGGACTATTAAATGAGAAGTTGCGCGGTTCCAGGGTAGGTAGTGAGGCGTGCCCATTGGGACAGGCCAAAGCTTCGGAGAAACTTTGATTCTTTTTGTCGTTGACGTTTATGGTCACGATCCCACTTCCGAGCTTCAGGGCCGTCTCCACCGATGGGGTCAGGCGCTCTTTATCGACTGGCATAAGTAACCTGTCGACCACGACCTCGATCGTGTGCATCTCGTAGCGGGCCAGCTTGATCTTTTCGCCCAGCTCATACACTATCCCGTCGACGCGAACCCGGGCGTAACCTTTCTTCTTGAGCTCCTCAAATAATTCCTCGTAAGTTCCCTTGCGGTCGACTACTAAGGGGGCTAGGAGCAATACTCTCGTGTCTTTTTTGAGCTTAGCTATCTGGTCGACGATATCTTGAACTGTTTGGCGCTGGACAGGTGAACCACAAACGGGACAATGCGGGATTCCGATTCTGGCAAAAAGCAGTCTCAGGTAATCGTAAATTTCGGTGACGGTCCCGACAGTCGATCTGGGATTATGAGAAGTTGATTTTTGATCAATCGAGATGGCGGGACTCAGGCCATCAATCTGATCGACGTCGGGCTTTTCCATGAGGCCCAAAAACTGTCTGGCGTAAGCGGAGAGTGATTCGACGTAGCGGCGCTGGCCTTCCGCGTAGATAGTGTCAAAAGCCAGAGAAGACTTACCAGACCCGGAAATTCCCGTAAAGATAACTAGTTTGTCTCGGGGAATCGTTAGATCGACATTTTTTAGGTTATGTTCGCGCGCCCCGCGAATGACAATTTCATTAGCCATAGTTAACGATCTAGTATATCGGAATGCGCAAGATTAAGGAAGTATCAGGCGCAAGGTTATTTAACCAGGGCTAAAACTTCTTGAGTCGCGATTTCCCGCTTGAGTTCTATCAATTGATCTCGGATTAGGGCCGCCTTCTCAAAGTCCAAGTCAGTGGCGGCGCGTTTCATCTCTTTCTCTAAGTCTTTCATCAGGTCGTGCAGCTGTGACGGCTTGATCTTGGTCAGATCCAGTTCCTGAGTCGTCTCGGCGTCAGGTTGGAGCTCTTTGACCCGGGCTGAGATATCTTTGATCGCCTTTTGGATACTAAGCGGGGTGATACCGTTCTCTTCGTTGTAAGCTTCTTGGATCTCACGGCGACGGTTGGTTTCCTCGATCGCGCGCTCCATCGAGCCGGTGATCTTATCCGCGTACATAATGACCCGGCCCTCAATATGACGGGCGGCTCGACCAATAGTTTGGATCATCGAGGTTTGGCTTCTCAGAAACCCCTCTTTATCCGCGTCTAGTATGGCAACAAGTGAGACTTCGGGCAGGTCCAAACCTTCCCGGAGCAGATTGATCCCGACCAGAACATCGTAAACACCTAGTCGGAGGTCACGAAGGATATCCACCCGGTCGAGGGTATCGATATCACTATGCAGGTAAGATACTTTGACCCCGGCTTCAGCCAGGTAACCCGACAAGTCCTCGGCCATGCGCTTGGTCAGAGTCGTCACCAGCACCCGCTGACCCTTTTTGACCCGAGTATTGATCTCAGCCTGGAGATTCTGGATCTGGGATTTGGTTGGTCTTATTTCAATTTGCGGATCCACGATTCCGGTCGGGCGGATAATTTGTTCGACCACTTGCTGGGACAAACTGATCTCATATTCAGTGGGCGTAGCTGAGGTGTAGACGACTTGATTGGTCCGACGTTGAAACTCGTCGAATTTGAGCGGACGGTTGTCCATAGCACTGGGTAACCTGAAGCCGTAATCGACCAGGGTTTGCTTGCGAGCCTGGTCGCCGTTGTACATTCCCCTGATCTGGGGCAGGGATATATGACTCTCGTCGACGATGGTCAGGTAGTCTTTGGGGAAGTAATCCAGTAAGGTGTAAGGCGGCTCGCCTGGCTGGCGACCGTCCAAATATAGGGAGTAGTTCTCGATGCCCGAGGTGTAACCGAGTTCTTGTAGTAGCTCCAAATCATAATTGACCCGCTGTTCGATCCGTTGGCCCTCAATCAGCTTGTCATTGGCCTTGAAATACTTGACCCGCTCCAGCTTCTCATGCTCGATCGCTTTCATCGCGTCTTGGAGACGGCCCACTGGAGTCATATAGTGTTTGGCGGGGAAGATCGTCGTCTCGGTTAGTTGCTCAATGACGTCCCCGGTCGTCCCGTCGTGAGTGGTGATCTGGTCGATTTTATTGCCAAAGAAGCTGATCTTAACGGTCGACTGCTCGTAAGCTGGAAATATCTCTAGCACGTCGCCCCGCACCCGGAAAGTGCCACGTTTCAGCTCAGTGTCGTTACGGTCGTATTGCAGATAAACCAGCTGACGCTGGATTTCGCTGATGCTCGGCTCCTCGCCCACTTTGAGCGGTAGGGTGTATTCCGAATAAGTCTCCGGGGATCCTAGGCCGTAAATACACGACACTGAAGCGACGATGATGGTATCCCGGCGGGTCAGAATCGCTCTGGTGGCGGCCAGGCGCAGGCGATCGATCTCCTCATTGATATCAGAGTCCTTCTCTATATAAGTATCGGAGGTGGGGATGTATGCTTCAGGCTGGTAGTAATCGTAGTAGCTGACGAAGTACTCGACGGCGTTATTTGGGAAAAACTCTCGGAACTCGGCGGCCAGCTGGGCGGCCAGAGTCTTGTTGTGAGCGATCACCAGGGTCGGGCGGTTGGTCTGGGCGATGACATTGGCCATGGTAAAGGTCTTACCGGTTCCAGTGGCTCCCAGGAGGGTTTGGTGCTTGTCCCCACGGTTGACCCCGGTCACCAGCTTCGCGATCGCATCTGGTTGGTCACCAGTCGGTTGGAATGGAAATTTTAGGTCAAATGAGGCCATCACTATAGTTTATAACATGCGCGGAGTTTGATCCATGATTGAGATGTTGACTGCTTGATTGGTTAGTGCTATATTCTGGATCGCGTTCAACCTAAGTAGCCGGAGGGGTCGAGCTGTTCGCTTAGTAAGGAGTTGGACAAGGCCGTCAACCACCTACTCCCCTCCGGCCGCTACAAGAGAGATCAAATAGAGAAACTCAGGCCCGAGAATTTACCACATGTGACGATTAGCTGAGGGCGTGTGACCCAAAGACTTCTAATCCAACCACATTGCAACTGTAGATTATCGGGCCTTTCCTTTTGCCCAAAAATACACTTGACCTTCGGTTAATTTTCGGACTAAACTAACATCGGAGGGCTCGTTTTAAAGGAGCCCACGTGTACGAAACCATCGACGAGCCAATCAAAGTCCTAGTCAGCTTCGACAAGGGCGTTATCACCCCGCACCGCTTCAAGTGGCGGGAGCGCCACATCAATATCACTCAGGTCAATATGATCAACCGCGTCAAAGACGGCTCAGTCCTGTCCTATCTTTTCTCCGTCTCCAACGATACCTCCGCTTACAAACTCCGTTTCAACGCCGCCACCATGAACTGGAAACTCGACCAAATCTATCAAGATGCTTGACCGTATCATTCTCCATGTCGATATGAATAGCTACTTTGCTACCGTCGAGCAGCAAGCTAATCCGTTTCTCCGTGGCAAACCAATTGCCGTGACCGGCTCGCCCTACACTAGAACGGTGGTTGGGGCTAGCTCGATGGAAGCCAAGACATTTGGGGTTAAGACCGGCATGAGCTTTCCCGAGGCGATTAAGCTATGTCCCCAGATCATCCGGGTCGTCTCCGATCCGGATAAGTACGCCGAGACTACCAAAAGATTCATCAAAATACTGACCGCCTATACCCCGACGGTCGAGGTTTTCTCGATTGATGAGGCTTTCCTTGATATCACCGCTACCGCCGAGCGCTTTGGCGGAGCGATCAAGGTGGCCAAATTAATTAAAACCGACATCCGGACCTGGTGCGGAGAGTGGATCAGCTGTTCCATAGGAATCAGTCACAACAAGCTCCTAGCCAAGCTGGCCGGAGAGCTCCAGAAGCCTGATGGGCTGACAGTAATCGACCATCATAATATCTCCTCGGTCTTCGCCAAAACCGCCATTGATAAAGCTTGCGGGATCGGCTGGGCCCTGACTCCGAAATTAAATGAGATGGGGATCAAAACCCTATCCGAGCTCGGTGAGACTCCCCTATCTGTGCTGGTCGGGAAGTTTGGCTCGTACGGTTACAAGCTACACGCGATTGGAAACGGTCTAGACGAAGATACAGTTCGCCCCTATTACCTCCCAGACACTATCAAATCAATCGGGCACCAATTTACTTTCCTAAAAGATACGACTGAGCCGGGCGAGATCAGTCGAATGTTATTTAAACTCTCTGAGCTGGTCGCTACTCGGGCCCGTGACCAAGGTAAACTGGGTAAGACGATCCATTTGTGGTTTCGGGCCGCTAACTTCCATAACTATGGTCGTCAGATCACCTTACCGACTCACACCCAGGACGGGCTGACTATTTACTTTGCGGCTCTTCGGATCTGGCAGGAGGCCGCATTTTCGGCGCCGATCCGTCTAGTGGGCGTAACCCTGACCAAATTACGTGACGAAACCCCCCAACAGCTGACTTTAATGCCGGATATCAGACTGCGCGGCAAGATCATCGAGGTGATGGACCGGATCAACGACAAATTCGGCGCTTACACCGTCCAGCAAGCCTCGCTACTGGGATCAGTTAGGATGAAGAGGAATATGAATGGGTATGGGAGCGACTTTAAGCGAGGCAGGACTGAGCTTTTAGAAAATTAAAGTTCGGTTATTGTTCGCATATGATTGGGGTTTGATACGGTAAGACACGTTGCACGGAGCCGAAAATTAGCACACAATATAGATACAGTTTAGCCGAAACCTGGGCTCGACTTTGAGATTCGCTAAGTGGCGTTTCAGTACCATAACGGTACTGGGCAGCCCTCCACCACTTAGCGGATTTCAGAGCCGTATAAATCCACTGGGTCGATAGAAAGTAGTGACCATGCCAATGATGCCGACTATGTACAAGAAACAGCGCGCCGTACTCGAGTTTGTCTCGCAGTATATGCAGCAGCACGGTTACGCCCCGACCATCGCTGAGATCTGTGACGCCATGGGCGTCAGTTCCCCAGCGACAGTTCACGAACACCTCCAAAAATTAGAAAAGATCGGCATGCTGAAGCGAGATTGGCGCAAAATGCGCGGGATGGAAGTGATCAACCAAAAAGCGGCCGGGTGGCTGGACGGGACCTCGGCCGTGGAAGTACCTCTCTATGGCTATATCGCCGCCGGTCGTCCGATCGAAGCGATCGCCAACCCGACCGAGTTCATTAACGTCCCCCAAGATATGGTTGGTAAGAGACGAACTTACGTCCTGCAAGTCAAAGGCGACTCGATGATCGAAGCCGCCATCCAAGACGGCGATTACGTGGTGATTGAAGAGCAGTCCACGGCCAACAACGGCGATATCGTGGTAGCGCTTCTTAACGACACCTTCGCCACCCTCAAACGCTTCTTCAAGGAAGCCGACCACGTCCGCTTGGAGCCAGCCAACTCGACTATGAACCCGATCATCACGAGTGACGTCAAGATTCAAGGACGCGTCATCGGCGTCATCCGTAAGTACACCAACTCATTATCTTTCTAAATTTAGCTTAGGAAAGAAGTCCAGATGAAGGCGGCCGCTCCAGCCGTCATGACTAGGAAGGTCAGTCCAACCAGAACGTTACTAAGTAGTCCATTTCTACGCTCACCCATAATCTCCTTGTTGTTGGCGATCATCCAAATCACTCCGATCAGAGGCGGAGAGATAATTCCATAAATAACCGCAGTATAGAAGAGTAATTTGATCGGGTCTAGTCCCAAGAAGCTGAGGGATGCTCCAATACCAGTCGAGATGATGATGATCCAGTAAAAGCCCTTGGCCTTACTAAATGAATTTTCCAGCCCCTCGTTCCAACCAAATACTTCTGAGACCACATATGACGCTGAGCCGGCTAGGACCGGAATGGCTAGCAGTCCCGTCCCAACGATCCCGATAGTAAACAGCAGCGCCGCGAAATCTCCGGCGATTGGTTTAAGGGCCGCCGCAGCGTCGTCAGCGGTCTTGATATCAGTGATGCCATGAGCAAACAGGGTTGAGGCGGCAGTGATGATGATAAACCACATCACGACATTGCTAAACACCATCCCTAGTGTCACATCCTCTTCCATAAGCCGTAGCTCGTGCTTGGTCACGACCCACTTCTTGATGCCCTTTTGTCTATTCTCTTCCTGCTCAGATTCCACTTCCATATTGGCTTGCCAGAAAAAAAGATAGGGTGAGATGGTCGTTCCTAGGATGGCCACGATCAAGGTGATCGTCGCCTTGTCAAAGCTCAGGGTCGGGATGATGGTGCGTCTTAGGATCTCACCCCAATTAACGTTAGTGATAAATGGCACCACGATGTAGGCGAATAAGGCCAAGGTCAGCCATTTGAAGATCCGAGCTAGTCTGGAATAAGGCAGCCAGATCATGAGCGCCGTAATAAGTACCGCGAAGAAGATCACGAAGATGATATTTGGGATCGGAATGAGCAGATGAGCGGCGGCGGCCATACCGGCGATGTCAGCCCCGATGTTGATGGTGTTAGCCGTTAAGATAAGCCCAGCTAGAAAGAGAAGCAGTGGTTTGGGATAATGTTTTTTTAGATTTCCCGACAGTCCCAGCCCGCTAACTAGTCCGATCCGGGCGCACATTTCCTGTACTCCGGCCATAAGTGGGGTGGTGATAAGAGCCATCCATAGCGTGGCGAAACCTGCTTGAGCTCCGGCTTGGGAATAGGTGGCTATCCCTGAGGGGTCATCGTCTGAAGCTCCGGTGATAACACCGGGGCCTAATGTTTTAAAGAATTTTTTGACCCTATTTGCCAACGACTTTGCGCCCCCGATGATAGACGAACCAAACTAGACCTATTATAAGCACAGCGATGATTAGATAATCAAACTTTTGGAAGACTGGTTTCAGGGACGTCCAATTATTTCCTAAACTGTATCCCAGGTACACCAGGCCCAGCGACCAGATTAGTGACCCGGTGAAACTTAGAACAATGAAGCGCCCAAAATTGTAGCCGGACATGCCAGCCGGAAAGGAGATAAAGGTCCTGACCACCGGTAGTAATCGTGAGCCGAAAATCACTTTGCCACCGTGTCTTTTGAGCCATCGGTCCCCACGTGTCAGCTCATCGGTCGTGATCAGAAATCTCCCCCAGCCCGCGGAAAAGCGCTGGATCCAGCTGTCGTTACTGACCCGTCCCAGATAGTAGCTAAGCGCTGATCCAAGCGTGCACCCAACTGCTCCCGCCAGAACCACTAACCAAAAGTTGAGCACGCCAGTCGCAACTAGAAATCCGGCGAATGGGAGCACTACTTCCGAGGGAATAGGAATATTGGCCGACTCTAGACCCATAAGGACCACTACGCCAGCGTAGGATCCATTAGTAATGAAATTAGTGACCCAGGTAGTAACTGCTTCTAGCCAACCCATATCTGTAGTGTATGGGTTTGACAACCGGTCTGGCAAACACTAGACTGGGGGCCAAGAGAGACCACGCACAAAATTGGAAAGGAGATCGGCCGTGCTGGGCAGGTCAATCGGGATTGTCGAAGACGATCAAGTAACTGCTGAAGCCGTTCAGCTTTTCATTGCTGAGGAGTTCGAGTTGCAAAGTCATGTCTACATCGTGAAAACCCACGAAGACATGATCCGAGCTTACGAAGGAATCCGAGACAACCTCGATAACGTAGTCATCATCGACATAAATCTCGGATTCGCCACTGGCTTCGATCTTCTGGACCTTCTAAACCGCGACCCTGATACCCAGCAAGTCTGGAAAGTTATGGCAAGCGGAGCAGTCTATGTCCAGAAACGTCGGGAGTCCAGGATACGTGGCGCTGACGACATACTGGAGAAACCGTACGATTTCCAGGACATGAAAGCTGTCTTGGACCACGGTCTGATGAGGTTTGACCAAATTCAGTCCCATACTTCGACGGGCCTTCCAGGAGCCAACCGCCTAACGCAGATCGAAAAACAACTGCAGGGGCTGCGTATTCCATGGGCCTTCGTTTCGATCGACTGGAATGGTCTAGGATCACTGAATCGTAAGGGGGAACGAGTAGCGGATGAAGCCTTGCGCAAGTTCGGAGGCATCCTGCGTAGCGTTACGGAGGGCGAACCGATCGGACTTAGGTATGTCGGGCAGCTAGGCAAGAGCGACAATACTTTCTTTGTTTGTTCGGCCGAGAGTGCTATCCCGATCGTGCGGGAAGTCACATTGCGATTCCAGTCTTCAACTGCCCAGATCTACGAACAGCACGAGGTTGAACAAGGGTTCATGGAAGCTGTCGTAATCGAGCCGGGTAAAGATGGCCAGCCGGAAGAGAGTCTGAAGCGTTTCCCCATATGCTCGTTGGCTTTCGGGGTCAACAGCAACGTTTACTTCGACGGGAGTTGCTCCTTTGCCGTGGAAGATCTTGTCCAAAACTGCAGTCCCGGAACGAGGGAGCGTCCGATGCCTTTCCCGTGGCTGGTGCGAGATCTTTCAGTTAAGGCTCGTGACGAAGCCAAGTTACTAGGCAAACGCATTAACAAAAGCTGGGTCACGGTCCACGACCAATCTCCTTTCTCTGGGCTAACCAAGTCGCAGTACGAGGAGGCCATTAAAAGGTAGAAGGAAGAGTTCTAGGGTGCCTGAAAAGTGAAAACTTGACGGGCACCCTTTTCCCTTTTTAGGGGGTCTATGATAGAATCGCGACCAATGGGAACTCTTTACCTGGTCGCAACTCCAATTGGTAATCTAAGTGACTTTTCCCCCCGTGGGGTTGAGACACTCTCCGCGGTCTCAGAGATTTACGCCGAAGATACCAGGCGTAGTGGCCAACTTCTAACCCATTTCCAAATCAAAAACCCACTTCACTCCTACTACGAACAAAACGAGTTGCTCCGTATTCCTGAAATTATGGCCAAACTAGCAACTCGTGACATCGCCTTGGTGTCGGATGCTGGAACCCCGACTATTTCTGACCCAGGATTCAAATTAGTACGAGCGGCCAGCTCAGCTGGTTATAAGATCGTATCTATTCCCGGCCCCGTGGCGGCCGTATTGGCCTTAACATCGTCTGCTCTACCAACCGATCGTTTCAGCTTCATCGGCTTCTTACCCAAAAAAGACTTAGCCCGGCGCAAGGTCCTGGAAGAGATCAAGACTTGGCGATCGACGCTGATCTTTTATGAGTCACCTTACCGAGTCCAAGCGACACTGAAGTCCCTGCTGGAAGTACTAGGCGACCGTCCAGCTTCCGTTAGCCGGGAACTGACCAAACTACACGAAGAGACCGTGCGCGGTGAACTGTCCGAACTGCTTGCCATTTTTTCCAAGAGCGTCAAAGGTGAGATAACAATCGTCGTTGGGGTCAAAGAGAACGGATCATCTGAGCCGCCAGCAGATGCGGCCTAGCCTGAAGGGTCAGGATATTGCTGTAACGCAGTAACCCCAAGCTCGCAGTCAATTCTTCTCTAATAAAAGCTGATTTAGTACCCAGTATCCCGCTAAAAACGACCACATCAGTTCGTCCCAGCAAAGCCTGGTAGCCACCCATTAGTAGCGTCAAACGGTGCAAGTAAATGCGCAAACTCAAATGAAACTTAGCATTGGTTCGCAGTTTGGGTTTGGACAAGATGTCCCTGAGACTTCCCTTGAGCCCACTCCTCCCCAGTAGTCCCGACTGCTCAGTTAGGATCTTTCTGGCACCACCGACACCTTTCGCCTTGGATAGTTGTAAAATATACTCCCCATCAATACTCCCCGCCGAATAAGCTCCCGGTAATCCCTCAAGGGCCGATATGCCAGAACTCACTTCAATAGCGATCCCTTCTTTGATTGCGGCCACACTCGAACTTTCATCCAAAAACAAGCTGATGATATTTAGCTCCAGCGGAGATCTACCGAGCGCTTGGGCGGCTTGGGCGGCCAGATCGCCGTGAATAAGTCCTTGCCGTCCGTACCGACGCGCCGAGTCCCCCGGTATCATCAGACTAAATGCGCTGGCTGGCAGGCTACGAAAGAAAGCACTATCTGAGACCAACCAGATAGGAACTTTTGGTAATTTTTTATTAATTTCTAGAATTTGCCTGAACTCCGTTTCGCTAAAGTGCTCACCCGGGGCCTGCGTAGCCAAGGAAATAGTCTCAGACCCTAGATTGCTCACTACGATCGCCACCCGGTCAATGCCTATCTTGGGGAATCTAGCTAAGGTGTCGCTGTGGCGATCTGGCTTTAGGGAACTAGTCGTAAAACTGGACCAACTCTGGGTCGTTAGATCAATGATTAAAATCATAGTTCAGCCAAGAGATTGCGCCCACTCATGGTTTGCGGAACGCTCAGTCCCATCAAGCTGAGTACTGTCGGGGCAATATCCGCCAAAATACCACTACTAAGCTTTTTTTGCTGGCTGGTCATAAGTTCCCGGCTAATCGCGATAAATGGCACCGGGTTAGTAGTATGGCTAGTTTGAACTGTCCCATCTACATCTAGTTTGGCTTCGGCATTACCGTGATCAGCGGTGATGATAACGGCCCCGTATAAGCTAAGTACTTCTTTGGTGACCACTTCGAAAAGTTGGTCGGCCGCTTCAACCGCCTTGATAGTGGCTGGAATCTGTCCGGTATGACCAACCATATCCGGGGCCGCAACATTGGCCACGATAAAGTCGAAACTTCTCTGGCGTAGCTTTTGCAACAACAGTTCCGACAAGGCCGGGGTCGACATTTGGGGCTCCTGATCATAAGTAGCTACTTTCGGTGAGGGCACTAGGATCCGTTCTTCTAGGGCCATGGCCTCTTCCCGGCCTCCATTTAAGAAATAAGTAACGTGCGGATATTTTTCCGTCTCGGCCATATGGAGTTGCCGGAGTTTAGCCTCGGAAATCACTCGGGCCAGGGGCAATTTGACATCCATAGGCGGGAAAGCGACCGGTAAGTTGAAGTGCTCATCATAGCGGGTGAGGCAAACGTAGGTCAGGTTAAGATATTTTCTAACCGGAAATTCGCTAAAACTCTCTTCGCTAAACGCTCTAGTAATTTGCCTGATCCGGTCATCTCGGAAATTAAACGAGATCACCACGTCATCCTCGTCTACGGTCGCGACTGGACGTTTTTGGGATCCGATGATGATGGTTGGCTGAATAAACTCGTCTGTTTCGTTACGCGCGTAAGCTTGGCTCACCGCTTCGCTGCCTGTGCCAGCTGTAAATTTCCCGGTCCCTTTGGCGATCGCCTGATAGGCCAGATCGGTGCGATCCCAGTGGAAATCTCGGTCCATCCCGTAGTAGCGCCCGGACAAACTAGCGATCACTCCTATGCCCATTTGTTTGAGCCTGACTTCAAGTTGGGGGATGAAACTGCGCGCTGAAGTAGGCGAGGAATCACGTCCGTCGGTAAAAAGATGCAAGAAGACTTGGGGCAGCCCCTGCTCTTTGGCCATCAGTAACAACGTGTAAAGGTGCTCAACTGAGGAGTGGACCCCGGCCGGTGAAGCTAAACCCATGAGATGCAGTTTGCTACCCCTTGATCTAGCTTTGCCCATCGCTGATATCAAAACCTCGTTTTTTAGAAAAGCCCCGTCGGAGATGGCCATGTTAATACGGGGCAAGTCTTGGTAAACGACTCGACCGGCGCCGATATTAAGATGTCCCACTTCTGAATTACCGGGCTCACCGTACGGCAGTCCCACGGCTTCCCCCGAAGCAAGAAGGGTGGTATTAGGGAAGTTTGCCAGCAGACGTCGGTAAACTGGCAGGTTAGCTTGCGAGATGGCGTTACCAGGCCCGTCCGGGGCTACTCCCCAACCATCAAGAATAAGCAGTACCACCGGGCGGTATTTAGGCAGTTTTAGTGGCAAGTTGAGCCTCAATTTCGATAAAACGATTATATTTAGCGACGCGTTCGCCTCTGGCCGGAGCCCCGCCTTTGAAATAATCGGCACCGACCCCCACAGCAAAGTCAGCGATGAAAGTGTCCTCGGTCTCACCGCTACGGTGCGAGACGATAATGGTCAAGCCAGCTTGCCTAGCAATATCAACTACCTGCAGGGCTTCACTGATGGTCCCGATTTGATTGGGCTTTACGATGAGGGCACTGATGGCGTCCTCAGCGATCGCTTGCTGGACACGCTGTGGATTAGTCACAGTTAGATCATCTCCGACAATGAGCGCGCCACTGCCAATCGTGGCTTTGAGTTCATGCCAAGCCGCCCAATCATCTTCGGCGAAGGGGTCTTCGATGGAAAGAACTTGGTATTTGGCAATCAGATTTTGATAAAAATTAATTAGGGCTTGGGCCGAGTAAGTCTCGGAACTATCTTTGAGGAAATATTTATCGCCGTGTTTGAGCTGATCGGCGGCCACGTCCAAAGCAATAAAGGCATCCTGGCCCATATTGTAACCTGCCGCCTTGGCGGCCTCGAAAATAAGATCCAAAGCCGAAGCATTAGTAAATAGAGTCGGGGTGAATCCCCCTTCATCTCCGACCGAGGTCAGTAGCGCCTTCTTGACGAGAACTTCTTTTAAGTTTAGATAAACCTCATCGCCAATCTCTAAGGCTTGGGAATAAGCCAGCCGGTGCGCCGGGACGATCATGAATTCCTGGATATCAAGATTTCCGGTCCCGTGCAGACCGCCGTTAATAATATTAAACATGGGGGTCGGGCATAGCAGGGGCTTAGGATTGTTAGAAAGCTTGGCGATGTATTGGTAAATAGGCAAATTAGATACGGTGGCTCCGGCCTTAGCAATGGCTATGGAGGTCGCGATGATGGCGTTGGCGCCTAACTTAGATTTGTTGGGGGTGGCGTCCAGACCAATCATTAGCTGATCAAGTTCGCCCTGGGCCAACGGGTCCTTGCCAACGAGCGCCGGAGCGAGGATTTGATTAACCGAGGCGATAGCTTGTTGAACTGATAAGCCCATATAAGAGGCCATCTGGTGATCCCGCTTCTCTTCGGCCTCATGTTTCCCAATTGAGGCCCCCGAAGGAGCTGGCGCGGTTACGACCATACCATTATCTAAAGCCAGATGGACCTCGACTGTTGGGGAACCTCTCGAGTCTAGTATTTGATGCGCGGCAACTTGGGTGATAGTGGACATTAATATTATTTTACCAAACTAACCAGATTTGCTGCAGACCTACTTGCTTGTTAAGATAAAGCTGTGACTGCCCTAACCACCCCGCCCATCTCGGAACGTATTTACCGCTTCGGTCAATTTATCGAAAAGACCGTCTTTATTGTCGTCATCTTCGGGATTGGCATACTGGGCAGTACTTACCTACTTAATATCGAAGTAGCCAATCGCGACTTCCTATTTTTACTATCCGGGATAGTCGCGATCTACACCCTGCTTTATCACCAGTTTGTTTACTCCAGGCAACCGACGATCAGCGTCGCTTTCATCGACGCTTTAGTGTATGCCACGTTTATTTCCCTCTTAAATCACGCCACAGGAGGACTACAAAGCCCACTGTTTTTTTTGTACCTACTACCGATCATTTCGGTCAGGTTAAATCTGGGCAGTAAGTTGCCGCTGGCTATTACCCTTTTTATCTCGATCCTCATCTTTCTAGAACTTCTATTGACGGTCAATCCCAACCCGACCTCGATTAATATATTCTTAGCCTCTTTCGATCCAGACGCGATCTACAGCTCCGCCACAGACATACTTTCAATATTATTGGTCGGACTTTATATCCGCTCGATCAGTATTGAACTAAGCCACGAGAACGAGCAACTTACTCAGATTGGTAAATTAAACGAGGAGCTAAAACGAGTCGACCGGGGCAAGGATGAGTTTATCCAGATCGCCAGCCACGAAATCAGAACTCCTTTGACAGCGCTTCGAGGAGGCCTAGCAGTGCTATTGGCTGGAAATGTCGGAAAGTTAACGAGGGATCAGCAGGACTTCGTCGGTAAGCTGTCCGGAGCCGCCGACCGCCTATCGGCCGTGGCTGAGGACTCACTCAATATTTCAGCCCTGGAGAAACATCGGCTCAACCTGAAGATTTCCCCCTTCGATCTACCTGCCCTGAGTGCCCGAATAATTTCGGAAATGCAAACCGAAGCCGGATCCAAGAAAGTTAAGCTAGTGCTGACGGATCATCCGCACACACTGCCAAAAGCACTTGGGGATGAGGCCAGGATCGAGACAGTCATCCGCAACCTGGTCAGTAACGGGGTTAAATTCACCCCATCGGGTGGATCGGTCACGCTCAGCATTCGTTCATCAGGAGGTAAGATCATAACTTCCGTCAAAGACACTGGAGTTGGGATCCCGCCCGAAGAAGTTCACAATCTTTTTCGCAAATTCTACCGCGTCGAGAACGTCATGAATGAATCGACCCAAGGCACTGGACTAGGGCTTTACATAGTCAAGCTGATCATGTCCCTACACGGCGAAACGGTCGGCGTGGAAAGCGAGCTCGGACAAGGCTCGACGTTTAGCTTCACACTTAAGGCGGCGCCCCATGGCTAAGAGAATTTTAGTCATCGAAGATGACGAGCTGATCGCCCAAATCTACGACCGCCAGCTACGGGCGGAAGGTTACGAAGCCAAGGTCCTGCACGACGGCAAATCAGCAGTAGCGACCTTAACTAGTGAGAACTTTGATCTGGTTTTACTAGATATCATGATGCCTGGGATGAATGGCCTGGACGTCCTGCGAGAGCTCAAGAAAAATTTTAAGTCAGCCAAAGTTCCGGTCGTTATGTTAAGCAATCTCTCCGAAGACTCAACGATCAAAGAAGCCCTCCACTTAGGTGCAGTTGGGTATCTTAAGAAGATTGATTATCTTCCGGCTCAAGCAATCTCTGAAGTTAAAAAATTTCTGTCCTGATCTGGAAAAAGGGGTTAAACTGTGATAAGATCCCCGAGGCTTGGCCCGTTCGTCTAGTGGCCTAGGACGTCGCCCTTTCAAGGCGAAGATCACCGGTCCGAATCCGGTACGGGCTACCATGATACCAAAATTGATTGCTACAGCAATCAGAACACGAAATACACAAAATCCGACAGAAAAGTCAGCTTTTTGATTACCTGATTCCAAAAGTTCGAATCCGTAGTGGTGTCTATCGATCTTTTCGGCTGGTAGAGGTAAAATAGGTTAGAAAACTGCTCCTGCTCCAAGGAGCTCCGTGGCAAAAGAAAGCACTACAAAGAAAACATCTACCGAGAAGTCGCTAGAAGTACGAAGGCCTCGTAAACGAATTCGACGTGTGCACTCCGTACGCAGAGAACTTCTCGAGAAGTCGCGAGAGGCAGCCTTGGCTGCGGTCCAGATTTTCAATAACCCCAACACAACCTTCAAATCGGAAACGTTCGTTGTGCTTATGGTTATCGCATGGACCTACCTGCTGCATGCCTACTACAAGACACACAGTGTGGAATATCGCTACTGCAAGGTGGTCGGCAAGCGACGGAGATTTATCAGGACAAAGAGTGGAGCGTTCAGGCATTGGGATTTCTCAGAATGCCTAAGCAGTAAGGATTGTCCTTTAGATCCAATCGTCGTCCTAAACCTCCGATTCATCCTCGGATTAAGAGACGAGATCGAGCACCGAATGACAACTCAAATCGACGACCTGTTATCTGCTCGATTCCAAGCTTGCTGCATCAACTATCACGAGGTAATGGATTCATTGTTTGGCGAGAAATGGGGTATCGCACACGATCTCTCAGTTAGTCTTCAGTTCTCCTCTTTAACTGAGGAACAAGTTGATCAACTCTCAAACCAAGAATACCTTCCTGCGAATATCAAGACCTTCATCGAAGGCTTCGATTCGCAGCTGACCCCAGAGCAGTACTCGAGCTCAAAGTTTGCTTACAGAGTTTTCTTTCTACCCAAGACTATCAATAATCCAAACCAAGCCGATAAAGTGGTCACGGTCGTAAAGGAAGGATCTGAGCTTGCCAAGAGCGTGAACGCGACAATTGCTGTCGTAAAAGAGAAAGAGAAGCCAAAGTGGCGGCCGACAAGGATCGTCTCAAAGATGCAGAGCGAGGGTTTCAAGGAATTCACGATTACAACGCACTATCACCTTTGGAAGGAACTGGATGCCAAGAAGGAAGGCAAGGGGTTCGGTGTCCAAGTAGAAGGCGTTTGGTACTGGTACGACTCTTGGGTTGATGAAGTTCGGAAGTATTGCCAAGAGAAGGAACCTAAATTCAAGACTTGATCAGCTCTCCCCACATCTTTAGCGCAAAGCTAAAACTGCGGGGGGGGGGGGGGGCTTATAGGGAAAACACCACAATTTGACTGGGACGAGTTCGAAAAGAAGTATTCGGACGATGGCTGGAATGATCCGTGGCGACCATTCGCTTTGGTACTTCTCGAACAGGCTGAGTTTGAGATCTTGGGAAGACAGCTGGTCAGCGTTCTAAAGCAGATATCTAACCTGAAAAGTCGAGAGCTTTAGCTTTTCTTGCCTATTCGTAGTAAAATGCCTGGTTACTAACTGCCCACTCCGATTTTCTGCTGCAGCTCAGTCTCCTCAGGAGTTTGAACCGCGGAAGAAAGTTGAAGGGAGTTATTCGAAATTGCCGACAGTCGTCGAGAAATACGCCTGCGACATCTGTGGTCGAGAGTACATGAAGGAGGAGGAGGCTAAGACCTGCGAAGCTCAAGGCATCCAGGGTGACCAGTTTAAAGTTGGCGAGCAATTTTATGAGCTCTTTCGGATGGACTCTTTCATAAAGGGCTACGCCTGGGAGATCAAAGACAAGCTCGTTGACTCGAAGCATCACGGGACCAAGTACATCCTAGTTAGTCTCGACGACAAAGAGCGGACGGCGAGATCTCATGATCTCGAGAGCAGCTACATCCGCACTGATAACCCGAATCTCAATGCAAATTGGCGAGATCAGGGCTGGCACAAGGTCGCGTTCGATCGCTATCTGCGCGCATTCATCAATCAGGCAGCAGAACAAAGCAATCAGCACGACCATGAGGTCATGGATCTATCCCGCACGCTTGTGTTCGAGGAAGCCGGCAAGCCTTGGTTCAAGGACAGTTCCATCCGCACACTTGCCCTCGATATGCCAGAGCCGGGAACAGTGTGGTTCAAGATCAGCACAATCAGCGGTGACAGAGAAGTGGACACTAGCTATCGAAAACTCGCAGAAGCAGTCGTGGGGAAAGAGACTCCCCCGAGGGGGACGGCAATCGAATTACTCGGCCTGGAACAGCGGATCACAAACGTTATGCGTCAGCACGATGTAACCACGATCGAAAAGCTCACCAGTCACAGCGAGTCCGAGCTACTAAGGTGGCGTCTATTTGGTGTGACAGCGCTCGACAAGGTCAAAGTAGCTCTGAAGGTTCGCAGCCTTGCCCTAAAGAAAGAGTGAGAACAAAGTCTGGGCGGAAGTAGTCGTAAGACATAAAGCTTCCGCCCCCAAGCTAAGAGGACCTCCACTCTTAGCTCACCCCTTTCTTACGAGACCCAGTCGCTATTGGCGATTGAGTCGCGGAAGAAAAACTAGGGAGAAGAGATTGAAAAACCCAAATGACACGGGCCGCTCTTCGTGGCTATCGCGAGCTTGGGACTTCGTCTGCACGATCTGGCTGGTTCTGAGAATCTTGGCAAACCTTACCCGGATCATTCTGACCTTCAAGGTAAAGCGCCTGGTCCGTCGGCTCCAGGTAGACATGGCTCTATTGGAGATGAAGCTTGCGCACCAACGGCGAATGATTAAGTTCCGTTGGGACTATTTTCATCAACATCGCAAGCGGTATCGCCAGATCAAGGCCGAATCCAGGCGGCTAGGTGAGATAGCTATGGCGCAGGTCAAGGAGTTAGCCCCCGAGCTAAAAGACCCCGGTAAAGCGCGGAAGGCTCTGAGCCAGATCCAAGCGATAGAAGCGGACTTTCGATCTCAGATCCTGATGATCGATCACGAGACTCGGGAAAAGGACACCCCAGAGGTTCGAGAGAAAACAGCACTCGAACTGTTGAGGGTTGCCGAAGCCTCAGAAGTGCGGTTCCAAAAGAGCGGACATGAGAAGGATCGCACTAAGGCGCAGTTCTACCTTCGCTCAGCAGCTGCACTTAGAGCCATCAAGTCACGGCCCGAAGAAGATGTCTAAAGAAATGGCGACGCCCCAAGTGGTGGAGCTGTGGAACTTCTGGGACAGTCTAGGTCCGGACGAACATCAACGAGGAGACCTCGTAGTTGTGGTTGACGGCAAGGTCGAGAGGATCCTTCCACAGGTTGTCGAAGGGGATCTCACTCAGCTCTCCTAACCTCCGACGATTGGTGAAAGCCTTGTTACGGCAAAGATGGCGGCCGAGCAGCGAGCAATGGAACGCAGGAATGAAGGTTGTCCCTATAAGGAACACAGCGATGGGAGCTGGTGTGGCTGCTGGGGTGGTCCCAAGCTCCGACAGGTTAGCTACGACGATCTGTTCCATAGCGTGCTGACGGACGCGTTCGAGCTCAAGTCTGACGAAGACGCTAACTATCTTTTCAACCGCGCACGTCAATACAAGCCCGGCGACGCACCAGAGGACTAGAGATCAATTGGGCGGGAGTAGCAGTAATGCATAAAGCTTCCGCCCCAAAGGCTAAAAGGACATCCACTTTTAGCTTTTTTCGTGCTTGGAGTCGCTTTGCTGGTTAATGGAATTGACAAATTGTTCATTAATTGATTACATATCGGACTGTTCGTCTTGGTGCCGTAGTAATTAAGCCAGACGATAAAGTTACCACAAAA
>JBBROZ010000014.1:0-18094 GCA_038228785.1 Patescibacteria group bacterium
AGCGGTGTTGGCAAAGGGAATGCTAAATGAGCCAGCCGTGCCGACCAGACCTAAGGTGAAT
Organism: Patescibacteria group bacterium; assembly: GCA_038228785.1. Taxonomy (GTDB): domain Bacteria; phylum Patescibacteriota; class Microgenomatia; order Woykebacterales; family JBBROZ01; genus JBBROZ01. The sequence goes on from JBBROZ010000014.1 coordinate 62, forward strand.
GAGGTCTGAGCGGCTAAAGTGGTGAAGGTTCCAGCTCCCGGGGTCGTCCCGCCAATCGCCCCTGGAGCCGCAAAAGTAGCTCCGTTAAGAGAGGAGGCGTTAAGGTTAGCGACGTTAGTGGTTGAGGTAACGACAAACGGGGCCGTGCCAATCGCTAAGGTCGAGGTCAGTTGGTTGTTTAGGCTAAGCGTCGTGATCCCAGACAGGGCTCCCGAATTAACAATTAATCCGTTGATCGTGTTGGTAGCTGTAGCCCCAGTAATAGCTCCGGACAAGCCTAAGGTTGAGACACCAGATACCGCCCCGGCGTTAATACTGACTCCGTTAATGGTCGAACTGGTCGAGGCAGCGATGGTGCCAGTTAAGGTCAGGTTGCCGTCTTTGCTGACACTGGCTTTGCTAACGCCCCCTTCTTGGACGTCTAGTAAGAGGTCTCCGGCTTGGGCGAAAGCGGTGCCGGTGTGATTGATGACTAGTCCGGTGTCGGTGCCGGCGGTGTTGGCAAATGGAATGCTAAATGATCCGGCGGTTCCGGTCAGACCTAAGGTGAGTGAGGTTTGAGCCGCTAGAGTGGTAAAGGTACTGGCCGCGGGAGTACCTCCACCAATAGCTCCTGGGGCAGCGAAAGTCGCTCCACCTAGAGAACTAGCGTTTAAGTTAGTGACTTGAGTAGTTGAAGCCACGGTCAGTGGAGCGGTGCCAGTCGTAACCGTCGAGATAAGTTGGGTTCCTTGAACGGTTGAGGCGGAAGTAATCGTTCCGGAACCAGTCGTGGCGATGTTACCGGTGGTCGAGATGGCGATATTGCTAGCTAAATCTCCACCAGCGACCGCTCCGAAAGTAGGAGCACCAGACGCGTTGCCATGCAGTAAGGTCGTCGTGGTACCAGCCAGAGTGCCTAGTAACCCACCGGAGGTGTTGGTAACGACACCGGCGGTTGATAACCCAACATCAGTAATTGAGGTATTGCCAGTTAAGGTGGTAAAGGTACCGGCAGTGGCTGTTCCTCCACCGATAGCACCAGGTGCGGCGAAGGTCGCACCATTAAGACTGGAGGCGTTAAGGTTAGCGACATTAGTAGTAGAAGCCACCACAAATGGCGCGGTCCCGGTCGTGACGGTTGAGGTGATCTGACCACTCGCTGAGAGGGTGGTGAAGGCACCGGATCCCGGAGTTCCTGAACCAATTGAGCCCGGAGCAGCGAAGGTGGCGCCGTTAAGAGAACTAGCGTTTAAGTTGGCAACGTTGGTAGTCGAAGAAACAGTCAGGGGAGCAGTACCGGTTGAAACGGTCGATTGAATTTGACCATTGGCAGCGATCTTAAGGAGTGGACTGTTAAAGAAGTTGGTAAACCCAGTCGCTGACAAGAAAGAAATTCCATTGATGGTGTTGGAGTTGGTATTGGTGGCGGCTTCAAAAGTGACCCCATTGACCGTATTGGAATTGTTAGCATTGGTGCCGTTAATTAACGTGATGTCTTTGCCGCTAACTGTGGTGGCACCAACTGAGCTGGAGTTGTTGGTAATACTGTAAGTTGAGGCGTTTCCTGAAACCGTATTGGCGTAGGTTTGACTAACTGTTCCAGCTCCGGTCGTGGCGAGAGATCCGGTCGTCGAGATCACGATATTGCTGGCCAGGTCACCCCCGACCACCGAGCTAAAGGTCGGGGTGCCGGAAGTGTTGCCGTGCAAAAGTGTGGTCGTCGTCCCGGCAAGAGTTCCCAAAAGTCCGGCCGCCGAGTTAGTCACAACCCCAGCCGTACTTAAACCTGAATCAGTCACTGAAGTGTTAGCGGTGACCGTGGTGAAGGTTGCCGCGCCGGGCGTCGTACCCCCGATAGTTCCTGGATCCGCAAATGTTTTTCCGTTAAGCTGGGCTGCGTTTAAATTGTTAACGACCGTCGTTGAGCTGACAGTAAACGGTGCGGTCCCGGTCGTGACGGTGGACTGGATCTGCCCGGAACTCGCGATCTTAAGTAGCGGTGAGTTAAAGAAGTTGGTGAAACCGGTCGCCGAAGCGAAATTGATACCGTTAATTACGTTGGAGTTGGTATTGGTCGCCGCCGGGAAGTTGACCCCGTTGACGGTGTTCGAGTTATTAGCATTAGTTCCGTTAGTCAGATCCAAGCTGACTCCATTAACGGCCGTCGCCCCAACTGCCGCGCTGGCATTAGTTACCGCTAAGTTAAGTAACTTCGAGCCATCAGCGGTAAAGGCAGCGTCCGAGAAAGAGACGATCGTCCCGGAAGTTGCCGAAGAAGTAACGGTCAGCGCCGAGAGGGTGCCGATGCCAGTGATGTTGGCAAATGACCCAGCGGTTAGATCACCATTAACCACCCCTCCAAAGCTGGGGAGTCCTGATGCGTTACCGTGCAAAACCGTTGTGGTGGTTCCAGCTAAGGTGCCAATCAAGCCGCCAGAGGTGTTGGTCACAACTCCGGCCGTGGATAATCCGACATCGGTAACTGAGGTATTAGCTGTTACGGTTGTAAATGTCGCCGCACCAGGTGTAGTTCCGCCGATCGTGCCTGGGGCCGCGAAGGTTGCTCCGTTTAGAAGTGAGGCGTTTAAGTTCGAGACCACAGTGGTCGATGAGACTGAAAAAGGCGCTGTGCCCGTACTAACGGTCGAGACAATCTGCTTAGCAGTATTAAGCCCACCATTAGCATCAAAGTAAGACTGCCGCACTGGGCTGGCGGTGGAGTCGAAAACCTCTAAGACATTGGCCGCTGCACCAGTCGTACCTTTAACCGTTAGACCAACCACGGAAGCCGCGGTTGGAGCGACGGTATTCCGCGCCGTAGTATCGGGAACTTGCCATAGACAACTATTACAGACCCCACTCGCCGCTGACCAGGTTAAAATACCGGTACCGTCATTTTGGAGGACCTGAGTGCCGCTGGCTTGAGACGTGGGCAGGGTCAGGACATATGAAGTTCCAGTGACTCCGGTTTGGATTGTGACCGTATTGGAATTAGTGCCGTTTTTGAAGACAATCCCGCCGTTGGTCGAGTTCCCAAGCGTTAGTCCGTTAGCGTTATTAACGGTGAGCGTCGCGAAAGTTGGGGAGGAAGTGGTCGCAATATCCTGAATAGTATTGGCTTCGCCGGCGGTGACCGTGAAATTGGTCGAGTTAAAGCTAGCGATACCTTTGGCGACCGTCGTCGCATCAGAGACCGAGATCGCCCCAGTTGCTGAAACTGAGACGGGAGCAGTTCCGGCTACGGCGACTGTCCCAGCGTTATCAGGCAGGGTGATCGTTCGGGCCCCCGTTGGAGTAGTGAAATTAAGAGTTATTTTATTGGCCCCACTGGTCCCTAAGATAAGCGAGGTCCCAATATAACCGGTACGTAGTTGGTGAGTCCCGTCTCCAAAGTCGATTGCGTTATCAGCTCCGGGCAGTAGTGAGGTGTTGATGGCGACTGAGGCTAAATTGGATAGAGCCGCGTTGGCAGCAGTGTAGCCTAAAGAAGCTTGATACCCGCTACAAACACTGGCATCGGTACAGACGTTAGCGGTAGCGTTCGGGAAAGTCAGGGTTTTGTTACCACCCGAGGCTGCGAAGCTGAAGGTTCCAGTTGTCCCGGCCCCAGTCCCGAAAGCTATTTGGTTGGTGGCGTTGGTAACAGCCAGAGATGGAGAGGCTAGGACCCCGGCGGAGGTAATCGTTCCAGTACCCGTAGTGGCGATATTACCAGTCGTTGAGATAGCAATATTAGCCGCTAAGTCACCGCCGACAATTGATCCGGCCAGATTCAATTTAGAGTAAGCGATGGCCGCAGAAGCATTAATATCAGCGTTCACAATGGAATTACTAAGACTTAATTTCGAGTAAACGATCCCGGCCGCTGCTTTGACTGATCCGTTATCGACCGAGGCCGAGGTGATAAGCCCCGTCCGATCAACCGAGAATTTACTGACTCCGCCTTCTTGGATGTCAGCCAGTAAATCTCCAGCTTGGGCGAAAGCGGTCCCGGTGTGGTTGAGAACGAAAGCAGTTTCCGATCCGACCGTGTTGTTGATCAGTGAAACCAGAGTTCCCGCGGTTCCAGCGGCCCCCAGACTAACTGTCGCGCTAAATGTTTTGGCACCGGAGAAAGTCTGAATGCCCGTGAGTAGAGCAACGTTATTAGACAGGGCCGAATCGGCAATCGAGCTAGTCGGCAGGGTTAGTGTTCCGGTCACTGACAAGCCGTTGCTGGCGGTTAGTAACCCAGCTGAGGTGATGGTCCCCGTACCAGTCGTGGCGAGGTTTCCGGTCGTGGAGATCGAGATATTGCTGACCAAATCTCCTCCGACGATGGAGCCAGTGAGATTTAGTTTGGAGTAGGCAATCCCGGCCGCAGCAGCCACCGAGGCGTTATTGACTGAGCCGGTAGTGATGAGCCCATCCTTGTCGACCGAGAACTTGGCCACCCCGCCTTCCTGGACCTCGAACAGCCGATCGGCGGCTTGGACCAAGGCGGTTCCGGTGTGGTTTAGGACAAAGCCTTTCTCGATTCCGATAGTATTGTCGATTGGCGATTGTAATAGTCCTCCAACCCCAGCTGTTCCAAAGGTGACCGAGGTTTGGGCAGTCAGCGTCGTGAAGGTCCCCGCCCCAGGGGTGGTTCCGCCGATCGTTCCCGGGGAGGCGAAAGTAGCCCCGTTCAAACTGCTAGCGTTTAGATTGGGGATGTTGGTGGACGAGGTTACGACAAACGGTGCCGTCCCGTTGGCCAGAGTCGAAGTGATTTGGCCAGAGGCATTAATGGTCGAGATGCCCGACAAAGCCCCGGCGTTAATGATCAGCCCGTTAATGGTATTGGTAACGCTGGCCCCTGTGATCGCTCCGGATAGATTAAGGGTCGACACCCCTGACACGGCACCGGCGCTAACGTTGACTCCGTTCAAAGACCCCGTGGTGCTAGCGGTGATGGTTCCCGCGACAGTTAGGTTACCAGATGAGGAGATCTTGTTGCTAGCCGAGAAGAATTGAATATCCCCAGTTGACCCACTCGCCAAAGTAATCGTTCCAGCACCGTTGGCATTTAGTATCAGATTACTGGGCGCCGCCCCGCCTGAAGCAATCGTTAGATTACCAGTCCCCGTGACCGATCCGATAGTGAGCGCCCCAGTGTTACTAAGGGTGTAGCTGGAATTGAAAAACTGAATATTACCGGTGGCGCTGCCGTTAAGCGTCAGGGTGTTAGACCCGGCGGCGCTCAAGCCGGCCGTGGTCCCGGTCAGATCGACCCCACCAGTGGCGTTAAGTTTCAAAATATTACTATTGCCAGTTCCGGGCGTAGCTCCTTGGAGCTTATCCGAATTTAGGGCGTTGGACTGGGAAACGATCCGCTGTCTCGGGGCTAGGGTTTCATTAGAAGCGACGAAATTATCCGATGAGACATCGATCTGCAGGTACAAAGTATCGCCTTTGGCCTGAAAATCGATAGTACTTAGATCCCCGTCGGTCGGGTTGACGACGGTGTCGCCCAGATCATAATTGAAGACCCCGTACTGGACCCCGACCGTTTGGATACTGGGAGCAGCGGCGGGCCAAAGCTTCGCTCCAGTCCCGACGACCGACGTGTCATAAATAGAAAATTTGAAATAGTAATTAGTACCAGCCCCACCCAACAGCGTGCCAGAGCTATTGTACAGACGCCCTTGGTAATGAATGATCTTGGGGATTGCGGCCTGAGCTGGAGAGAAGGAAGCAAAAAAACTCCCGGCAGACAGGAAAAGGCCTAGTATGACTAGAAGTAGACGGGACAGGACTACCCTCAAAAAATTGCCCTCAAGCGTACAGGAGTTACGTCTAACTATCTACTATTATATATCAGGGAGGTAGGCTCATGGCAACTACCAAGCGAGGCTACTAAATAAAGCGATTTTTAGACTAACGAGGTCGTGCGACGCTTAATGATAAAAAAAAATTAAACTTTTTCGAAAATAATTTATTACAGGTCTTTGTTAATTGTTCGGTAGTTGTCGTAAGACTTGAAAATTGTGCTGTTGGTCTTTAGTAAGTTGCGAGAATATAAACTAACTTAAATGGATATTTCTTAGTTTAATTATAATACTCAATAGATATTTTTTTTACTTATTAAATAGTGTAATTAAAATTGTATAAAAAAAGAAAATTTATTTTTCTACCACGATAGTCCCGATGACGATCCCTTCGGTTTCGCTGTCAGGCTGAGCATTGGGGTGAAACTCTATTCGATAACTACCGGCTTTATCAGTTGGGATGGGTAGGCTATTAATCGTGCCTGAAAATACGGGATTAAATGTGGATCTATCCCCTCCTTTTAGGTCGACTCTACCGTCTTGATCGGTCGTGACTAACAAGCTATCCTTACTACCCACCCTCAGTCGCAGGTCCGACTGCCTAGGATCAATCAGGCTACCACTTTTTATTTCGATGCTGTGAGTTTGTAAAGCGCCCGCTTGAACAGAATAGGTATTAGCAAATAAAGAGCTACGCGGACTGAAGGCGTAAAGAGAGCTACCGATAACTAGGAGACCAATAATAAGTTTAGGGTAACTGCTGTCCATAGATTAATTTTACGTGGGCGGGCGCTCTTAAGCAAGAATAAAAAAAGCCGCCCGAAGGCGGCCTTTTAGTAAGAGGTCTCTTAGGCTGCTGCTTCCTCTGACCCAGCGTCTTCGGCTGGGGTTTCGGTAGCAGGAGCTTCCTCAGCTGCTGGAGCAGACTCTTCGGCCGCAGGGGCTGAAGCAGGAGCTGATCCACCATCTCCGCGGTCTTCGCGGGGTCTGGCTTCATTGACAACCATCGGTCGCCCATCGTAGTCAGTACCGTTTAGAGTTTCAACAGCTTTTTTAGCTTCGTCTTCGGAGCTCATCTCCACGAAACCAAAACCCTTGGATCTGCCGGACATCCGGTCCATGATGACATTGGCGGAAATGACGCTTCCCGCGCTTGAGAACTTTTCACCGAGACTCTGGTCGGTGGCCGAGTAGGGTAAATTCCCTACAAATAAACGAGTAGCCAATTGCTACCTCCTTGAGATGGCTGGAAAATCCAGCCACTAATCCTAATGGGTTGGTGAATGAAATTACCTGGAAGTTCTGACAGAGAGACTCAGTCGGTCACTTGCAAACAAATCCATTCCCCAAGGGAATGATTTAATGTGCCTTTATTGTCTCACCTGATGGTTGGGGTGTCAAAGTAGCTAACGCGGGCTGAAGAGTCAGGATGGCGCCCAGATTGACGCTAGCCCCGTCTTTGATCTGACCGGTTGTGAGGTTAACTGGGGACTTTCGTCCGCTTTTACCCTCAACTAACACCCCGGATTTACTGAACGTCACTCCTTCGAAACTGTCAGTCCGGACCGGACAAAACTCACGAGGACCGATCTCGGAGGCCCCGTCAAAGACTCTCAGCACCGATTCGATCGGTTTATTTTTGACCTCTTGCTCGGTGAAGCCGGTTAACAGTTCGGCGCCTTTATTAAATATCACAATATCTCTGTTTAGATCAACAGCGATGACGGCGTCTTTAATGCCAGATAAAACCAAACTTAATTTGTCCCGCTCGGCCGACATCTGGTCCTCGGAAAGACGGAGCTTACGAATGCTTTCCTCTAGGTTAGCCGCCATCACATTAAACGAAGTACCAAGAGCTTCGATTTCGTCCCTAGTTGAAATATCAGCCCGGGTTGTTAGGTCACCAGACGCCAGTTTTTCGGCGGCTACAGCAAGCCTGCGGATCGCGGTGGTGATGAAGTTAGAAAAATAAACAGCAAAAAGTAAAGAAGCCATTATTCCAAGCGCCAGCAAACCCAAGGCTCCTTTTTGGGTCTGGTCGATCAGATTGCGGCTTGTTGCTACACGCGACTCCACCTCGGTATTCTTCGAGGTAATGAGCCCATCAACTAGAATGGATATTTTCTCTTGAGCCGAGTCGTATCGGGAGTCGAAAAGCTGAGTCGCTTTGGGAGTGTTCCCCTCTTTGGCGGTCGTTAGAATAAGCAGTTCGGTACCTTTTAACTGGTCCGTCACCTGCTCGAAGCTATGGAGCGCTCCAACTTCAGCTGGCGAAAGCGGGATGGCTCGCAGATCTGTTAAGGCCTCGTCAAGCTGGGCCAAGGTTTTATTGTAGTCTGCTTCCCATTTGGGATCTTTGGTAAGGAGGTAACTTTTGACGTCACCCGTCAGGCGCTCATTACTGACCTCAAGATTTAAAAAACCTCGTAGCTCCCGGTAGTTTTGATTTAGTTCAATAAATGACTGGTTGGTGGAATCAAAAACAAATTTAGAATATCCAGCCAATACGAGAAGTATGAAAATAGTTAGGGAAAACCCGACTAACAGCTTTCCGCGGATAGACAGACGACGAAAAAAAGACATGGGGTTAGGGTCCGACGATTTCAGACTCGACCAAATCAGTTAACTTCTTGATTGGCGCAAAGACCGAACTGGGATCGGCTCCAAAATCACTAAACTTGCTCGTCTTACGAAAATCCTTGAGGACCGCTGAACCGGTTGCGTTTTTGTTCATACTAAGCAGCAGAGTCTTAATCCCATTTTTAATGGTAGGGTCTAAATAGGTACTGGCGATAACTAGTTGGCGGTAGACATCAATAGTAGTAAGAAGGATCGTGTAATTGTCTCGGCTATCTTTAGCAGCCAGAGCAAAGTCTGTCAGTTCCTTGTCATTTAGCGCGGCTGCGGTAGCTTTACCGCTCACCACGTCGTCGTAGCCGGTTTGAGAACTCCCATTACTAGCGAAGTAGTATCCGATCTCGTCGCTAGCGACTGGATCGGCTGAGGATGTCTTGGCCGTCAGTTTATAACCACGTGACAAAAGCTCAGCTTTGGGCAGAAAATAACCAGAGGTTGATCCTTTGTCCTGAAAAACTAACATCTTTCCTTTTAGCCCATCTAGAGTAGTGAGCCCGCTACTTTTTTTGACGTAAACAATACTATGATAATTCTCTTCGCCGTTTTTCCAGCGATTAAGGATTGGATCCGAACTAGTCAGACGAGCTACTACAAATGCTGGAAAGAGGGTGTCGAAATACAAGTCGACCTTACCTGACCTAATGTCTTTGGCTAACTCCGCCGGAGAATTCTCCACCACAACGGTGCCTTTTTTGATACCCAGGGAAGCGGAGCTACTGGCCACGTAATCAATGAAGGGTTGGTATTCTTTGCGGGCCTTGGCAAAATCAGCGTCGACTGTTCCCAGAACTATGGTGGCGGCCCGTTCTGCCGATACGGTCGGCTTGATCTTGGTAGTAACTGCGCTAGGTTGGAGAAGATACCAAAATAATCCGCCTAGTATCCCAAATGACACCAGGGAAACGGCGATGCCGGTATGATGCGACAAAACTCCAAAATGAATTTTCTCGGGAGATAGTGGTGTTTCGAGTGTAGTTTGTGGTGCAGTATTGTCTATCATGGCAGCTTGTTTGCTAATTGTAGTGTAAAAACGGCGATAAATCTACGACCCCGGTTTGAAATTTAGGGCAGCGGAATTGATACAGTACCTCTGACCGGTTGGGGTCGGGCCGTCATCAAACAAATGTCCCAGATGGGATCCACAATTCTTGCAGGTGACTTCAGTGCGACGCATTCCAAAACCGACATCTTCTTTTAGTTCGATGTGCTCTTTATTGACTGGGTTATCAAAACTGGGCCATCCGGAACCGGAGTCGAATTTGGTATCGGAGGAAAATAGTGGTTGTCCGCAAGCCCCACACTCGTACATTCCCGAGTCGTGGTTGTTGACGTACTGACCACTAAAAGCCGACTCAGTTCCACGCTCACGCATTATATGGTACTGCTCAGAGGTTAAGTTCTCTTTCCAGTAGGAGTCGTCTTTCGGGAGATCAGTCATATTTAAATTATATCAAAAGGATAAATTTGGCTGCCAGGCTAGGATTCGAACCTAGGGTCTCCTCGTCCAGAGCGAGGCGTGTTACCGCTGCACCACCTGGCAATAATTCTTGCCAGTAACCCGAAGGTCTAGTAACCTGCGGGATCCATGGCAATACGATGGGATTCTACCAGATCGAGTCTGGTTTAGCTACGCTGCAACCGCTTAAGTGTTTCTTCCTGACCCAGGATCTCTAACGAGTCAAAAAGAGGCAAGAAAATATCGCTTCCAGAAACCGCCTGCCCAATCGTTACAAAAAAATCTTTTGGACCTACTTCCGACTTGGACTGGACCTCCCGCAAACTCTTTTCGATATTTTCTTTGGTCCAAGGGTCAATTTTTGGAACCTTCAAAGCGGTGAGGGATAGCACCTTATTGAAATCACTGAATTTGAACTTTGGTTTTGCCGGATCATTTATTAAATAACCAGCCAAAGCGTCGATGTCAGTTATCTTACTAATCCTATCTATGAGTAGCGGTTTGACCTGAGCCGCCTTATCCCCAAACATCTGGGCTAGTTTAGCGTCAAGCGCTTCTTGATTGCCCCCCTGGCGCAAATAGTGCGCATTTAGGAAATCGAGCTTTTCCAAGTCGAGCGCGGCAGGGGATTTACTGACTCTCTCGAAACTAAACGAACTGACCATCTCACCCAGAGTAAAAAACTCCTGGCCTTGGGGGTGACTCCAACCCAGACTTCCCAGGAAATTAACTATCGCTTCTGGTAGGTAACCCTTAGCCCTAAATTCCGTCGCCGCGGCGGCTCCGTAGCGTTTACTTAGCTTTCCGACTCGGTCGGGATTTAGGATCTCTGGAAGATGACCAAATTCTGGAACATCAAAACCAAGCGCTTGGTAGATCAGGATCTGACGAGGCGTATTAGTGAGGTGAGACTGACCCCTGATGACATGGGTAATGTGGTCGCCGTGGTCATCGATAACGTTGGCAAAATTGTACAGTATGGAATTATCGCTGCGGACAATCACAAAATCTCCGATGTCTTCGGGATCATATTTGATTTGCCCATAGACCAAGTCTTGGTAAGTAATCTCTTTGGGACGACCCTCTCCCGTCATCCGAAAGCGAATCGCCGGCTTCCGCCCCTCAGCTCGGTACTTCTCCAACTGTTCCGGACTTAGCTGACGGCACTCTCCAGAGTACCGTGGAGCCTGACCCTTGGCTTCCTGAGCTTTACGTTCGGCGTCCAGTTCTTCGGCGCTGTGGTAACACTGATACGCATCGCCACTCTTAAGTAGTTGCTCGGCAAATTCCGAGTAATTGTTGTGGCGTTTCGACTGAAATTCTGGCTCGCCGTCCCAGGTCAGTCCCAACCAAGTCAGCGCGTCCTTGATATCTTCGACATATTCAGGCTTGTTTCTAGCCTGGTCGGTGTCCTCAATTCTTAGCATTACTTCTCCACCGACGGAGCGGGCGAAACAGTAATTGAATAGAAAAGTATGAACGTTACCAATATGGAGTTTACCGGTGGGACTGGGGGCCTGACGAACGCGCACTTTTGACATATATATAAGTATATCGCCCCGTAGGCTATCTGGTACAATATTTTTACCTGCCTATGACACTTACCGAAGCGGCTATTTTTATCAAAAGTGGTTACAAGTACGTTCTAGCCGCCCTAGTTGGGATTGTGGCGCTGTGGATGTTTGTTGGTTTCCTAATTTCCTCTTTCCAGAAAATTCACCCGACGATCGAGACCCCGACCCTTAGCTTTGGAAAAATTCCCAGGCCAACACTACCAGTAAACGCCACTGCTAAGTTGGCTTTTGTTTTGGACACGGTCGATGGGCGCTTGCCACTACTCCCAACTGTTCTGCCGGTATACCAATTCGTCTTCCCCACTCCCAATCTTCTAGACCAAGACCGAGCCAAAAATTTAGCCGCTGACTTTGGTTTCACGAGTGCCCCTAAGAGCGCTGACAACCAAAACTTTACCTATACTGATCCGAAAAACCCAGCCCAGCAAATCACCATCAATTCCACTAACAAAAACTTCGAGCTATTAACCACTAATTACTCTGACCCCGTTATCAATAAAACTCCCCCATCCGACGCGTTAGACGACATCGTCTCGGGAGCCCGCAGTATCCTAAAATCCCACAGCCTACTGCCAGTCGATTTAGCCAAATCCACCGCCAAGGTTAGTTACAAAAAAATCTCAGGGGGTACCCTGCTGCCAGCTAATTCAATTTCGGAAGCCAACTTCGCTAGGGTTGATATCTTCCGAGATGGGGTAGCTGGTTATCCGATCGTGGAACCAAGAACCGATCAGGCGCTAGTTAGTCTGCTCTTGTCCGGAGGTCGGCAAGAAAGAACCACCATCGCTGGTCTTGGTTATACCTATTGGCAATTTCTAATTGATGGCAGTGGGACTTATCCGCTCTTATCAGCTCAAGCGGCCCTGGACCAATTGAAAGCTGGCCAGGGAAGCCTGGTCTCTCCTCTGACGGCGACTTTTAGTGAAGTTAGAATAAAAGATATCAAGGTAGCTTATTTTCAAGCCAAAAATTATCAGCCGTACCTTCAGCCTATTTACTTATTTAGCGGTGTCGCTAATCCCCAAAGTGGCCCCGAAATCACGGTCACCTTCTACCTCCCAGCGATAGATCCGGCGCAATTCTCCCAGTAAATTCAGACTATCACTGTAACGATCCTCTGAGCCAAGGACGACTGTAATGATCCTATGCCCGGCGAAGTTACTAGATAGGATCAAGTTTTGCCTGGCCAACTCAGTACTGCCTGTTTTAATACCGTCTACTCCCACCAGACCCAATAGTTTATTAGTGTTATCAAAACTAAAACTAGCCGAGCCATCCTGTGAGCGGATAGTGTAAAACTTAGTCGAAGTTATTTTGGCAATTTCTGGATCCTGGGTCACCAAGCTAGCAATCCTGGCCAGGTCGGCCGCCGAAATGTAATTATTCTCCTGATCCAACCCGGTCGGATTGGTGAAATGAGTGTCCTTAAGATGCCAGGCCCCCACCCGATCGTTCATTAAGCGTACCGCCACCTCTACCGAACCAAGACACCCCTCCGCCAAAGCGATAGCAGCGTCATTGGCTGATGGTAGTAAGGCCGCATACAAGAGTTCCTGCGTTGTAAAGGACTGACCAAGCCGTAAACCCAAGACTGTGCCTAAGCCATAGTCACTGCGTACGCTAAGAACTTGCTCAAGTGGGCACTGCTTGCGAACTAGCCAGGCCAGCATTAGTTTTGACGTGGAGGCGGGCGGGACATGGCGAGTGACATTGTGCCCCAGCAGGTATTCCCCTGAAGCTACGTCCAAGCTGGCAAAGGTATCGGATGATATTTTTAGATTAGTCGGGAGTTTGGACAGCGGGTAAGGGGGTAACGAGGATATTTCAAAAGGGGCGGGCAGCAACTGGCGGGGGTGAACTTGGAGTTGGCGCCCGATAGTTGGGGTTAGGGCGAGGCCGAGTAGGATAATTACTGCCCACAAATATGCCGCCCAGCGTAATTTAGCCCACGCTGTGGTCACGGCGTCAGGCGATTTAGGTCGCGTGGGAAAAGGGTGGCTAATCGAACGTTATCTAGACCAAGCAGTCTCGCCGTTAAACGCTCGAGTCCTAGGGCGAAACCACCTTCTGGGGGCATACCGTATTTGAACGCTTCCAGGTAGTAACCGAAATTCTCCGGATTTAATCCCTTGTCCTTAATTGAATCCACCAATTCATCGTAGTCATTAATTCTCTGCCCACCGCTTATGATCTCACTACCCCGAAAGATCAGATCAACCCCACGTGTCAGCTCAGGGTTACCAGGCAGGCGCTTAGTATAAAATGGTTTCTTCTTGGTCGGATACTCGGTCACCCAAACGAAATCGGAACTGAATTTTTCTTTAACAATTTCTCCCAATAGCTTCTCATCGCCCGGCTCAAAATCCGGATCGCCAACGATGTCTCGTCCGCGCTCAGCTTTGATCAGCTCTTGAGCCTCGCGCAAGGTCATAACTGGAATTTCAGCTGGGACCTCGGGAAGTTCAGCCCCGTGCAAGCTGAATTCATAACTAAATTTCTGGAGATTACTGGTAAGTTCCGTAAAGAATTTGTTACCCATGGCGATAATATCCATGTGGTCTTCGATGAAGGCCATCTCGATATCTAGACTGACGTACTCATTGATATGTCTGGTGGTGGAGTGCGGCTCGGCTCGAAAAACTGGCGCGATCTCGAAAACTCGTTCGTAAATCCCCACCATAATCTGCTTATAAAGCTGCGGGGATTGAGCCAGGTAGGCCTTTTTCTCAAAATAATCAATTTGGAAAAGATTGGTCCCACCCTCAGTCGCTGATGCGACTATCTTAGGAGTGTTGATCTGCACGAACCCTTCACCACTAAAAAACTGGGCAAATGAGCGGGTGATCTCGGACTGCACAATAAACGTCGCTCGAGCTTTTTTGCTACGTAGGGTCAAAGGTGCGTTATCCAAAAATGTTTCAATTTGTAGGTCGGAGTCGATGTCGAATGGTAAAGAGTGAGCCTCGGAAAGCACTTCTAATTTTTCGGCCGATAGCTCGACCTGGCCTGTTGGGAGCTTGTCGTTTATAGCCCCTGGTCCCCTCTCCTTGACTAGCCCCTCGATCCTAACCGAAGACTGTGGAGACAACTTGCCTAGCTCGGGGAATTCGGATTGGCCGGTATTGATCACAACTTGCAATAAGCCGCTCCTATCCCACAGGTCTAGAAAAACTATCTTACCGTGATCTCGTCTGGTGACGATCCAACCCTCGACCAAAACTTTTTCACCGACCTTATTAATTACTTCTAGCGCGAGTGTTCGTTGCATGTTTATATTGTATCAATCCTTAACCTTGAAGTCCCTTAGCTTCAGTTGTAGTCTCTCCCGCTCTTTCCAAACATTTATCTCCAGATGAAAAACTGCGTCGATCGACATGTCAGGCCTCAGCTCATTACCTCGGGGGCCCATGCCAAACCCGATCGCCTCGACCCCGCCCAGATCAACTCGCAAATGTTTATTTTCACTAAGCAGTCTCATCGCCCCAACCCGCAAACCTTTGGCCAAAAAAAGCGGGCTGGGGTTACCGACCCCAAACGGGGCGAATTTTTCTAGCTCTCTAGCGAAAGTGATGGTTAGATCGTCTAGGGAAACTTCGGCGTCGATGACCAATTTCTTGGTCATGTTTTCATCTTTTACTTTGGTCGCGATATAGCTTTGCAGTCGACGTCTGAGCTCTG
Source organism: Patescibacteria group bacterium (assembly GCA_038228785.1). Lineage (GTDB taxonomy): Bacteria > Patescibacteriota > Microgenomatia > Woykebacterales > JBBROZ01 > JBBROZ01. Next base: position 15,178 of record JBBROZ010000014.1, read on the forward strand.
GTATATTAGAAGTTTTAATGGTAAATCCGGCTGCCTGCGGGTGTCCCCCGTAGGCTTCCAAAAGATCCTTAGCGCTGCTAAGAGCGTCAACTAAATTAAACCCTTCGATTGATCTGGCCGAGCCCTTACTAAACTCACGGCCTTCAGCGATCGCGATCACGGGACGGCTCCATTCTTCGGTCAGACGACCGGCGATTAGTCCGATTATTCCCTGCTCATAACTAGTGTGACTGACCACCCATAATTTTTCTTTGGTCCCGTCAGCGACAGAATCTCTGGCGTGAGCCACCATCTCCATAGTAAGTCTTCGTCGTTCTTCGTTAGTGAGCCCAAGTTTCTTGGCCAGATCTCTAGCCCGAACTGGGTTTCTCGTTAGTAAAATCCGCAGTGAATCAATAGCGTGCTCGAGTCGGCCCATAGCGTTAAGACGTGGGTCGATGATAAAACCAATCTCGTAAGTGCCAATTTTTCTTTTATCAATGCCGGCTTCTTCGTAAAGGGCGAGTAGTCCTGGCCTAGTAGTTTTCTTAAGGGCCTCAATCCCAAATTTGGCGAGAATTCTATTCTCCTGGGTTAGAGGCACGACGTCGGCAATGGTCCCTAAGGATACTAGATCAATTCCTGGGTTTGGAATAAGGGCTTGTGACAACTTAAAAGCTACCCCAACCCCAGCTAGATTGGTGGTGTGAACGATCGCGAAAGCCGGGGGCAGTTTGTCAGGCAAGCTGTGGTGATCAGTAATGATAAAATCTAGGCCAAGTTTGTTGGCAAAGGTTATCTGCTCGAATGCGGTCACTCCCGAGTCGACCGAGATGATTAGTTTGTTACCCTCTTCGGCTAGTTTCCCTATCGCCTCCTCATTAATCCCGTACCCCTCACTAAAGCGGTCGGGGATGTAAGGCATGACCTTACCTCCCAGCTTGTCGATCGCTTCCCACAAAACGGCGGTTGCAGTGACCCCATCAACATCATAATCGCCATAAATGACCATTTTCTCACCATTTTTAATAGCGGTTCTAATTCGATCAGCCGCTTCTTTGACCCCATGTAATTTCAGCGGGTCACTAAGATCGGTTAGTTTGGGACGAAAAAACTGTTCACGTTCGTTGGCATTAATGTGTCTATTTTCAAGTAGTTGATCGGTGAGATTGTTTTGGGTCCGAGGGCGAACTTCCCAGGTTACTTCCTTCATTTACGGGCGCGTTCTTGCCACAAAACCAGCAGCGGGGTCGCGTTAAAGATAGAGGAATATGTTCCAGACATGATTCCTACTAGCAAAGCCACAACAAACCACTTTAAACGCTCCGAGATTGGTCCGACCAAAAGTAGAACTGCGAGCAGAGTCAGTACGACTGTAAGCGATGTGGACAGGGACCTAACTAAAGTTTGGAGCAAGCTGATATTGGCGACTTCGGTGAAATTAAGCCCTGAGCTACGACGCAAGTTTTCCCGGATCCGGTCGAACACAACGATAGTATCGTGGACCGAAAAACCAATCACCGTAAGTAGAGCCGTCACAAATAACGAGTCCACCTCGACATGGTAGAAGTGACCAAGAATAGAGAAAACTCCGACCACCACTAACACGTCATGAAGTAGCGCCACAATAGCCGCGATTCCGAAACGAAATGAGTTGGCTGGCTTCGGAACCGATCTGAAACTCCAAGCGATGTATCCAACGATAAATAAAGAGGCTAGTCCCAAGGCCAACAAAGCTTTTTGCAGCAGTTCCGTCCCAATAGTGGGACCGACTGTTTGCAACTGCACCAACTCAGCTGTCCCAAAGTCTTTTTTTAGATTATCAGTAACTTTATTGACCCCATCACGATCTAGTTGCCTGGTTCTAATAATAAATCCGTTGTCTGATGTTGGAGTAACGGACGACACGGCCGTGCCCGTGCTCTCCACCGACTTTGTCACTAAGGATACTGACGAGGCAGCTCCCAATTTTTCTTCGATAAGAGTCCCGCCGGTAAAATCGATTCCTAAGTTTAGTCCGTAAAGAAACAGCGAGATAATTCCTGGCAAAATAATCAGCCCGGAAATACCAAACCAAACCCACTTTAATCTCATCAAGTTCATAGTAGTTTTCTTACCTCCTGGGTAAATTCATCTATCAGTTTGCTTACGCGCGCCTTGATCTTATCCTCGACTGAAGGAATGTGGCGACTAACGAGGGTCATAATTACTGGATCACCCGGGTCGGCTGAGAAAAGCTCTAGGAAAACTTGGCGGTGCTCCTCAGGGAGTTCGATCATTATAAGGTCGAAGACCTCGTGATGAACACTAGAGTCGGCCAAACGGATCAACTCATTTCGATCCGGCACCGACAAATCCAATTTATCAAATTCGATATGTAGGTCGTGAATGTTTATTAGATGATCATAGAAAACGTTCATTTATTTACCCTGCGCTATCTTAGCTGAGATAGGGCCCAACGAAATTTTGTTTTGAGGATCATCTAGGAAATAAAATATTACCCGCCCCTTTCTGGGACCTCCGCCGTAACCTAGGTAGTGCATAACCTCAGGACTTCCACCAAAAACTTTACCAGTATATTCAGATGGACCAGCATCACCTAGATCTCCCACAATGGCCTGTCCGGTATCTGGATTAACGACTAGGAATTTACGATATTGGAAAAACTTGGCCGTGGCCCCTGGATTTTCCTTAAAACCAGGCGCCAGAAATGTCTGGGCGACCACATACCATTTTTCCTGCTGTTCCATTTCAGGGGTCAAGGACTCGCGACTTCTGGCCCAATAACCGTAGGCCCCAAGCCCCGGAGCGATCCCGGATCCGCCGTACATGGCAAACTCACTGGGGGTAGCCGCGTGATCAAATATCGTATCACCTGGAAATCGGTAAAGATGCTGTTCAGCCCCGATCAACCCAAAAGTACGGTTTAGTCTCTTGC
>JBBROZ010000015.1:0-17357 GCA_038228785.1 Patescibacteria group bacterium
CTGCAACGTGACGTCCGAGGCCTTAATGGTGTAAACGATCGGCACAGCAAGAGAACTACCTTCACATTTCATACTGGCCAGCTTTTCGGTAACCGTGCCTTCACGGCAGGCGAAGGCATGCCCTATCCAAAACTTTAGTAGTGACTGCGAGCGACGCTTGTCTGTTGACTGGAATGGACAAATGGATCATTAATGGATTACTTAGCGGACTGTTCGTCTTGGTCCCGTAGTAATTCAGCCAGACGATCAAGTTCCCACATACACCTGATCATTAGGTCCAGCAGGCCTGGTTTCTTTTGAGTCCTATAGTTCGAATAGCGACCGGTACGGTCTACCATTTTTTATTTTACTTACTTTTTATAATCCTAGGAAAAGTCTATTCGACAATTATATTGGCTGTCATTTGGGTGTGGGCACTGCAGTGATAAGGAAATGCCCCGACTTGGTTAAAAATTAATGTGTACTTCTCACCGGTATTAATGAGCTTTGAGTTTTGTTTCTCAAAATAGCTATGGGCGGGGTGGCTGTCAGTGTTGATGTAGTGCCCCACCAAATCCCCATTAACCCAAGTAACTTTAGTACCTTTGCTAATGCGTAAGCTGACTGGACTAAAGGCGATATCTTTGAGATTAACTGTGACCTCGCTTCGTCCCCTCTGATCATTAAAACTGGCCGCTTTAGATCGGTCAATTACGAACTGAAACACCCCCTCATGGCAGGTGTTGTCCGGCCAGCAAGCGCTATATTTAACGACGTAGGACCCATCTGGAGCAGCCCCGTCGAAGGTCCGGCGCAGGGTCAGCTTACTGCTATCGACCGTCGTCTGCCCAGTCGTGTATTCTTTGCCCTGGAGGGTCGCAGTAACTACGGATTTGGGACTGAGGTCAAAATTAAAATCAATGACGATGTTGATCGGGGCCGAGGCCAAGATACTATCGTGCGCAGGAGTACTGGTCACAAAATGAAGTGATTTTTGCTGAGGGTCAAATTTGTAGCTGAATGATCCTGAAGTCGCCCCGGAACTAGTGGCGGGAGGGGAGGTTGTTACGCTTGGAGTTGTTTTTTGACTACCCATCATCCAGATGGCTCCGACTACTAAGAGTAGCCCAACTGCGCCGGCCCCTACTAAAAACTTCACGTACGCTTTACTAACCGTTTGGGCGGGTGCAACTACTTCTGATTTTGGAGCTTCAAATTCTGGCATCTGGGTATATTATAACTCCTTAGGAACTGGGTGTGATTATGTGATTATTGGTAAGACTAGCAACCACAAATTCTTGTTGTCTGCTTATACTCGGCCAACTGAGTCGCCCATTGATCACAGACGTCTTTCATGGTAGCGCCTGGAGCTAGAGAAACCATGGAGTTACAAGGCTGATGTGACTGGTGGTAACTGAAAAATACGTAGGCTCCAAAAATAACCAGGGCGAGAATAATGATCAAAAGAAGTGTTTTTTTATTTAGCATCAAAATAGTCCGATTTATCAATTTTAACCCTCTCATCTAAGAGAAGGCCCACTATTAGCTTTTTTCGTTTTTCCAGGGACTCATCAGCTGAAAATAATTGCCGTCCGGATCAGCTAGAGTCGCAATCCGCATCCCTTGCATCTCGTAAGGTTCTTGGATCACAGTCGCTCCATGACCGCGAAGACGTTCAAATTCTTCTTTTACGTTCTCAGTCTCGAAGTTAAATAGTATCCGAGCGGGCTCTTTGGACTGGCCCTTAACTTCGGAATGCTCCAACAGATTCAGATATGTGCTACCGTCCTGCCAACTATATCCTTCCCCACCCTGCATATCGGCTGGGCGAGCGAACACTTTCGCATAAAACTCACCGAGAACTTTGGGATTAGAAGTACCGATCATAATTGAGTTGAAATTAAGCATAGAACTCAGCTCCTTGTTTTTTTTAAGAATTCTTCTAGAAGATTAGATTGCCTGAGGATTTCTTTATTCTGCAAATCAAGATGAATCAGGATCTTTTCCACATCCTGATAGGATGAAGACGTGGTCTGGTATTCCTCTTCGGCTCTGATCTCGGCGTGTTTGCCTTGGATATTCTGCCCAACCATAATGAGCGGCATCAGTAGGAGCTGGACGATATTGCCAAGAAAGAGAAGAAACGCGAACGGAAATGGATCGAACGGTTTATTACTTATATAGCTCTGCCACAAAATCCAACCGCCCAGACCCAGAATAAAAAAGTAGACAGCGTACATCGTCCCAATGGCCGAGGTAATACCCAAAGCTAGTCGGTCCTGAAAACCCAAGCTTTGGTAATGCTTTTCATTAACGTTACCAGGTCGGTGTCGACTGGTTAGGTAGTCCGAAATAGGTCTAGGAGTATCACTCATATTAGTTAAATTATAGCGCTTAGCGGGGACATATTTGTTATATCTGGATACGACGAAGCTAGGGTCTAAATCTTGAGGTGTGTAATGATCAGCGCCGACATGACGATTAATCCGGCGCTGCGCCTAAAGTAGTCCACACCAGCCTTAATCTCTAAATAAGCCCACGTAAATAAACTTGCTGAGGAGATAAAAGATACTCCGTTGTGCCAGATACCAGCAGGTAAAAGCATCAGCAGGATTGTTGCGGAGATCCATCCCCACAGAGCAGGGTTGGGCGATTGCCATATGACGACGTGACCTTGCTTGTCTTTCCAAAACTTATTCCAAAATTTAATGAGACTTTTTTTAGTGATGTCTTTAGTATGTCATAGTTTGTTATAGTGATTTCAATAACTACTTAGAGGGTTGCCCGCTGCTAAAAGTTCTGTCCACTCAAAATGTTGATATCGAAAGTCGCCCTGCCTGGGCCAAAGATGGAGTCATGGCGGTGTCTATATTCAAGCGCGGAACGCACCAATTCGCGATCGGTCGAGGCTACATTCACAACTCCGCCTCCCCCGTCGACAAATCATTTCTATTCAAAGCTCGTCTGGTTCGAGCTAATAAATTCCAACTGGATAAAACCCCTTTCATTAAATTCCGAGGCGATGAGGTCGAGATATCCGACCCTTCGGTTGCAACCCATCCGGCTTGGAACCAAGGTCAACCAGTTGTACTCTACAGTGTTGGGACTCCAATTGGAGACAACGTCACCACTGATATCGTCCTGTCCCCGCTTCAAACTCCAACCAAAAGAACTGTGCTTATCTACGCCACGAAACTGACCTGGTGGAAAACTGCTATCGACAAAGTGAAGGAGCCTGAGGTTTTGGGCGATCACTTCTTTTATGAATTCGCTGACGGCACAAGTTCAAGGATAGCGGTGTCAAAAATAAACAGCGTCGGTAAGATAGGGGCCCACAAATTGTTCCTTGATATTAGACCTGGTAGCTGGGACGCGGATCATGTTTCGACCGGACCGATCATTCCACTGTCCAAGGGCCGGGCCGTCATGGTTTACAACGGGTGTCGGGACCTCGTCTGGTCGATCGGGCTGCTCATTTTCGATACGAGAACGCTTCGGATAATCAGCCGTAGCCGCGAGCCTCTTATAACACCTACCCAGCAACTAGGACCACACAATCAGCGCATCTCCTTTGCCTCCTCAGCGGTAGCTTCACCAAAAAACATTCAACTGTATTACCACGAAGCTGATCAGTCGATCAAGCTCGCCACGCTGTCTCGCTAGAAAAGACCAGAAGTCTTATAATGCTCCTATGTCACAGCTACTAATGAAACTAACTTCTAGTAAGCTCCTCGCCGCGGATTTGCGTCCGAGCGAGCTGGATATCTTTGACGATAAGATCGTTTTCCGCTCCAATATCGGGGTCATTGGGGGCGAGGAGGCGATCGTTAATTATGACCAGGTGGCTGAGGTCACGCAACGCAAAGGACTACTCCAATCCTCTCTGGATATCGATAACGAGGGCGGGGCTGACGATATCACGATCGAACACGTCCCCAATGACCAGGCTTCCCAAGCGAAAGAGCTGATCGAAAAGAAAGCCTATGAAGCGCACCAACAAATCGCCGGCACTTTCTCACCAGAAAATAGTGTTGACCAGATCGCCAAATTAGCTGAGCTTCACGCTAAGGGAGAGCTGACCGAGCAAGAGTTTGAAACGGAGAAAAATAAACTGATCCAAGGTCCCGGTTAACCGCTCAGCGGTATTCGTCTTTCACTTCCTGATTAAATTTCTGCAGTAACTTCTCGATCTTGGGTGCGATCACGAGCGAGCAGTATGGATTGGAGTTCTTGTTCTGTTCATAGTAATCCTGATGATAATCTTCGGCGGTGTAAAACTTCCCGAGGGGGGCGATTTCGGTCACAATATTCCGTCCGATCAAGTCTTCTCGGGCGGCTTTCTCCTTTGAGGCCAACGCAACCTCCTTTTGCTCATCCCCCTCGTAAAAAATAGCTGAGCGATACTGTGTTCCAACGTCACTGCCTTGGCGATTAAGTGAGGTCGGGTCGTGGGTCGCCCAGAAAATATCTAAAAGTTTACCGTACGTAATTACCTGGGGGTCAAACTTGATTTGAATCGCCTCGGCGTGGCCGGTATCTCCAGCAGTAACATCTTCGTAGCTCGGGTTTTCCATTTTCCCTCCCGCATATCCGGAAGTAACTGAGACCAAACCTTTTAGCCGCTTAAAAATAGCCTCGGTGCACCAAAAACATCCCCCTGCCAGTGTCGCTTGTTCCAGTTTTGTTTCATTCATAAGTTTATTTTACCGCTTCGCCTTAATTCGGCGCAGTAGTTCTTCTCCGTAGGGAACAAGCGCCGTGAACTGGGCTATTTTAGGGCGTTGATAATTCTCAATAAATTCCCACCAAATATCATGCATCGCTCCGCCGAAAGGTCCAGATTCCTTATCTTTAGCATAAAGAATCCTAACTAGAACTTGCATCTTGTCTAACGCATTTACGAACAAAGCTTCGGGGGAGGACTTAGCGTGATACTGGTCAAAGAGAGGCTTCTGAAAGGTCGCGACGTCTCCCGGCAAAGAGGCCAGATATTGGGAGAGGGCATGGTGCTCACGATCCAATTTCTTTTGACGAAGTTCGTCGTTGAAGGCGTGTGAGTCTTTACCTGACCCTGACAGTCCGACTGCCAAATCGTCGCCCGTAAAGATCTCCAGCTTGTCATGTAAGACGGCAAACTGGGTGGCCTTTCCCAGATCCAGTTCCGGGAAGTGGGGCCCTATAAGTAAGACCATGTCAGCCAGATGCCAGCTATGGTCGGCGTCGGATTCTAGACGGCGATAGGGCCTGGATTCGATCTCGTCTTGTAGTGTATTCTCCGCCACCCAGAAAGGGTCGTGTCGGTATCGAACCAGGTCTTCGAAGGCGACCCCTTCTAACATCCGTTTGATATCGAGGTTGATTGTTTTAGTGTCCATTTAATAATTTTACCCCGACTTCTTACAAGCTGCCAATCGAGCTGTTATAATTTTCTGATGCGAAACCGCTTTTCAGGCCACCCCTTACCGGTTATATTTTTTACGATTTTCCTTGACCTGGTAGGGTTTGGAATCCTGTTGCCAGTTATTCCGCAACTTCTGGCCAATCCGAAGTCACCTTTTTATTTACTCCCCGCCGGTGTCTCTTTATCAGACGGCTATATTCTATTAGGGTTCTTAGTCGCCTCGTTCCCAATTGGTCAATTCTTGGCAACACCAATCCTAGGTCAACTGTCGGATAAGTTCGGTCGGAAGAAACTGCTGGCTCTGTCCCTGGCTGGTACCTGCTTATCATATCTGATATTTGCGATTGGTATTTTGACCCGCAACATTCCGCTACTTTTCTTATCCAGGTCTTTTGACGGGATAACTGGAGGTAATATCTCAATCGCTCTGGCCTCAATTGCCGATATCACTGAACCCAAAGACCGGTCGCGCAATTTCGGATTGGTCGGGGCCGCCTTTGGTCTGGGATTTATTATTGGACCATATATCGGAGGCAAGTTATCTGACCCTAGTGTGGTCAGTTGGTTTGACGCCTCAACACCATTTTGGTTCGCCGCGGGACTGTCCGCTATAAATATATTCTCCGTACTATGGTTCTTCCCGGAAACACTGACCAAACTTAAGATTGGGGCCAAAATTGAATGGCTGAGATCTTTTCACAATATTGTCCGTTCCTACGCCTTAAAAGATCTGAGAGTCCTTTTTATCTCGATCTTCATATTTCAAGCAGGATTCTCTTTTTTCACCACCTTTAACCCAGTTTTCCTAATCAGTCGTTTTTCCTTTACCCAAGGTAATATCGGAGACTTCTTCGCATTTATCGGTTTTTGGATCGCTCTGTCGCAGGCCCTGTTTAATAGGAAGCTTTCGGCCAGGTTTAGTGAGAATCAGATTTTGCGAGTTAGTTTGATTGCGAGTGGAGTTTGTATCTTTCTATTTTTCCTGCCGACGATGTGGTGGCAGTTACTGTTAGTCGTGCCGATCTTTTCAGTTTTTATGGGGCTCTCTCAAGCTAACACGACCGCTTTGGTCAGTCGAACAGTCGATTCGTCAGTGCAGGGAGAGGTCCTAGGAATTAATACCTCAGTCCAAGCCTTAGCGCAATCAATTCCGCCGATTCTCTCAGGATATATCGCCGCCAAAATCTTACCTGAAACCCCGCTACTGGTTTCTTCGATAGTTATTATTGTAGCTGGAGTATTCTTTGTCCGTTACTACCGACCAGTTCAAGTTCATCAGCTAGAGACTTAATTTTTACTTTAATCTGCTAATCAGTTCGTAACCTACAATCCCCAACGTGGTCGCCACGTTAAGTGAGTTTCCGGCCCCATACATCGGAATATCAACGATTCCGTCCGACAATTCCAAAATCTGATCGTCCACCCCAGTCCGCTCATGACCTAGCACTAAGGCGACGGGGAACTGGTAATTAAACTCACGGTAGTCTTGGCTCTGATCAGTTTGTTCCAGAGCTACAATCATAAATCCCTCGTCTTTAAGACCACTTAATACCGTCAAAATATCTTCCCGATACTCCCAGTTAACAAAAGGAACAAGTTTGATCCCAGTTTTAGTAATCTGGTTTAAAGCGTGCTCCTGGATATTGGTAGTCCGGGGATCAGTCTCCCCCATCGGGGGATAGCCGGTTATGCCAGTTAGATACAATTTCTCAACTCGGAGGGCATCGCAAAGCCTGAAGATCAAACCAACATTTTCCAAAGAGCGGACGTTATTTAGGACCACTGTTATCGGAAAACGCGGCAAGGCGGCTAATTTCGTAGCATCGGGTCGCTCCGTCACCAAATCTTCGGTTGTCTTCTTTTTCATATCTTTAGTATCCTTAAGAGGTGAACCCTGACATTTTCCGCCCAAATGATATCCGGGGTATTGTGGACCGAGATTTCACCCAAGGTGATTTTATCTTAATTGGTCAAGGATACGCTAAATATCTAAAAGACCGCGGTTCTTCTAAAGTCGTGATCGGCCGAGACAATCGCCTGACCTCAGCCAATCTTCAAGCCTCCTTTACCCAAGGTTTACTAAGCTCAGGGTTAGACGTGGTGGATTTAGGTGAGATCACAACTCCGATGGTTTACTTTGCCCGTCATCATCTCAAGACCGATGGCGGAGTGGCCGTGACCGCCTCTCACAACCCCCCGGAGTGGAACGGAGCCAAGCTGTGCCAGGGAGGTGGGGCGATTCACGAAGAGGAAATTTACGAGGTCCAAAACAACGTCCGCCTAAAAAGATTTGTCGCTGGGAACGGGACTCTGACTCAATATGACATTGTGCCTGATTATCTAAAAAATATCAGGGAGCGAACCAACTTCCCGCTAATTAAGGAATTCTGGAAGGGTCGGCGGGTCGGAGTCGATAGTGGTAATGGCCTAGCTGGACGTTTCGTCCCAACCCTGCTAAAAGAGCTAGGAATAAACGTCAGTGAGCTCTACTCTGAGTCCGACGGCACTTTCCCCCATCACCTGCCTGACCCCGCACTAGGTACCAATATGGTCGATTTGTGGCATTTATGCGTTGATAACAAACTGGAACTAGGTCTGGCCTACGACGGGGACGTTGATCGCTTAAATGTTATTGATGATAAGCAGACTATACTGTGGGGCGACGGGATCACCACATTTTTTGCTAGAGAGATACTGCACCGCTTGCCAGGTGTGGAAATTCTTTACGATGTTATGAGCTCACCTGGAGTCCCTGAAGATATCACCCGTCATGGCGGAACCGCCCTGATGGTCCCAACTGGGCATGCCATCGTGGCGCACAAGCTGCACCGTCTGCAAGCCCCCATGGCCGGAGAGTACTCCGGGCATCATTACTTTCAAGACGGCTACCTGGGATTCGATGACGCAATTTACGCCACATTTAGGATGTTACTTATTTTGGCGCAAGGCGAAAATATGTTATCGGCGGTAATGTCAGATGCCCCCAGGTATCACAGCTCAGGTGTAACCAATATCCCCCTAGCCGATAACAAGAAAGACCTGGTCGTTTACCAACTTCAAAAGACTCTAGAGGATCGGTACTTTGTCGATGCCAGTGGGGGTATCAGAGTTAAGATCGGAGCGAATTGGGCCGTGGTGCACCCGTCCGGAACCGAGTCTCTACTCCGACTTGCCGCCTGGGGGAAGTCACCAGACGCGGCTAATGAAACCAGGAATTTTTTATTGGGAGAAATCAATAAACTACTCTAGAACCAAGTAGGATAGAATTAGATTACTATGGTCAACTTCAAATTAATCGACGATAAGCTCAGTCTTGATGGACAGATTCTAGAACCTTCCCAACAAAGATCCCTGTCTGAACTTAAATCTGTGCTAAAAGATCCTGATTCCAGCGGTCCCGACCCGGTTTACCAGGTTTACCGAGATATTAATGACCCATCTAAACCAGAGGGTTTACGAGCTGATATCACTGTCTTGTGGCCTGGTACAATTGGGACTGAACTAACCAAAACTCACGGCCATTATCACATTGGAGAAGGGGTAGAGCCTTATCAGCTCCTAAGCGGCTCGGGAATTCTACTTATCCAAAAGCCTGACTTCAATTATGAAGGATTAGAAGCGGTCAGACTGGTGAAACTAGTCCCTAATCAGCCGATTGAGGTGCCAACCGGTTGGGGACACACTCTAGTCAACATCGGCTCTGAGCCCCTCGTAACCTTGAACTACCAGGATCCCGAGATCCAGCCACTCTACTCGGCCTTTGAGAAAAAACGTGGCGCCGCATATTATGTTTTGGCTGACCCAGCTGGAATGAAACTAGAAGCCAATCCCAGTTACGGCCATGTTCCGAAGCTACAAACTTTCTAACGATGAAATACTTACTGCCTTTCTCCAAAATCTCCAAAGAAGACGTCCAGGTAGTCGGCGGTAAGGGGGCAAATCTAGGAGAGATGACTAGGGCCGGTTTCCCTGTTCCTCCGGGTTACGTTGTCGTCGCTCAAGCTTATTTTGATTTTCTAGCCGCCACCGGGCTCAAGGACCGCATCCACCAGATGCTAGATCGCCTAGACGTCGAGAAGACTGCACATCTGGATGAGGCCAGCCGGCTAATCGAAAAATCATTCTTGTCGGCCCCCATGCCCCGTGACATCGAAGCCGAGATAAAATCGGCCTACCAGGATCTTAGTCATGGGAAGAAGCTTTACGTGGCGGTACGCAGTTCCTCCACCGGTGAGGACCTAGCGGATGCCACGGCCGCCGGACAGCAATCAACGTATCTTAATATTATCGGGGACCAAGAAGTCGTCAAAGCGGTCAAATTGGCCTGGGCTTCACTTTTCACCCCTCGAGCCATTTTTTATCGCCACCAAAAAAAGATCAGCCATTTTCGCACGGGACTAGCAGTACCTATTCAAGCCATGGTTGATTCCCAAGTTTCCGGGGTCGCGTTTAGCTTGGATCCAGTCACCAATGATAAAACCAAAATCGTGGTCGAATCTGTTTACGGCTTGGGCGAAATGATTGTTCAGGGAGCGGTAACTCCTGACCATTTCGAGTTTGATAAGAAAACTCTGGAAATCAGTTATCACGAGATCGGCCTGCAAGATAAGCAACTAATTAAAATCGGTGGGAAGAATAAGGAAGTGGCGGTATCACCAGCTTACGGGGCCAAGCAGAAGTTGACGGACTCAGTTCTAAGGGAAGTGGCCCGATATGTTCGCGAACTAGAACAACATTACCAAAAGCCCCAAGACGTTGAGTGGGCCTACGATGGGAAGAAGCTATATATTGTGCAAACTAGACCAGTCACCACCGCGGCCAACAAGGTGGCGGCGCCCAGCCGGATTAATCTACCCGTGGTGTTAACCGGGGCCCCCGGATCGCCGGGTATAGCCTCAGGCCGGGTCGTAATTATTCACTCCCCCAAAGATATCTCCAAGGTGGCCAAAGGAGATATTCTAGTTACTGAAATGACGACGCCTGACTTCGTACCGGCCATGAAAAGAGCTGTCGCCATCGTGACCGATAAGGGCGGGCGCACCGCTCACGCCGCGATAGTTTCGCGTGAACTGGGCATTCCCGCCGTGGTCGGAACCACCAGTGCGACCAAGACTCTTAAACCCGGACTCTTCTACACCGTTAATGGTACCGCCGGAACAGTTCACCAAGGCGTCGTCAAATCTTCCCCCACCACACTCCCCTTTACGCCCAAAAATAATCTGCCGCTGGTCCAAAAACGTCTCACTACCGCCACTAAAGTCATGGTCAACCTGGCCGAGCCAGAGTTGGCCGCCGAAGTCGCTAAATTAAATGTCGACGGGGTGGGACTACTCAGAGCTGAGTTTATGGTGGCCCAGATCGGCGTTCACCCAAGGTATGCCATCAAAGAAAAGCTAACCCGGGGCTACGTGGCCAAACTGACTGAAGGGTTAGTAACTTTCTGCCAAGCCTTTGGCGGACGTCCGGTTATCTACCGTGCCACTGATTTTAAGAGTAACGAATACAAGAACTTAAAAGGTGGAGCCGAGTTTGAGACTCCAGAAGAAAATCCGATGCTGGGGTACCGGGGAGCATTTCGCTATATCAAAGAGCCCGATGAGTTTGCTTTGGAGTTAGAAGCCATCAAAAGAGTGCGCAATGTGCATGGATTAAAAAACTTACATCTGATGATCCCATTTGTCCGCTCCCCCAAAGAATTAGCGGCTGTCAAACAGCTCGTGACAGCGTCGGGACTGCACCGCAGCGCTAATTTCAAACTTTACATGATGGCGGAAATCCCCACCAACGTCATTCAACTAGCGAGCTTTGCGGAAGTTGGAATTGACGGAATCTCGGTTGGCAGTAACGATCTGACCCAGCTGACTCTTGGGGTAGACCGGGACTCGTCAAAAGTAGCCGAAGAGTTTAATGAGCTTGACGAAGCGGTGATGTGGAGCCTTGAGAAGTTAGGCCGGGAAGGACGTAAGTTAGGATTGTCGGTGGGAATTTGCGGGCAAGCCCCCTCGGTTTATCCACAGCTCGTTGAGAAACTAGTCGAATGGGGCTATTCGTATATATCAGTCAGTCCTGATGCGCTGGATAAAACTAGGCAGATCGTCGCCGCCGCCGAAGCCAAGATTACCAAAAAATAATATTAAAAAAATGAAAACCGGACCCCTCAAATCTTTAAAATAAAATTTTAAAGACGAGAAATCCGGTTTAACGTAGCAACCTGAGTGGACTGAAGTTTCGTGCCTGTGTGAAAAGCTTATTAAGGCTGTTCATCAGTACATGTCAACTTCATTTTCGCCTACACGTTTTTACGGTGTAAGTTCCACTGGGCTGGATCTGGTAGCTTCCGGCAATCACTAGTCGGTAGTTCGACCTTTTAAGGGGAAGAACGAATCCGTCACGTAACCTAAGCCTAATAGCTAACGCGGTTCCAGACCTGTGCCTGCTGAGTAGCAACTTGTCACCTCTTGCGAAGCGACTAGCGACGTATCCGCAGACTTTTCTGAACCTTAACCTTCACCTGAGCTGACTAGGCCTTACGGCTTTATCTCCTCAGCGGTCGGGTTAACTTTCCACTCGTCTTTACAGTCGAGCTTCGGGTCCAGAACGCAGTGTTGCTAAATACTTGCGCACTTAGAAACATTTCATCCTGGACCGATTCAGAAATTTCAAAGAACGTGAATAACTATATCCCAAGACTTCTTTGTGTGTCAAGCCCTATCTTAATATTCAAACTTGTTTGGTAGAATAAGTTCATGAGCCAACCTTTGATAGTACTTATAGCTGGGCCTTCTGGAGTGGGGAAAACAACCGTAGTCACGAAACTGCGGGCCCGCGGACATGACTTTCACAAAGCTATCACAGCCACTACTAGGCCTCCCAGAACCGGGGAGAAACACGAGGTCGACTATTTTTTTCTAAGCGAGAGTGAATTTAATGATCAGCTGGCGCAAGGTAAATTTTTAGAGAATGCCGAGGTTTTCGGCCACAGATACGGGGTTCCCGGCGAGCAAGTTTGGGATAATTTCAAAAATGGCCGCGACGTAATTCTTATCTGCGATGTTCAGGGGGCTGAGAGCATCCGAGCCAAAATACCAGGAGTAATCTCGATCTTTTTGAAGCCCACCTCATTTAGCCAGATCGAAAAGAAAGTTCGTGCTAGGGAAACGGATCCAAAAGCGGTCATTAGACGCCTTAGTATCGCCAAGCACGAGATCTCACGGGCCAATGAGTTTACGCATGTCGTGGTTAACCGGATCGGTAAGATTGAGGAAACTCTCGATCAGCTGGAACGCCACCTCGAACATCACCGCGGAGACAAGGCTAATACATAATATGAAAGAAGTTCATCAAACCTACGCTATAAAAGCCCCGCTGGAACAGGTCTGGCAGGCGCTAATCGACCCTGAAACGATCAAGAAATGGTCTGGAGAATCGGCCAAGATGAGCGACCAACCGGGAGAAGCTTTCGATCTATGGAGTGGGTCGATATCGGGCATCAACAAAACTGTCCAGCCTATGACGATGCTCACCCAGGCTTGGAGGGACAATGATTGGGCACCAGATCATTTCTCCGAAGTGGTTTTCAGTTTGTCCGCCGCGGGCGGGGTGACCACAGTTAAACTTGATCAAACTGGGGTGCCCGAGGAAAATAGCGACGACATCGCTGACGGGTGGATGAGGTATTACTTGGGAGAGATCAAGGGATTACTTGAGAAAAGTTAACGAGCTGAAAGCTCGATTTTACGGATCCGAATATTTTTAGGAGTCACTTCGACTAGCTCCGTGTCGTCGATATACTCAAGTGCGTCTTCTAGGGTCACAACCTCAGGCGCATTAAAATGCTCGGAAACCCCTTCACCGCTGGAGCGATGATTGGTTTGCTGTTTTTCCTTACAGACATTGATCCTAATATCCTCACCACGAGAATTTCTGCCGACCACTTGCCCAACGTAAACTGGGACTGAGGGCCCAATAAAGATGTCGCCCCGAGCTTGAGCGGCGACCAAACCAAACAGTTTGGTCGTACCCGATTCATGAGCTACCAGCGAACCTCGCTCCCGCTTGTATGCGTTGCCAAGATCCGTTCGATACTCTAGGAAAGTCGAATTAATAATTCCTTGTCCCCTGGTATCAGCGATAAATTCACTCTTATAACCAAAAAGTTCCTTGGTTGAAATAATAAATTCCAAGAAAATAGTTCCCCCGTCGCTGGTCATATCTTGTAAAGCTCCGTGTCTAAGACCCATCTTTTGCATGACTATTCCCGAATAAACTTCGGGAACCTCGATGAAAACTCGCTCATACGGGGTATGCAACTTCCCATCAACCGTTTTTTCGATTGCTTGGGGACGAGAAACCTGGAATTCGTAACCTTCACGGCGCATCCGCTCAATTAGGATTGCCAAATGTAACTCTCCCCGACCCGAAACTTCCCAGCCGCCGGGAGCGTCGGCCACTTTCAGGGCAACATCTGTTTCTAGTTCTTTGTAGAGCCTTTCTTGGATCTGGCGTGAGGTCTTGAACTCACCCTCTCGGCCAGCAAAAGGGGAGGCATTGACACTAAAGGTCATCCGAACCGTCGGCTCCTCGATGCTGAGTAATGGCAACGCCACAGGAGCGGTGATATCGGCGATAGTTTCTCCGATTGTGATATCAGGAATTCCGGCGATGGAAACTATGTCTCCCGCCGCAGCAGACTCGATCTCGACGCGGTCCAGCCCTAAAAAACTCGTCAGGCTAGTCAGACGAAATTTCTTGATTTCACCGATGCGGTTAATGTGCGCCACTTCTTGCCGGGCCGAAATCTGGCCATTATGAATCCGGCCGGTGGCGATGCGC
Source organism: Patescibacteria group bacterium (assembly GCA_038228785.1). Lineage (GTDB taxonomy): Bacteria > Patescibacteriota > Microgenomatia > Woykebacterales > JBBROZ01 > JBBROZ01. Next base: position 14,213 of record JBBROZ010000015.1, read on the forward strand.
CCTTTGAAATTATCCCCTTTGACTGAGGTAATAAGCATTTGCAGAGGCGCATTGGGATCTCCAGTCGGAGCCGGGACGTATTCTAGGATCGCTTCGAAGATCGGGGTGATGTCAGTCATATTAGCTAAGTCCGGCTCCATCCCGGCGACACCTAATTTACTTGAGGCGTAAACTGTCGGGAAGTAAGCGGCGTCTTCATCAGCACCAAGTTCCAAGAACAAATCAAAAGTTTTATTAAGTACATGTTGGATCCTGGCGTCACTCTTATCGATTTTGTTGATAACGACAATGACCTTATGTCCCATGGCTAGAGCGGCTTTCAGGACAAACTTGGTTTGGGGCATTGGCCCCTCTTTGGCGTCGATCAAAAGCAGACACCCGTCAGCCATTTTGAGGACCCGCTCAACCTCGCCTCCGAAATCGGCGTGCCCGGGAGTGTCGATGATGTTGATCTTAGTATCTTTCCAGATGATCGAGGCGTTCTTGGAAAAAATCGTGATGCCACGTTCTTTTTCAAGATCGTTACTATCCATGATCAGTTCTGATTCAGCCGTAAATTCCTTGGCTAACTTGGTCTGCGATTGACGCAAGAGAGCATCGACAAGAGTGGTCTTGCCGTGGTCGACGTGAGCGATAATTGCGACGTTTCTTATTTGTTTCATATTTTTTGCTTCCAAGTGGGTAATTGGTGAGCCGACAGGGATTCGAACCCTGAACCAAGAGCTTAAAAGGCTCCTGCTCTACCGTTGAGCTATCGGCCCCCACACATACTTGTTTTAGATAGCTCAACGGGTAGCCAAAGGCGTTACGGTTGAGCTATCGGCCCACGCCTCTTGACCAGAACAGTGGACAGTACCTATTGTACTAGGAAGCTTGTGGATATTACCAGATTACACGACGGGTATCAAACGAATCTCATTTCCCTCAATCGCGACCACGTCAATTCTTTGCAACTGGGGAAGTTCTGGGTGCAAACTGGCGTAGTACTCCCCAGCCATAGTAATGTGACGGATCTTAGCGGCGTTGACCGCTTCTTCTGGTAAACCAAATAGTTTGGTTGACCTGGCCTTAACCTCGACAAAGACTAATGTTTCATCCTTTAACGCCACCACATCGATCTCTCCAAATTTGGAATGAAAGTTGCGCTCAATAATCTGGTAGCCCAGGTCGACCAAAAACTTGGCAGCCTGGTCTTCGGCCGCTTGGCCCATATCTCGTGTCGTCATATTGGTTAGTTTAAACTACCAGATCGGTAACTTGACTGGGCAATTTGAAAGAAGTTCGATGAGCCGGAGTCAAACCGTGGCGTTTGATGGCCGCTTGATGTGACGCGGTACCGTAACCTTTATTTTGACTCCAGCCATAATGTGGATATTGTTCGGATATCCGGCTCATCAGCTGGTCCCGGTAAACCTTGGCCAGGATCGAAGCCGCCGCAATTGATGCCGATTTCTGATCTCCGCGAATGATGGCCATTTGAGAGTTCTCACCTAAGCCCCTAATCTTAAATCCGTCGATTAGCTGAAAATCTGATGATAGCTTGAGGCCCCTTAGGGCCCGCCTCAGCGCCAGATGGTTAGCTAGGCCGATCCCAGAGCGATTAATAACCCCTAAGCCTACGGTAGCGACACTGAAGGCCAGAGCTTGGCTTCTAATAATGAAGTCTAGCTCCGATCTTTCAAACGGTTTTAATAGCTTGCTGTCGGTTAGTTTCGGCGGTAACGCCCAGTTACAAGGCAGGATGACAGCGGCGGCGACGATGGGACCAGCCCAAGATCCCCGGCCCACCTCATCCAGACCCGCCACATTGCGAAAACCACGGCTGCATAGATCCTGCTCTAAGGAAAGATCGGCCAATATCATTATTAAATTATACGGATTTTAAGTTTTTTTGGTGGAAGAGGCGGCCAGTTGCTTACTAGAAAGACCGCGAATGAAGAAGATCTTGCTTTGACGATAGTCGCCTCGTTTGACGACATCGATCTTAGCGATTGAGGTCGAATCAAGCGGCCAGATCCGCTCAACACCGATCCCGCCCGCTCCGATACGCCGAACGATAAAGGTCTTGTTCTCGCCTCGTCCGCGAATACCAAGCACTGTACCCTCAAAGATCTGGATACGCTCCCTGGAGCCTTCTTTAATTTTGGCGTGTACCTTGACGGTGTCGCCTGATCTGAAATTAGTTTCCATAAACCTCGTGATAATACCAGTTCCTGGGGGTGCGATCAAGACTTAGCTTAAAACAGCTAGGAAGCTGACTAGGACGAGCAGTCCGACTAATGAATATTCCCAGGCAATACTGCGACTGAGGTGTCCGTGTTCTTGGTGATGCCAGACCCCATACACCGGGTACAAAACTGCCAGGAAGACCACGGCCAATCGCTTGACGTTGTAATCTGGGCTGACGAAATAAACGAACACTCCAATCGCAAACAGTACGATCAGCAAAATAAACTCGGCTAGATGTTTTTTATCAAATAACATTACCTTAGTACTCCAAAACTACCGATCATAATGACGATGATGATCATCCCGACAATCGTCCCGTGTAACAGGCTGTGACCTCGGATCACGATCTTCTTGGCCCGCATCAACATGACGGCATCGAATAGGAAAAAGGCTAGAATTGGGATCAGGATCGCTAACATCATTTTTTGTCCGCCGTTTAGATGCTCTAGTGACAAAACGCTTGGTCGGTAAGTAGTATCCTTTTCCACCTGAGGACTGGCCACGTAGGGATTGTTGACGACGGGAGTAATGTTACTGGCCTGGGCGGTGGGATCCGGCTGGATTTCGTGACTAACGCCCGACCCGACTGGCGCAGGCGCTACTTGCTGCGCACGGGTCGGTACCCCGGGACGACTACCGCCACCGGCCTGCCCAACGCTGACCGGTTGGGTACTAGCCACTGGTACAAATTGTGGCTTGCCAAATAGTTGCACGACTAAGGTAGTTTCGTGGCCCAGCATGAATCCATTCACCACCGCGACGCCGATCTCGGTGTAATTACCGGACAGTAAATTATCGCGGTGACTTGGAGAGTTCATCCAGCCAGCAATCACCCCATTGCTACTGTCAAAATCCCTGGCTAGGTTCTCTCCGGCATAGAAATATTTGTACCCTACTTGATCGAAGAAAAACCAAG
>JBBROZ010000016.1:0-17095 GCA_038228785.1 Patescibacteria group bacterium
AAACGATCCTCGAGACCGCTCCGATGAAATCTTTCTTGGCGGTTGAACCTGGGAAGAAGTTAACCTCAGCATGGAATTGGGCCCGCTCAAAGAAGTTATCGGCGGTGATGCTCTCTCCGTAATCCGCTAGGCTAATGGGGCCGACGACCCGTAAGAGGTTTTTAAGTGTCTGAATGTCGAGCGCCACGACCCCATCAACCTGGCGTTTGGTGGCGTTGAAAAGTAGGCTTTTGGCCAGGCTTGAGGACGTTGGAAAATCAGGGCTCCAGTTACTGTCGCGCAAACCCAAAGTCGGAACTCCTAAATAATCTTTAAGCGGCTGTGGGGCTGGCACCTGGTTGGTTAGCTGACCATCGGCATTATAGACATCATCAACGAATAGATCTCTTAGCCGACCATCCTCAAACCGGGAAACCCCGTAGCTACCAATGAATCCCCCGCCCGGCCTAAGCTCGGTATTATTCATGAACAGGAGCAGATAATTTCTGGGCCCATTCAGACCGATGATGTCGGGTAAGACTTTGGTCGCAACCCGAGCCCGCGATATCAGTGATCTGGAATCGGTCAGTTTGTCTTTGACCTGGGTAAATTGACCTTGGGCAAACCAAGGCAGAGACGAGGCTTCGACTCCTTTGACTTCATTCTCCGCCGCCGCCAAACGATCGTCGGCGATCTCCAGATTGGTCCGGACTTCGGACAGATCTTTGTTGGTCTGATCTGGGGAGAGTTTGGCGGTCACGTCGGTCGCGACTAGTTCGCGCCCTATTTTAAGTAGCGGTTTCATCGAATTGGCCAAAGCTTCGGCTGAGCTACTGACCTGACGCGCCGCCACGATCAGATGCTTGTAATTGCCGGCCGCTTCTCTAGTTCCAAGCAAGGAGAGTAGCCAGGTCAGATCATCGATGTCGGCCGCTCCAGCGGCGAAGGCAGCTTCGGCTTGCGAGGCCGCGGCGAAGGCGGAGTCAGCCTGGCCAGCAACAAGTGCTGACTGACTCCCCTTCAGCCGCCAAGCCCCGTACCCGCTATGAATAATGACCCCACCCAGCGGGACCAAGGTGGAGATGAAGATAAAGACGAGTGCTGTCGCCGTGGCCACTTTAATTTTGAGGTGACGACTGCCGGATAAACCAAGATGGCGATATTTGGGACGGTCGCTAAGTAGATAGGAAATGATCTGTTTTGACCGGGTCAGAGCCGAAAACGGTTGAAGTGTCGGGCTAAACTGCCGCCCCAGGGACAGCGGTATGTCCGACGGCTTACCCAAAGGGAGGTGCGGAACTTCGGGAACTTCGTCCCGCGTTTTGAAATAAGCTAAGGTTCGTTTGAGACCTTCGTCGATACCGACGACCGGTCGCCAGCCTAGTTCTTTCAGACTAAGCTTGAGATCAGACGGGTGGACCGGAAACCTAGTCTCCTCGATCTCGTCGCTAAAGACTAGCTCGGGTCTCGGGTTAGAGTTCCGGCGCAGGCTGCTGGCAAAGTTGAGTACCGTTTGGGCCTCGGGGTTAACCAAATTAAATATTTTGCCGGCGGTGTCCTCCTTAGTCGAGGCCTTGACCAAGCCATAAACAACGTCGGAGACGAAGGTCGGGTGCAAGACCTTTAGCCCGTCACCATGAACGTGCAGCGCTTTGGACTCGGGTTGTAATACCTCGGCCAAGAGCGTGGCGATCTCAGTCCCCGCCCGTAGATCCATCCTCGGACCATACACGTCAGCTAAGCGGACGATCCTAGCGTCGACGCCGTACTTTTTGAAATACTCGGTTGTTAAGGCCTCGGCATAACGCTTGGCCTCGTGGTGACTGAAGCGTTCTTCGTCTCGCTTATTGACGCCAAAGTAGTTCTCCAGTGAAAGTGAGCTTAGGATTCCCGCGTAAATATCCAACGAGCTGGCCAGCAGTATTTTAGCTTGGTGCGTCCGAGCCATTTCCAGTAAATTTCTGGTGCCAATTGAGTTAACCAGTAAAGTCTCAACGGAAACATCGGTCCCATTGATATACTCCTCGACCCCAGCTAGATGGAAAACATAGTCCACTCGAGGTAGATCTGGTAGACCTTGGTTGATGTCGCCAACTTTGAAAGTAAAATCCTGGTGACCTAGTAAGGATTTGAGATTGGTTTCTTTGCCGGTGACGTAGTTGTCCAAACAGACAACCTTAAGACCCTGGGCAAGGAGAATTTCAGCTAGATGAGAACCGAGAAACCCGGCGCCTCCGGCGATAACCGCTACGGGTGCGCCGCGCTTACCCTCTGGGGCAGTGCTGACCATGGGTTAATAATACGATGATAGTGGGTTAGTGGCAATCAGAGATTAGCGGCGCAGATATTCTAAGATTAGCGCCAGGAAAAGCCCGATCAATCCCCCACCGGCCAAGCCGATCAGGGAATTTAAGGTGGTGTTAGGCGCGGTCGGTGTTAAAAGTGGCTGTCCGGTGACCATCTCGACCTTGTAGGTACGGCCATACTGGTCATTGAGGGCAGCACTACGTTCCGCGACCGCCTGGGCCAAAGCGATCAGCTCCCCTCTCGCCTCTTCTGGGCTGGCGCGGTCGACATCCAGGGCAATCAGCTGCGGGGCTGTTTTTTTCACTTTAACCCCGCTTAAGATAGATTCGGGGCTGGCTGAATCCGAAGCGATTTGGGCCGCCCGACTGGCCAAGTCGTGTGTTTTAAGTAGCCCCACCACAGTGTCGGTGTATTGCTGCGCCGCTTGTTGGGCGTAGTAACCGTCATAGTCATAAACGTTGCTACTAAGATTTACCGGGTTGGTGCGGTGAATATAAAGTGTCGTCGACGCTTCCCAACCGCGCGGTTGGGTCATCGAGTAACCAATCCCCGCCACCAAACCGACCAACGCCAGTGGAATGGCTAACGGTAGGATTTTTTTAATAGCCGTGGTGTACTCTCTAAGTTCGCTCATTAGTCTCCAAAAACGCATCAATCGTCTCGTTCACTTGGCGGTCCGCCTGATAATTTTCAGCCCGTCTGACGTGGGCGAAGCTGACGGCGGCGAACTGACCCCTTAATTGTTGCACCCGGGACACCAGCTTCGCAAGCGCCGGGTGTTTAACACGGTAAATTCCCTCAACCTGTCTGGCCACCAGCTGGCTATCCATATAGGCATGGACGTGACTGGCCCCAGCCCCTAAGGCCATCTCCAGACCTAATATTAGCCCCTCATACTCGGCCACGTTATTAGTGGCGTGTCCTATGTATTTCCCGCGTGATTCCCGCAGGTTTCCCGCAGGGTCGATTAGGACGGCCGCGCCGGCGGCCGGGCCGGGATTACCTCTGGCCCCACCATCGGAGAAAATAGTCCACCAATTATGCTCCACCATAGTAAACCTCCTTGTTGCAACGTCCAGAAATAATGATCGAAGAGCCCGGCAATAACTAGCTCTGCCACTATAAGCAGAAGTAGCCACTGACCAGTCCGGTAAACCCGCCAGCCGGCTAGACCTAGCAAGCTCACCGCAAACAGTAGTCCGATTATACCAACTTCCGATAGCACCAGGAGGTAATAGTTATGGGCGGGCTGGATAAATCGGACTGGGTCGGCTTTGACAACTTCTCCTAACCGAACCACGAAATTTCCAGCCCCTATCCCGTTCCACGGGTGCTCCTGCCATAAGCTAAACGCCGTCTGTGACAGCTGGACTCTCCGACTAACTGACTGGGAATCGCTGTCGACTAAACTACTAAACCGCGACGATAGGGCTGGCAGGATTAGGATAAATAGCACTAGCGCCAGGGTAACCAAACCGGCGCTTCGTTTTTGGCGGATCATCCGCTTGGTGGGACGAAAGAAAAATCCGCAGATACCCGCCGTCGCGACTAACCACAAAACGATCGCCAGCCGCGAGAGGGAAGTGAGTAGCGTCAGGGAAAAAAGAATCGTCAAAACTGACCAAAACAATTTGCTTTCATAATTTTTTTCTTTCCAAGCCAGATACAAACTAAGATTTGAGGAAAGTAACATCCATAAACCTAAGACGTTGGGATGGGGGAGCGTTCCGTAGCTACGAAGGACTAGCTTGCCATCAATAATGGCTTGGGCAATGCCTGGAGTCTGGGTATCAAAGCGGCGTTCCCCAAAAACCCACGCCCCGAGCGAGTGTCCCACCAAAAACTGCCCTAGACCCAAAAAAACCTGGAGCAGGCTTCCCACCAGCAGTCCGGCCAATATCAACCGGCGCGCCGAGCGGTTGCTTAGATACCAAGACAGCACCGCTCCCCAAAGGGCCAGTTCCACCAACTTGGCGGTATGCCACCAGGTGGTCTCCGGATTAGCGGCGTAATAAACGGATAACCCGGCGGTAATCACTAGCCCCACAGCTAGCGCTAGGTAGCTTCTAAGGGCGGGGGAGAAGCGCTCCTGCGGGCGCTTGGAGGTCAACCAAGATAGCAGGAAGTTTATTCCTAGATAAGCTAACAGAAACCCAATCAGGATATCACTCAAATAAACGGTCGGGGAGAGGTAGTCGCTACGCAGTCCTAAAATGTAGCTCCACTCCGGCCAAAAATGCCGGCCCAGTTGGGTCGGCAGTAAGAAAGTGGTTAAAGCTAGTAGTAAGTGGGGGAGACTAGGGACGCGGTTTAAGGACCACCCGGCGGTAACCTTCTTCACCCACTGATTCGGTAATGATATTGGCATTGTCTTGTAAAGCGAGATGTACGAGGCGCCGGTCCGACGAGGACATCACTGGCAAGGCTACTTCTTCGCGGTTGGTGACCACTTTCTCAGCCGCTCGAAGGGCCATATCGGCTAGGGTCTCGCCCCGCTTGGCGCGCCAATCCCCAGCATCTAAGGTCAATCTGGTCCACTGGTCTAGTTTCTTGCTGGCGATGAGCGAGATCAGCAGTTGGAGGGCGTTTAAGGTTTCACCGTGGTAACCAATCAGGATACCGAGATCTTCGCCTTGCAGGCTAACCAAATATGACGGGCCGGCTTCTTCCTGGGTTTCAGTGACGCTAACCTCGGCCGTGACTCCCAAGTCTTTGACGAACTCGGTGGTGAGCTCAGTGATTACTTTGCGGGGATCAACTTTTTTGGTAGCCAAGTGGTTAGTCCTCCTGGGCCGGCGATCAAATATTGTTGAATGATAGCAAAGATATTAGCCACGTTCCAGTACAAAGACAGCCCTAGTGGGAAGCTGTAGGCGAAGTAGCCGGTCATGATGGGGAACAAAAACAGCATCGTCGACTGGGAAGAAGCCAAGGCGTCCTCAAACGAGGCTTCGTTTTTGGTCTTGGCCACGACCGCCGGCTGGGTCATCTTGGCTAGGACTAGCTGCAGTAGACCAGTCACAATCGGGATCAAGATCAGCGGTGAGCTGAGCCCGGCAGCGCTCGGACTAGTTGAGAGTAAGAGCCCAAAGAAATTCTCATTTAGAGTCGTGATCTTAAGGACGTCAGAGTAGGCGGCGGCATTTAGATGATCGGCGGCTTTATCAGCGGCCCCGTTCAAAATCGAGAAGAAGACATTGTACAGTCCCAGCAGGATCGGAAGCTGGATAAGAAGAGTGAGAATCCCGCTGGCCGGATTATAGCCGTGCAGCTTGTAAAGTTTGAGCTGCTCTTCCTGAAGCTTGCGGCGGTCTTTACCGTGCTTTTTTTTGAGCTCAGATAGATGGGGCTTAAGTATGTTCATGGTTTTTTGGCCGCGCAGTTGGGAGGCGTAAACAGGGTAAACCAGTAGTCTAATAAGCACCGTTAAGAAAATGATCGCCCAGCCCAACTCGCCAGGGAGATGAATCAGCCCAGCCAAATGGTATAGCCCCAACAGTAAGTTGATGAGCGGGTTGATTAGAATCGGGATGAAAATATCAAATGGGTTCATTTTATTTTCGCTAGCACCTGATCAAAACTGGCTAAAACTTCCTCGTACTTGGCCCCCGGCAACCGGTTTCGACCAATAAAAACCGCCTCAATGGGCGGCATCACTTCTATCCTTGATTTTACAACTTCTCGCAGGATTCGCCTAGCCCGGTTACGCTCGGTGGCTTTGCCGATCTTATTAGTAACCACGAACCCAAACCTAGGAACACCTGAGGTCGGGAGGTAATTAAATCGGAAAAATGGCGTGTCCAGACTACGCCCACGCTCTTTGAAGCGGCGAAACTCGCGGGCTAAATTCAACCGATTGGCTTTGGGGAGCATTAGACCGTCAGTTTGGCGCGGCCCTTGGCCCGGCGGCGAGCTAAAACGCGACGGCCGGTTTTGGTCAAAATACGAGCCAGGAAACCGTGTTTGCGGGCGCGCTTGGTTTTCTTGGGTTGGTAAGTCCGTTTTGGCATCGGAAGTAGTGTAGCGATCTACCAGAGCTAAGTCAATGTCGACCTTGGGAACTTTGGTCAATAGTTTCACCGGCCGCCCAAACTTTCTCAAATCTCCAGATACAAATTTTAGCATTGTGGAAAAGTGTTGACTGGTTAAGGCCATTGTGGAAAACTTAGACAAGTAGTTTTCGCCCTCCCAACCTGCCCTTACTTGGAGACTTAATGGACCCACAAGAACTCTGGAAAGTGACCTTATCCCAGATTCAACTTAGCCTATCCTCGGCTAATTTCCAGACGTGGTTTCGAGGCACCCAGATCAGCAAAATCGAGGGGGATATGGTCGAGGTGGGCTGCCCTAGTCCTTTTGTCAAAGGCTGGCTGGAGGAACGTTACCGCCAACAGATCACCAAGGCTGTTAGTGAGGCTTTAGGACGTCCGGCCGAGATCAGCTTCGCCGTACTGCCCGGTGTCGAGAAAGCTCGCCAAGACGTTCCCGCCCCCTTATTTGATATCGCTGAGGAAGAAAAAAACAAAACCCTCAAAAAAATCTCCGAAGCCCGGCTTAATCCCAGATATACCATGGATAATTTCGTGGTTGGTAACAATAACCAATTAGCGCACGCCGTCGCGCAAGCCATTATCGCCTCGCCTGGTAAGGTTTATAATCCTTTTTTCCTGTACGGCGGGGTCGGGGTCGGTAAAACCCACCTGATGCAAGCGATCGGGCACGAGGCCTTGCGAGCCAATACCAACAGTAGCGTCGTCTACTGCACCGGGGAAGCCTTCACCAATGAGATGATCGAGGCTATTCAAAACCGCCGCACCAGCAGTTTCCGGGCTAAATACCGTGACGTTGATCTGCTACTAATTGACGACATTCAGTTCATCGCGGGCCGAGACTCCACCCAAGAGGAATTCTTCCACACCTTTAACGCTTTGCACGGGGCGGGCCGGCAAGTGGTGATGACCAGCGACCGTCCCCCCAAAGAGATTGCTAAGCTCGAAGAAAGACTGCGCAGCCGATTTGAATGGGGGATGATCGCCGATATCCAAGAACCAGATAAAGATATGCGGGTGGCGATACTGTCCTTCAAGTGTCGGGAGCTAAACATCGACCTTCCCTTCGACGTGGCCAATTTCCTCTCCGAGCAGGTCAAGTCGGTGCGTGATCTAGAAGGGGCTTTGATGCGGGTTGTCACAACCTCCAAACTCTCTAACGCTCCGATCACCTTAGAGCTCGCCCAAAAAGTATTAGGGGTGTCCGCGGAGGCCCCGCGCCGTAAAGCCATTAATCCCAAAGAAGTGCTCGATAAGACGGCGGAGATCTCTGGTGTCAAGGTGTCGGATCTGAGGGGCAATCGCCGCTACAAAGAAGTGGTCCAGCCCAGATTTGCCGCGATTTTAGTCTTAAGAGAAGACTTCGCCTTACCCTTCATGCGGATTGCCGAGATGTTAGGCGGACGGGACCATACCTCGATTATGAATGGCCTGCAAAAAGCCAAGAAGATGAACGAGACGGACCATCTCTTCGCTGAGATGGTTGGAGCAATCAGAGATGGTATTTATGGTTAGAACCACTTACCCACAGCTTATACACCTACTTGTCCACAGTAAAACGGCACTTATTCAGACGATTTTTGACCGAAAATTAAACCAGGCTGGGCCCAAGCTTTTCCAGTTATCCCCTACACCTACTAAGACGACTACTGTATTCTTAAAACCTAATGTAGCTTGGCGGGGTGTGGATTGAGCGAAAAAGAACTGATTATTATCCTCGCATCATTAGTGGTGATCATGGCCGCTTTTGTTCTGGGAAAAAGGCAAAACCAGTCGGGTTTGGTCGAGGCTGAGCTACCACCAAATCTTTTGGCCATGTATCAAGAGGTCCAGGCGCTACCGGCGCGGGTTTTAGCGACCATTCAAGGATCAATTAATCCCCAAAAGGGTAAAGTGGCGGAGCTGCTCACTTATGCCGAGCTTAGATATGATTACGACAAGATCATCCCCTTGGGTAGCCCCGTTGATTTTGTCGGGATTAAGCACGGTGAGAAGATCGACTTTATTGAAGTCAAGTCTGGTGGGGCGGTCCTCTCGGCCGATGAGAAGGAGATTAGGAAACTAATCGCCGAGGGTAAAGTGAATTTTCGTTTAATAACGGTTAAAGAGGCCTCAGCCGAGGCTTTAGGAAGGTTAGAATGAAGCTATCGATCTTACAAGAAAATTTAGCCCAAGGAGTCGGGATCGCCTCGCGGAGCGCTTCCGCCAAAGCTAGTTTGCCGATATTAAATCACGTCCTCCTGACTACCGATCAGGGACGGCTGAAGGTTTCAGCCACCAATCTGGAGGTCGGCGTTACCAGCTGGGTTGGGGCCAAAGTGGAGCGCGAAGGCTCGCTAGCCGTTCCGGCCCGGGTTTTACAAGAGCTGGTCAGCAGCCTACCACCGGGCAAAATGGAGCTGGAGGTTGTTAAAGGTAATCTGCATTTGGTTTCAGGAGCAGTCGAGGCTAACTTAGCTGGTATTGAGGGTAGCGAGTTCCCGGCCATCCCGACTTTTCCCAAGGACTCCAAAATCGCCTTTCCAGCCCAAGATTTATCCAAAGCTGTCGAGGCCGTGTCCTACGCCGCCGCGTCCGAGGAAGGGCGCCCCGTTTTGACGGGAGTGTTGTGGCGCGTTAAAGGGACCAAAATGGAACTTATTGCTACCGACGGGTACCGGTTGGCCCGTAAAGAGGTCAGCTTAGCTGAGAAAGTGGCTGAAGACTGGCAAGTAATCGTGCCAGCCCGGGCCCTAAATGAGGTCGCCAAGATTGTCTCCGATCTGAGTGCCAAGGGCGAAGCTCCCGACGAGATCAAATTAGCCCTGAGTACCGGGGAAAACCAGATCAGCTTTTCCTTGGGGAGCGCTGAATTGACCTCCAGGCTGATCGAGGGACAGTACCCTGCCGTTGAGCAAATTATCCCGACCGAGTTCAGCGCCCGGGGGCTGTTCACGAAAGAGGATCTCACCCAAGCCGTGCGCCTGGCGACCGTTTTTGCCAGAGATTTGGGAAATATCGTTAAGCTCAAGATGGATGCTTCGGGATTAGAGCTCTCCGCTAACACCGCCCAAATTGGTGACGAGAAGACCAGCATTGCCGGGACCGTTGAGGGCGAGGAGCTTAATATTGCTTTTAACTCTCGTTACTTGCTGGACGCACTGAGCCATTTTGATAAATCCCAAATCAGCTTCGAGGCCAAAGGTAGCCTAGCTCCGGGAGTTCTAAAAGCCGTGGGGGACGATAGTCTGACAGTACTGGTGATGGGTGTGCGCCTTCAAAATTAATGTTCTTAATTTTGCGATCTGAGGGTACCAGGCCACGAGGAGAGACAAATTAGATGCAAATTGATCGCTTAGAGCTTACTAATTTCCGCAATTTCCCTAAACTGGGTCTGAATTTATCCTCCGGGCTCAATCTCTTGATCGGCCCAAACGCCCAGGGAAAAACTAATTTATTGGAAGCGCTGCATTACCTCTCGACGACGCGTAGTTTTCGGGGTAGTAGAGACGGGGATCTCATTGGTTTCGACCAGCCGTTTGCCAGGCTGGCCGCGGAGCAAGTTGAAATCGCTTTGCAACCAGGCGAGAAGACGCTGAAACTGCGGGGTAAGCTGAGCCGGGCGGCCGAGGTATTAGGGGAGCTTAGAAGTGTGCTTTTTTCTCCTGAAGATATGGTGTTGCTATCTGGTCCGCCGCAAGGTCGGCGCGCTTTCTTGGATCAGCTAATTAGCCTAATCGACCGCAAATATCTCCTGACCCTTATTAGCTATCACAAAACTCTCAAACAACGAAACCGGCTGCTGTGGCAAATTCGTGAGTTTGGACGTGGTCAAGACGAACTGGCTAGCTGGGACGAGCTACTGCTTCGTGACGGCGCTCAGCTACTGTTTCGGCGCAGCGAGGTCGTGGCCAAGCTACAAGGGGAGTTAGCCGAGATCAGCCCCAGCTTGTTTGACGGTCCCACAGCTAAACTTAAGTATCTGACCAAGGTATCAAGCGCCGAGCCGACTGTACGGGGCTTTACCGCCGCTCTGGGACGCTCCCTGTCAGATACTAGAGAAGCCGAGATTAAGGCCGCTACGAGCCTTACCGGCCCGCACCGCGATGATTTCGAGGTGACCTTAAGTACCCATAACCTGGGCCGATTCGGTAGCCGGGGCCAGCAACGAGCCGCCATCTTAGGGCTCAAGCTGGCTGAGGTTAGCCTAAACGAGTCTGAGCTGGGCTCGAGACCGATTCTTCTACTGGACGACGTCTTATCCGAGCTCGACGAGGCTCACCAAGCCCGGCTCCTGCAAGAAGTGACCAAGCAGCAAACCGTGTTGTCGGCGACGAGCACTGACCTATTTCCTAAAGCAGTCTTAGCTCAAGCAACCGTTTTCAAAATTTCCCGGGGCCAGGTGGAGGGACCAGATGCCTTTTGAGCCGATCCGCCGCTTACTCCCCAAAGCCATTGATCGTAGCGGCGACCCTGAGGCGCTCTTGGCTAGCCAGGTGATTTCACTGTGGCCGGTGGCGGTGCGCGCGGTCATGAAGGAAGCGGCCTGGAAGAAGAGTGTTGCCAAGAAGATGTCGGGAGGTCAACTGACGGTTTATGTTGACACCCCGCTGTGGGCCCAAGAATTCAAGCTCAATTTCCCCAAGTTAATCAAAGAGATCAATCGTCAGGCGCACCGCAATGTGGTTCGGCAGATCTTTTTTCGACTTAAATGAGGTTACTTTCGATCTTGGCTTGAAAGCAAGGCGTCAAATAAAGATTCGCAGAATCTAAATTTGACAGGTTATTGCTGAGATCCGGGAGTAATCGGAGGAACGGGTGGTATCGGAGGCGGCTGAGGTAGGTTCATGCTCGACGTGGTCGATTCGGTCGTAGCGGGGCGGTAGGGCAGAACTCCTTCATTAGCGCGTAGCATTCCGGTTAGGTTAGTCGGTTCCGGGCGTAGTCCTCCTGGGGGAGGAGGGGCGAGAGGCTCGGCTGGTTTGGCCGGTAGATCGGTGGTGACATCAGGTCGCACCAATGGTTGTGGGGTGGCGGTCGGTTGGGCCGCGTTAAGGCGGTCTTTCACTTCCAAACGGTTTATCTCGGCGGGATTGGTTGTGATCAGTAGGTGCTCTTCTGGAGAGGCCTGGACCCGGATCGCGACGTGATTTTGTCCGGCGAAGAAGAGTCCTTCTCCAACCTCAGCGGTTTGCAGTAATTTCTTCTCTCCTTCGGATAAGTAGAAAACTTCCCCGATCTTGTCGATGGCGGCAGTCGACTGCTTCATCAAAATTTGAATAGATGAGTTGGTGACAATAGCCTTACCGTAGTCACTACCCAAGAAATCCTCGACGTCCTGGGTGATCGTGGTCAGCCCCAAGTAGTATTTGCGGGCCCGTTTGGCCATCGAGTACATGAAGGTGGCCGAATCAGGGTGGCGCATCAGATACCAGGCCTCATCCACGATCAGTAGGCGCTTTTTTTGCTCCCTTTTAACCTTGATCCAGATGAAGTCGAGGATGATAAACATGGCGATCGGGCGGATCGTGTCTTCCAGATTTTTGATGCTAAACACCGTGAACGGGTTATTTAAGCTAACGGTGCTACGCTGGTCGAAGATTCCCGCCACCGACCCCTGGGTGAAGCGCTCTAGTTTCTCGGCCAGTAGTTTAGATTCCGGCTCCGTCATGCCCCTAAGGACGGTATAAAGATCGGCCAAAACGGGTGGTTCCAGCTTTTGGGTCGCGGGGTCTGGAGTGATACCTTTATTTTTGTAGGTCATGATGAGCGCCCGGTCCAAGATAGCGTCTTCAGCTGGCTCGAGGTTACCAAGCATGACTCTAAAAAGTGAGTGCAGGGAGAGGATTTTAAGCCCAAGCTCATTCTCACTTTCGGCTGAGACCCCGGGCAAGTCAAACGGATTGATTTTAGCCGTCGTCCCGTAACCAAACTCGATCACCTCACCCCCGATGGATTGGGCCATCTTGATGTACTCGTTTTCCGGATCAATGGCGATAATCTCGGTCCCAAACATGAGACTCCTAAGCGCCTCTAACTTAACCAAATAAGATTTACCAGCTCCAGATTTGGCGAAGATGACCGAGTTGGCATTTTCTAGGGTGAAGCGGTCGAAGATGACGAGTGAGCCGTTGTGCTCATTGATTCCGTACAAGACCCCTTCGTTAGCGGTCAGCTCGGAGCTGGTGAACGGAAAAGTCGTGGCCAAGCTAGTCGTGTCCATATTGCGGGTGATTAGTAGCTTGTCTTCCATGAGAGGAATGGTGGTTTGGAAAGCTTGCTCCATCTGCAAGGTGGCGTGTTTACTGATGATAAGAAGTGATCCTAAGGTCGCCTCAACCTGATTGGTGATGTTATTAAGTTCATCGAGGGTGTCAGCCGGGATAGTGACGTAGAAGCTAAATTGAAAGAACCTCTCCGTTCCTTTAACCAATTGGTCCTGCAAAGCTTGGGCGTCATCCAGGGCCACTTTGATCGAAGGGTTGGGGATGCGTCCTTGCTCGGAGTCGGCCGACATAGTTGCTTCCATTTCTCCAATCTTGCGCTTGAGATCATTTAGCACGCCCTTGCTCTCGACTGGATAGTAATACATCGACAGATCCAAGCTGTGGTCGAAGTTAATGATTGGGCTCAGCCAATTGGCCCCGACGAACCGGGGATAACCGGAGATAAACAGGGTTCGGTAAAATTTGGTTCCGATCTTGACGTAATCAAAGTCCACCTCCAGAGCAGAGGGGGCGATAAGATCCGAAATATCGACCATACCACTGCCGATCACCTGCGAAGCGGGGGAAGTGGCCGTTGGCTGGCCAGCCGGCGTGGCTGGATTGACGTACATTCCGCCGGGTTCAACCGCCTGGTTTTTGTTTTTGATTAATCCAAATAAGGCCATTACCGCAGCTCCTCTTCAGTTTCGATGGCCGGCTGGACGATCGGGGCGGTGTATTCCTGGACGTTAATGCTGACTTTTTGCTCGGCCGAGGAGTTAGGGTTGTAGATATCGTAAAAAAGCTCGACCAGTTCCTGCGTATTTAAGACCTTGGCTTTGATGCCGATGCGCCCCAGCTGCTTGGTGATCTGGTCTTGCTTGGGTCCAAGCTGGGTCTTGGCCTTCTCTAAGACCGCCCACTTATCGAAGAAAACCCGTTTTTTGCCAAACAGGATTTGAGTCGGGGCGAGTGAGCCGATTTTAAGCTCCGAAAAGGGGATGACAATGTAAAAGCGTTTATCCAAAACGTTATTTTTAGCGATCAGATCTTTGACAAATTCGGAGTAGCGCACGATCTGCTTTTGGAGCCTGGAGTTGGTTTGTTGTTCCCGCGCCTCATCGAGCTTCTCCAGGTACGAGGAGATATCCATGCGTTTACTTCGTATTACGATTTGGATCGGGAAAGACAATGAATTTAGGAGCGAGGCGTAGGCAAATATTAGGGCGTCCTGCTCCGACTCCGAGAGCAGGTCAAAGTTAACGGCGTTAGTTTGCAGGACCCCGACCGCGTTGCCGTTTTTTAGCAGAATGATGTTATCTCTAATATCTAAGATATCGAGGTGGTCTTGAGTTGAAGCTGGAACAGTGTTTAGGGCAGCCATCAGCGTGATTTTATCTCAATAGGGGCGAAAATTTGCCCGTCTAAGTTTATCTGAATTGTATCAAACTTGTAGCCATCTTTTTCCAGATCGATGGTGTAGGTCCCGTTCGGGAGTGGAGTCGAGATGGCAAATTGACCAACCTTATTGCTCTTAAGGGCGCGGACCGGTTCGCCGTCCGGGTCTTTGACGATTATCACGACGTCGGTCAGCAGTAGCCCGGACTGATCCCGGATCAGCCCGACGATGACGTTAGGAGAGTTGGCGGCTTGAGGAGCCATCTTGCCGACGGCAAGACCTGGGGCGGCGGCACTCGGGGTCGGTGGGGTAGCTTTTCTGATGGGTTGAGGCGGTGGGGTCCCAACCTTAGGCCCAGCCTCCGGCCGGTCGTAATTAGGCACGACTAGATTGCCAGATATTTGGGGCTTAGGTGTAAATTCGATTTTTGGAGCTTGGATGGGAGCAGCGGAAGTTGGGGGTTTAGGGGCTTGGGCGGCTTCGTCAGCGCGACGTTTTTGGGCTAACAGATCTTGTCTGGTCTTTTCCGCCTCCGCCGCTAACTTAGCTTCCATGGCGTCGACATTAGTTTGAGGTAGCGGAGCGGAGGTTTCGGGAACTGGTATTTGAGGCAGCACCGGTTCGGGCATTGCTTGTGGTAACACCGGAGGCAGCTCCATTATTTCAGGTAGGGCGTCCGGTAATTCGGGAGCGATTGGGACTGGGGGCGCTGGGGTGATAGTTGCTGACTCAGCCAAGGCAAGCTCAGGGTAAAGTCGTTTTTTTAGCTCGTCAGAGATTTCGAAGGTCTTCTCCCCGCGGACTGGTAAGACGATTGTTCCCTCCAAAGATGATAAGGAGTGCAGTTGGCGGTTGACGGTGGTGGTGGAGACCTTTTTGACGTAAATATTTTTGTTAGGCATGTGAACGGTGATGATCGGCCTAACGGCCGGAGTCAGTTGGGACGGTTTGGTTAGATCTTCCTCGATGGTGCGAGATTCTTGAGTCGGCGGTAGGGTTTGGCTGGCCAGATCGGTTTGGTCTAAACCACGGGGGGTCGTCATGACTGGAGCGGGGCCACCCTCATCGAACGGCAAACTTTGCAGATATGCAGATTCGGCGACATCGAGATCCGATTGGGGCTGACCGGCCCGAAGGGTGGCCAGGTATTCGTTAAGGCGGCTTCTATCAGCACTGACGGTGGCATTGCTGGAACGTCCAGTAAACCGACCGACATAATCTTGGGCCAAGACCGAGAGCTCCTTGATTTCCTTGCGCCAAACCCGTTTGGTCGGAGAATTGATCGCGCGGAAGAAGGCTACCACCCAGCGGTCCAGGGTAATGTC
The DNA here is from genome assembly GCA_038228785.1 of Patescibacteria group bacterium. Lineage (GTDB taxonomy): Bacteria > Patescibacteriota > Microgenomatia > Woykebacterales > JBBROZ01 > JBBROZ01. The sequence continues at coordinate 15,245 of JBBROZ010000016.1, forward strand.
ATTAATCGGCAGGTAAGCCAGGCTAGCAAAGAAGCTCCCAATCAGGAGAATCAGCGGCCATTTGAGCCAATCGGCGAAGGGAATGAGGAAAAGTAAGAAGACCAAGACGCCACCAATGGCCAGATAGCCAAATTGGCGTAGGGTCAGGTTGCCGACGAGTTGGAACTCGACGCTCATGACGTTTTGTGGGATCGGGTGCTGTTGCATAGTTTTTTAGATAAGAGAAAACTCCCCAGATGGGGAAGAGAAGATAAATTGTTTTCTGCCGCCTACCGGCGACGTAATCGTCTCTCTTGGCTTTCTCTTATCTAGTGGTATTGTCCCCCGTGAAAAGTTTGAAAGCAAGAGCATCAAACCATCTCACCAACCCGGCTATTAATCCCATAGTGATTTGACATTCGAGGCTAGATATGGTAAGTTACTTAGTCTCGCTGACGATAAAACTTCGTCACTGAAACAAAAGAACTTTTCCAAAATAAACGCGTGGAGAAAAATATGGCACTCAGCTCGCAAGCCCTAGACTTCTTCTGGAGCCTCGTGGTCGCGGCCTTCTCAGGGGAGAAGATCGAGTACGACGCCTTCTTGGAAGCTCGTAAGCTCGGGGCCTTCGGTTCGCTATCACAGCAGCTTAAGGATCCCAAGGCACTAATGGCTGGAGAAGACTGTCAATTCTTCGGTCACACGCACACCAACCGTGAGCATATCCAGGAAATCGTCCGCGACTACTGGCATAACTCGTCCATGAAGGACCCTTTTGAGCCAGGTATTTCGGTCGAGGAGTCCTTCAAGCGCCGTCGCGACCGGAGCAAGATCTATCCCAACTGGGATGGTTTGGTTCCAGGCGATAAGCCTGACAAGCACTTCAATACCGCCGAAGTTCGCGCAATTCGCGAGTTCGGCAAGCGCCTCGTTCGTAACGATGAGCAGGCCTGGCTCGACCGACTGATCGACCCCAACATCTGGGCGATCGGTGACATTAAGCTCGTGAGCGACCTTAACAAGGTCAACGATGCTCAAGGCGGCCATCGCAACGCTCTTTCCTTCGGCGAGGAGTTCAAAGACGCTAAGGATCTCGGGATCTACGGGCCCTGGAAGTCCCCCTGGAAAGAAGAGCCAGGTATGCTCGAAGGACTCAAGAACAACTGGGGCAAAGTCTGGGGTATTCGTAGCGCCCAGCTGGCCCGAAATGCCGATCTGCACAAGGAAGTGGACAGCGCCCGCAAGGCGGTGGCCCATTTCTCGGCCGAGGACAACTCGGTCAGAAACAAGACCTTCGCGTTTGCAGCTTCGCACGGAGATCTGACGGAGTACGTCCGTTTGTCTCCAAACTACGATGAGGAGACTGGTTGGGTCAGGATCCCTAAGGGACTCCATCCCGAACAGAGTTCTCACATCGAGAAGAACATCACCAAGTTGGTTACCGACCACCTCACCACGGAACTAGCCACCGAGACCGGTCGAACCATCCTTGAGATCGCCACACTGCGCGAGGTTTTCTTTCGCAGTAAGGACATGTCCGACCGTCTGTCGGGTGGACTCGCCATCTCCTGGAACGACGCTTGGGACTACATGACCGAACCGCGTCTGCTCATCGACAAGATCCTCGCACCAAGTAGTGCCAATCAGGCAGCTCAGCGCGGCGTCGAGGCTCTCGACCGATTTGGGCACAGTTTTGCTGACTTCCACGTCGACCTGCCAGGCAAGATGTTCGATATGCGGTTCACCTCACTGATCATGTTCTTCGTGGCCACCGGGGCCTACATGCTGCTCGGAATGTTGTTCTTCCAGAATAGCAACGCCGGATGGGCACTGCTGCTCGGGGTCGTCACGACGCTGGCCTTTGATGGTTTG
>JBBROZ010000017.1:0-14927 GCA_038228785.1 Patescibacteria group bacterium
CTCGGCCGAGGTCAAAAGTGTTCGTAAGATCCCTTCCAGCTCGCCAGAGTCTTTGCGCGATAGCGCGTTAAATAGCTGCCCCTCGATCTTGATCAGGGTTTCCGGTTCTAACTGCGTTTTGTTAAGTCTTCCCATTCGTCCTCCCGCTTACACTTTCGTTAGTTGAAACTATTTTTAGTTTAAACTATCGAATATGCAAGATCAAGGAATGGGCTCGGTGCCCATCAGTTTCCAAACTCCCTGCTCACGTTTCATGAATACCTGATAGCGATATTTACCAGAGGTGGTCGTGACCTCAACGGCTTGATCGGCGTAATCTCCGGTCACGTTTGGGTCTCCCATCGTCCAAAGAGATACGATCGGACCATATTGAGCCAATCCTATATGTAGAGCTTGGCGAATCTCATCAGAACTGTAAGTGGCGGTCAGCTCGGAACTGAGTAAATTATTCAGATCCTCCTCCCCCGTCAAAGACTTCAGGATCCGAAGCGCCGTCTCGCCAATCGTAGGTGTTGTAAATAGAGGGGTCACGGTGTCTGGTGGGACTAGTGAAGTTATTTGGGCACTGGGAGTGGCCGTTTGATCAGATAATACCGCTTCCGGCTTCTTGACGACTTCTGGATAAGGAATCGGGGTAAAACTGGCTGGTGCCGAATGAGTCTGAAGGTAAATAACCGTCCCCAGGATAATAAAAACTGCCGCTATGGCAGTCCAGTAAGTATTTGGGATAGTTAGTGGGATTCTCATATTTATGGAACCTGAGAAATGTCGATCGAAAGGTTATAAGGAGGGGGTGATTTTGATAAATCGTTATTACCTGAACTTATTGATACATCTAGTAAGAACTCCTGATATTGATAAAGTAAACCGTATGAATTGGAAGAATCAATCCTTTCCTTGAATTTCCAGGGCTCTACAATGTTAGATTTAAAGTAAATCATAATCTTATCTGGGCTATCTCTAACTGTAAAATTCTCGCCATATCCCAAGGAAGTAATCGAATGATATTTTTCAATGAAAGTGGCGCTAGGGTACTTCGGCAGTTTCTTAAATAAATCCTCGGCTCTGCCCACGACCTGATGATTTTCATAAGCCCACCGCCCGAGAAGGAAAGCCGGCGTCGCCAAAATAATTAAAACTGCCGCAATAAAAAGCTTTTTTCTCACCTATTTAGTATCTCCAAAATTTTATTTTTGATTTCCGGCTGGGAGAGTAAATTGTTGTGAAAGTATTTCATACCCTGGGGGTTACCTACGAAATTGTACTCCGCGGCAAACGTGGACCGCAATAAATGCACGTCTACCTGAGGCGATTCGGCGTAAGCGAATTGATCCGGGATCGTGCCTGGAATGGTACCAGCGCTTGAACGGTCCACAACCAAATCCCCCAACCCAAATTCTTTGTGTAGATCCAAGAAGAATAATTTCTGACGAAGCACGATATTCTCATCGCCAAACAGGGAATAGGTTTGGATCGATCTGGGAAGTGGTTGCGCGTTCAGTGCATTCAGAAAGCTAGATCCGATCCGCAGTTCCTGCACTGCCGCACTATTGGCATCAAGAGGCTGATTACCGCCACGGAAGATCTCGACCACCCGGCTTAGCAAGAAATTCCGAGCCAGTGTAAATAAGCCCGAGGTTTTGGATAGTTTGGAAGTGTCACCTGCGAAAAAAGTAACTAGATAACTACCCAGATTCGGCACGCCGATACTTATGAAGTTACGAACCTTGGAAGCGGCCGATGGATTGGCCACCAAACCTTGCCTACCGACCACACCTCCCATACTGAATCCGACAATATCGACTTTTCCGTCAGGAGATATTGATGATAATTGATCAATTACTGAAGGTAATTTAGACCCTATTTCAGTAATTTCACCTTGATAATTGTAAGGGAGAGTGTCACTAAAATTAAAGGTCTTAAAAAGATTGGAAGTATAACCCAAGTTTACTAAAAGACTCTCGACCCCATTATTTTTCCAGTCATCTGGCCTTCCACCAATCCCGTGGATCAAAATCACTGGGTGTTTGAGAGAAGTCGTGGAAGATAAAACCGCTGAACTCGAAGCTGAAACAGGGGGTGTAATCACTACTGGTGGGGGAGGTGGCGGAGGCGGTATCACGACCGGCGCCGAACAACTATCACAGCTCCAGGTAAGTCCGGTATCAGTCGATTTCAGGATCTGTCCGCTCGTTCCGGCTAGTGCTGTCGTTCCGCCTCCGACCACATAGCTGGTTGAATCGCTTCGCACTCGACTCCAATGCGCACCTCCGTCACTACTGCGCCAAATCCCACCCGACCCCAGTCCGTCGGCTCCGACAGCCAAGAAGGCCCCATTTAGATGCGAGATCTGCTCTAACGGCTTTCCCAGGGAGTAATTGCCAAGAGTGGCAATGAAAGAATATCCGGGCCCCGCTGCGACCTGAGCCACCGAGACGTTGGACGGGACAAAAGACGCCACAATAGTCGTACCGTCACTATCGAGGGCCACCAGATCGGAGTGGTAAGTGATATTGGTCCAGCCCAGTCCCGTCTCATCCAGACTAAAGATTCCGCTATAAGTTTGCCCACTTAGGATCTGCAATTGACCGCTATGTAAGGTTAGTCCCATCGGGTAAATCGTAAAACCAGCCCCGTTAAGACTCACCTCGCCATGTCCCCAGTCTGGAACGGGAACAGTAATCGTTGAAAGGGGGATCCGAAACATGAATCCACCTGTCGTAGAAGTGTAATTGCCGGTGACGTATAGATACGACACGGTGGATAGTAGTGACGAAGTTGAAAATTGGATATGGTAGATCGCACTATCCTGGGTGAAGTTCTCTCCTCGGTCGGTCGAACGCCACAAGCCGGAGTAGCTATAGCCACCACTGACCGCCAAATAAACGACTTGACCGCTGGTGGACTGCCAGATCGATTTGATCGGAATCGGAATGAACGAGCTGACTTGCCAGTCTCCACCACTTAGCTTGCGATAAAGTTTAGTGTTGCTGGACGCCCAGCTATCACCAGTCGGACCAATGTAAGTAAGCTTAAAGTTATCGACAAAGGGATAAGAAACCGCCGTCAAATCCGACGAGACCGCCAGAGCTAATTCAGATTGTAAATGAAAAAAGCCGGAAAAGATAAAGATAATTAGGACCGTTCTAATTAGTCTCGTAGTTTTATCTTAGAGGTTAGCTGATAACTGGTCAAATGGATGAGCCGCCGCAAGATTTTTATTTCTTACGGCGGCCCGTTGAACTCTCTAATGATCTGCATACAGCGCTTCAAGACCTCTTGATCTCGGGAACTGAGGTTGGTGTCCAAAGAGCTACTACCAAGTCGGACCAACATATCCATCCGCACCTTGGGCGATAAACCCTGGACAGTCTTGCGAAAAAACTCCTCGGCCAGCAGATCTTGCTCCTGACTATCCATCGCGCTCTCCTAGTAGAACTCTTAGACGTGTTTGGTAGATCCGGCGCCGCCTCAAACCTAACCCCCTATCCCGGAGCCAACGCTGATAGAGGGCCGCTTCAGCGCGTTGATCGACAGGAGAGAGCGTGGCGGCGCGGCGACGAAACTGGCCTGCCTCGGAGAAATCGACCCGGGTGATCACTGCTTGGCCATCTGTTTAGCCAAGGCGTTCTTGATAGCTTGGTGCAAGCGGTCGACCTCACTTATTTGGGGCTTGGTCAGCAACAAGACATGTGGCAACCGGGACAGTTGGGCCCGTAGCTCCCATAACATCGAGGTGTCCTGGACGGATGTGGCTCGGCTGACCTCGCGCTCGATCTTACGTAGCAGAGCGTCAATAAAGTCGATCAGCTCGTTATCCATCGCTTCTCTCCAACCACACCACTGTGTGTACACCTGTTAGGTCCGAATGCCCGGAGTGCAGATCGATCTGGAAACTGAAGCACTTGCCACCCACGCTAATCCCTACTGAGCGGGAATCCCCAGTCAATTCGGCTAGCGCCGATAGGCACTGATCCAGACCTGGCCCTAATCCCCGCAAGTGCAGATATATTAACGGACGATTCTTCCACTGCAAGGCGAAGTCCCACAGTAGCCGTTCCCAGCTCGCCGCTGTCGACAGGGCCAGCACGCTAACCAGTAGGTCCACAGGACTTCTCCTCTCACCAATTTAAAAACCAGCCGGGCTGGTCTTACGGGGTGATATTAGCGCGAGTATGTCTTGGAATCAAGTACGGATTAATTTAGATGCCAGTAGAGAGTGACCATGCCATCAGCGTGGTAGATAAAGACCCCGTTACCATTGGACTGGCCTCCGCGGTAGAAATAAGCCTGACCATCCTCAGCCGCGTAAACAGAATCGCCGTTATAAGTGTACATATCGACTCCAGTGTGTGGGCCTCCCCCGTATGCTCCCGAGCGGGCCCAGTAAGTCATACCGTACCACTGCGAAACGTTGGCGTAGTCAACTCCGTCCCATTGGATCGGAACCCGGTAGCGACCACTTCTAACAAACCCTTCGTCGCCGCGGTAATCGCAACTGATGAAACCGCACGGATTGACGTTGTTGTAGTAATTGTACGGGGAGGGGTGGACCCCAAAATGAAGATGGGTCCCGGTCGAGTAACCGGTGTTACCCTCGCTCCCAACGATCTCTCCTTTGTGAACCCAGCGACTCCCACCCTTGTTATTATAGGCAGCGGCGATCTGCGCGGCCTCACGCTTGGCGGCGTCCAAAAGACGCTTGTAATTGGCTTCGTTATTTTGGGTCAACTTAAGTAGGGATACTTTGGCCGCTTTTTGTGAGTCGAGTTGGGACCTTGATGAGGCCAAGTCGTCGCGGTCTGATTTGATGGTATCTCTAAGTTTTTTGACCTGGGCTTGACGATCTTGCAAGGTGGATTTTTGGACGCTAAGGCCACTTTTAAGCGCGCTCATCTCACCAAAAATCTGTTTATCCTTACGCTGGATATATTCCAGATAGGTCAGATTACTGGACGCGGTTTGAAAGTCCCCGCCAATGAAACTAGTCTCCAAGGGAGCCGCGTTCTCGACCGCCTGGCTGACCCGGAAACGTTTGGCGGCGATTTTGACTAGGTCATTTAGATTTGTTTCCAAGTTGCCGATCCGCCCGGTGAGGGTCCCAATGTCGGTGTTAAGTCCCGCCAACTCCGCTTCTTTGGAGTTTAGCTCAGCTTGTTTGGAGTCAATTTGTAGCTGGGTCAAACGAATCTGGTTATTAAATCTGGCAATCTGAGATCCAAGAGTATTTTCCTGGTTTTTAGCCCCGTCGATGAGGCGTTGCAAACGGTCTTGCTCGGCCTGATTGGCCGCTAGGTCTTCATTTAGCCCGGCTAGAACTGGTGCTGACAACAGTAATAGTAAGGCGCTAGCAAAGATCAGTTTGGGCAGATTAAAGCTCATTAAACCCTGGCGTACCTGCGTACGGCGATATAAGACCCGATGATATTGGTAAATACTCCAACGACCAGTGACACCCCCACTATCCCAGCGAATACTACCGGGGAAATCTGCACCGCTGCCACCCCCTTAAACAGATCCGAAAACCAAGCCAGGACAAAGGGCATGCTCCCAAGCGCTAAACCACTGGCCAAAATCGAAGCGATGATCCCGTAAAAAATCGATTCGAGCATAAACGGGGTGTAAACGAAGGCGCGGGTGGCCCCAATGAGTCTCATGATCTCGATCTCATCGCGGTTGACGTAGGTTTGCAGGCCGGTGATAAAACTGCTGGTAATGGTCAGACTAAGCAGGAGCAAGGCCATCAGTACCAAAGCGGTATTTCTGATCCCAGTCGTGAAGCGGCTTAGATTACTGACCACATCGGCCCGGAAGATCACTTCCTCCACTACCGTGCCCTTCTTGGCATTTAGGGTATCGGCGATTTTTTGGAGATCTTTGATTTCTTTGGTCTGGATCTCAAGTGAGGCTGGTAAGAAATCGGCCGTGACCAGCTCCAGTAGGGCTGGGTTCTCCGCGTTCTGGGCTTTGTACTTGGCCAAGGCTTGGTCTTTACTAACTAAGCTCGAAGTGGCTACCAGTCCCGTAGCTTGCAAATCACTTTGCAAATTGGAGATCTCTTCGGGGGATGCCGAGTCTTTTAGAAACGCGGTCACTTGAGGCAGGGATTCGAAATAAGACAGCGCGATATTGCTACGGATCAGGATAAAGGTAAAGACAGTCACCACAAAAAATGAGGCCGACATGACTAGGATGGCGGCGACCACGTGCGTGGGGCCACGCGAAATCCGAGACTTGGTGATCTGGATCATTCGTCCCCAATTCACTTTGCGAAACCTCCGGTTGAGCTAAGCAAGGAGTCGATTAATATTGACATGTTACTTGGATTTAGCCTCCTCTTTAACTTTCCGGGTCGGGTGATCAGCCACTAACTTACCGTGCTCGATCGTAATAACGCGGTGCGGAAGAGTCCGTACAATGTCAGCGTTATGAGTCGCCATGACCACCGTCGTTCCTTCGTCATTAATTTTTTGCAAAATTTGCATGATTTCCCAGGCGGCTTTGCCATCAAGATTTCCGGTCGGTTCATCGGCCAAAAGAACGGAGGGCTTGCCCACGATCGCTCGGGCAACGGCGACGCGCTGCATCTCACCGCCCGATAATTGGTGCGGGAAACTGGCGGCTTTGTCACTCATACTAACCGTTGCTAAGGCCTCGTCGACCGTATCCGCGATCTCTTTGTCATTAGTTCCCCTCGTGAACAGGGCAAATGCAATATTTTCCCAAACCGTCATACTAGGTAAGAGTTTGAAGTCTTGGAAGATAAGTCCGACTTTGCGCCGAAGGTGCGGCAGTTTGTCAGCCGAGAGTTTCGATAAATCAAACTCGTCGACCATGAGCTTTCCCGAGGAGGCTTTCTCTTCTCTGATCAGAAGTTTTAGCATCGTTGACTTACCCGCTCCCGAAGGGCCGATCATAAACACAAAGTCCCCGTCTGGGATGTGCAAAGAAACGTCTTGTAAGGCAATAGTACCGTTAGGATATTTTTTGGAAACTTCCAGAAACTCAATCAATGGGCAGGCCCTCAATAAGTAGCCTAATTATAACATTTGAGGCGAAATACTCCGGCTGGTTAGATCTTAAGCTCAGCTTCGATGAAAGGCTGCAGGTCCCCGTCTAGCACTCCCGCGGTATCGACGCTCTCGTAGCCGCTTCTAAGATCTTTGACCAGTTGGTAGGGGTGCAGGACGTAAGATCTGATCTGGGTTCCCCAGGAAGCAGGCTTGTATTCGCCCTTGATAGAAGCGATCTCGCCACGACGTTTGGCCTCCTCGATCTCCCAAATTTTGGCGCGGAGGATCCGCATCGCGTATTCTTTGTTTTGCAGCTGAGAACGCTCCGTCTGGACCGAGACCACGATCCCGGTTGGTAAATGAGTGATCCGCACAGCGGAGTTGACCTTATTAACATTCTGCCCGCCCGCCCCGGAAGAGCGGAAAGCATCGACCTTCAGATCGTCAGCTCGTACCACCACCTCGCCTGTTTCTTCGATGACTGGCATGACCTCGACCAAAGCAAACGATGTCTGGCGCAGCTTATCAGCGTTAAAGGGAGATTGGCGAACCAAACGGTGCGTTCCGGCCTCTTTTTTCAGGTAGCCATAGGCGTAACGCCCGACGACCTCGACCACGGCTGATTTAATCCCAGCCTCCTCACCTTTACTCTCATCAATGACCTCCGCACTCCAACCCTGTTTCTCAAAATACCTCAGATACATCCTAAGTAGCATCTCAGCCCAGTCCATGGCCTCAGTCCCCCCTTGTCCAGCGTGCACCGAAAAAATGGCGTTGCCGGCGTCGTAGCGACCAGACAAGAAGATTTTATTCTCAAAGGAAGCGATATCCGCGGCTAGTCCTAATACTTCGGGTTCAATCTCCGGGGCTAAATCTTCCTTTTCAGCTCGCGCCATATCCGCCAGCTCCAAGACTGAATTTAAGCGAAAGCTGATCTCCTCGGCCACTCTCAGTTCGTTTTGAGCCTCGGCCAGTTCGGTCATGATCCTCTTAGCAGTCTGGGGGTCGTTCCAAAGATCTTCTTTGAGCGACCGGGCCTCTAACACTAGGATTTGCTGGCGTTTGGCATCAAGACCCAGTTTGGGCAAGATGCTCTCCCACGCAAGCTTTAGTGACTTTATTTTCTCGAGAAGTGGTTCCATAAAACGATTTTACCAGATACGCTCTGACAACCGCAGGCTAGCACAACTGCCCGCTCCCACTTCAGTCTTGAAGATGCGCCTAGCTGGGCGGACAATAAGGTTAACTTCGGTTAGCCCTTTTTCTTTTAAATTTCTTTGGAATTAAATAAAACTTTGCCCACTACCGGGGTCAGCTGGTAAGTAGCACCTAAGGCGACTACCGAGTTGGGGGCGTCGAAGTCGGCGATCAGTTTGGCGGTGCCGGTCGCGCTGACGTCAAAACTCTTGACTAGTTTGACGAGACCGTTTTGGCCGGGAATAGCGATGTTGACTGCCGTGCCGTCGCTCAAAGTACCAGTAGCTGAGGTCACGTATATTCTGATCTCAGTGTAGTGTCCCGCGGCCAGGTAAGTTACCCCAAGTGAGCTCAGTCCCCCGCCGGCCGTTCTTAACTTCATCAGATCAACCGTGGTGGCGTCGTTTAGCCGCAGAGTTTCCCAGTGGTCAACTACTTTGGCGGCAGACTTGGTAGCCTCGGGGGCCGTTCCCGTGGCCACAATGGACTGGGTAGCCAGGTGAACCTCGACTTTAGCGATAGTAATTTTAAGCGAGCTCAGGTCAACTTTCGAGATTACCCCAGACTGACTAGCAGCTGGCGCCGCTTTGGCTGAGGATGTAGCTGACGGGGTCGACGGGGGGTCGGTAACCACGAATTCTAATCCCCCACGCTCTGACGCCAAAAGCGACGTTGAGTAATTCTTCTCCCAGGAATCGGGGCCTTGGGAGTTTTGAAGAATTGTTAAATTCTCAGCTCCGTTTTGAGATGTGGAGTTGAGTGGTATGACCTGAGCATTATTGTAGTAAAGATACCCCAGACCTCCCGCGATCAGAACCGTCACCAAACCCCCAGCGAACCACGGCCAAAAAGATCTTCCCGCGGGCCGGGGCTGACTGAGCGGAGGTGTGGCAGCGGGAGTTGGCATTAACGAGAGACTAACGTCTCCGACTGGTAGTTCCGGTGTTTCTAAAATAGACGGAATGACCGATCTAACGGATTCCTCTGGCATGGTTACTGGTCCTGATTCGCTGACTGTAACTGGCTCCACCGCAACATCAAGGTTGGTTGGGGCGTCTAATGGGACCGGAGCGGTTTCCGTGGAAGTGCTATCCGGGATAATCGTAGGTGGAACATCTTGGTTAGCGATTTCAGGGGACGGATCGTAAGGTGGCGGGATCGGTGCGGGGGGCGGCGTTACTGGAGACTCGGGAATTGACAAGTCTGGCTCCTCGGTCGGGGCTGGAGTTGCTTCGGTTAGTGCGGCCTCGGCCGCGATTTCGATTGGCGAAGGTTCTGGAGCTATGGGTAAGTCGGGAGAGGTGATTGGTAAACCCGGAGATTGAAAGCCTTGCGACAAGCCCGATGCACCCGGATCTACCGGGTCAGAAACCGGTTCCACTGGGGGCTCGGTCTGGGAAACATTAAGACTAGCTCCGTTGGCAAACGGAGTTGTCATGACCGGCGGTTTGAAATCGGCCCAAGTGGGCGCGGGGCTAGGATTAATTTTTTGATCTTCGTCCAAGGCAGTTCCCTCTAAGTTTGCTATCAAGAGTTTAGATTAGCCGCCCCGAGGTGTCAATTGAACAAAAGGCCTCAACGCGGTATACTGCGCCCGAAAGAGGAGGGACCCGTGAGAGATAAAATCGTGCTCTTTTTAGTTTTAACGCTCGCGTCTTGTGCTCCCGCTCCGCTAGCCATACCGCAGGTGAGCCCGTCCCTAGCCCAGGCTGCTCCGACGACTCGTCCCAGCGCCGAACCGACTATCGCGCCAACTATTCGGCCAACCCCGAGCCCTTCCCCAACACCGCCAACTTTTTATACGCTGGTTGACGGAGATTGGGATTGGGGTAAGCTGATCGACAAAATGGGTGTGGGTGGAAACGACCCGATCGGCGAGGTCATGCGATGGAACCCGGAAGTCCGAAATCCGTACGATCTTAAGGTTGGTCAAAAGCTCCGCCTGCCTGGCCGTTCGACCCAGCCGGTTTTTGCTAGCTTCAGCACTGACTTCAGTCAGTGGAAGCTGATCTCTTCCCAAACTAGCAAGTTCTCGGGCAGTTCGGCCAACCGGATCGACAACATCGTTAACGGGGCCAACTACCTCAACAACTGGTTCAACGACGCAGCTCACGCCTTCGTCGCTCCCCGAGCGCTATTTAGCCTAAACCAGGTGTTCGGAGAAACCAGTCAAGCTAAGGGTTACAAACCTGGCTACGCCATTATTGTCATCGACGGAAAGCAAGTCGAAGTACCGAGTGATGGTGGTGGAATATGTCAGATCCCGTCGACCCTATTTCCGGCGGCCCTAAAAGCGGGACTAAATGTCCTGCAGCGCACTAACCATAGCTACTACCCCTATTGGTGGTGGGGGTACCCAGAAGGCTTCGGCTGGGACGCCACGATCAATACCCCGGATGACCCGGACCTAAGCTTCCGCAACATGTATGACTACCCGGTCCGGCTGTTTGCCAAAGTCGATCTGGGGGCCCAAACATTACGGATTGACGTCTTGGCTCCGCCGGAACTCAAGGTCTACCAGGTGAGTATCGAAGGTCCATACCTGACCTCACCCGGCCCAACTCGCCCGACCACGGCCGTTAACTGGATCACGGGAGCCGCCACGACCATAGTTAGACAAAAAGTCGATGTTGGGGGTTCTGTCTGGACCAGGGAATTCACCAGTTCCTACGCCGCCGCACCGCATTAGCTAAGTACGAAAAAGCCCCGTAGCATTCAACCCAAATTGGGTCGGTGCTACGGGGCTTATACTTATCTAGCGATACTTTACTCTCCCCATCTTACTGCTCGGATTGTCCTTATCCCCGTCATCGACAATGATAACGAAGTTGCCGGACCAGTGAGGGGTGGTGTAAGCGCCGTCGTTGCGGTCCATACTTACTCCCCGCTCGGTAAACCAGTAACTAAATCTCAACCACCACTCATCTCCGTACCACTCGGACAGCGGGAGGAGACGTCCAGTTTGAAATTCCACTGAACGGTACTTGTCAGGGCGCCGGGCTTGCGTCTGTGGCTGCAGGTCGCCGCGCTGCGGGTCCTCGACGATGACCCCATCGACGCGGTTAGATGGATCGTCGTAATACGACCCGACCACCCCGTCGAATCCGGTCATAATCGGGGCGTGCTGTCCCGCGAGAGAGATCACCACCACCGGTTTGCCGCTGCGGACCAACCAGTAGGCGGCCGCCTTGGTCGCCTCCTCCCTGGTAGGGAGGTTGTAGTAATGGTAGTTGTCGGCCGGGTTGAGACGGTGCAGGGTCTCAGCAATGGCCGCCGGATCAAGACCTGGGTCGGCGCTCCGGTTGTAGGGCCTACCAAAGGCCAGAATCCCTTCGGCCGACATTGGATCCTTTCCAGCAGTGAAGTTACTGATGATCCGAATCGACGCCGCCGCACAAGCGAGTGGTTCACCAGTAGCGTTCTCGAACTCAGTGAACCACTTGACCCCTTCCAGCTTGTTACCCATCGTCTTAAAGTCGTACGCGGTGACTAAGCTTTGAGCACCCGACCCCGAGGACAGCTCAAGCTTGTAGTTGGTGGCTGCGGCTAGAAACCCGCTGCATCCAAGGCTGCCGGTGAGTCCCGAACTATCAAGCTTGGTCTGGCACTCAAACGGGGGGTTCGGGGTAACCTTGAGGCTCGCTTCCGTCAAGGGGACGCTACTGGTAAACCCGAGCGACAAGAAACGCGGGGCTTGCGATCTACCAGACGGCAAAGCGAACTTGATCTCCTGAGAGGCTGGGGTTGAGCTGGCTTTGACTGCAACGGCTGCCCCTGCTCCCTTGGGGGAACCAGATCCGCTAGGCGAGGACTCGGGGAAAGGTGAAGATAGTATGGGCCAGATAAAATATAGCCCAACTATCGCCACGATCACCGAGAACGCCCAGGGAGCGCGACTAGGTCGCGGTTGATCCCGGTAACGACTCATTTCTCTCTTCTTTCTATTAAATTGTGGTGTGCTAACGGTGTATCTTAGCAGGTTCCACGCTTTTTGCAACAATCGGGGGCGGAGCGACTTGACTTATACTATAGGTTGATGTAGAGTGTGCTATGATTTGATTGGCAAAACAGCCAAGCAAGAGGAAGGAAGATAGGTAGAGATATGAGGAGGCTTGGAAGCGTAATCGTCGCGATCCTGCTCGCGCTGTCGTTTCTTAACATCGGGGGTAAAACGGCTCAGGCATCGTTCGAGGGCGGAAGCAGTGGTCTCACCGCTCGTGAGACGACAGTTTCCCGGAACGGTATCGAGGCGGATTCACCAGTCAGCGAACCGGCCAGTGCGGTCGTCAGCCTGGTGCTTCCAATCCAGTACGTCAGCCAGCTCGCCGAGCCGGCCCCGTCGTATTGGGAATGGGACTACACTCCGTACTGCGCGTCGGCTAGTTCGATCATGGTCATGCGGTCCTTCGGGATCAAAGTGGCTGGACTGGCCAATACTTTCGCCGTCGGGCGCCGTGGCAACACCACCTGGGACCCGGGACTTGATCCGGACGGTGTGTCGTATCTGATGCGTCAGTACGGCGGAGAGGGCAAGGTCCATTCCTATTGGGACCCGGGAACAGCCCTCAACGAGCTGGTCGGGCGACTCAATAACGGATCACCGGTGGTGGTCTTTGGACAATCCGGCAACCACGCCTTGGTGGCATACGGCTACGAAGCCTACACTGGTGGCGGGGTCACCGCGATCTACACCGCCGACCCACTATCCGGATTCTTCGGACGCATCAGCGTCGAAGCCTGGACAAGTTGGTCCGACTGGTTCGGAGCTCCTTTCACCGCCGTCGGCGGCAAGTGGCAAGGATCCTGGACCTTTGTCTCGTACCGCGATTACCGATAGGATCCCTGGGGCACGAACTCTCTCCACTCGGAGAAGTTACGGCCCCTTTCAACTTTTTAAAGGGATTTTAATAAATCCAGATTAGATTGGTCGGGACCCTTGTCCTCTAGACCTGGTACTTCGATTATCCACGGTAACTTATTTAAGACTTCATTTGCTTTCATTAGTTTAAATCCCTGTTCACCGATCTCGCCATGCCCGATATTCTCATGGCGATCTTTGCCACCACCTAGTGGGATCTTACTATCGTTGGCGTGAACGGCCACTAAACGCGCCAGTCCCACTTCGCGCTCAATCTCGGCGATAAGAGAATCGATACCCGCTGGGGTAGTGAGATCCCAACCTGCTGCAAAAGCGTGTTGAGTATCCAAACACATCGCTAGACGAGGCGAATCAACTTTTTTTACGATCTGTCCAATCTCGGACATTTTTGATCCAATTGATCCGCCCATCCCGGCTGAATTCTCGATAATAAGTTTGGTTGGCCCAGGAACCGCATCCAAGACTTGGCGAATAGACTTGGATACTTGGGAGGAGACATCATCGAAACTGGCTCCCAGTGGGGAGCCAGTATGAAATATCACCCCGACTGCTCCCAACTGCTCCGAGAGTGCCAAGGCCTTGGTTAGTGAATCAATAGATCTCACTAAAGCTTCGGGATTGGGGGTAGCTAAATTGATTAGATACACCCCGTGTAAAAAAACGGGTGTGATGTTGGCCTCGGCGGCTTTTAACTTGAAGTTAGCAATCGACTCGGGAGTATGGTTGGGTGGATTAAAGCTTTGGGGAGGGGAACCAAAGATCTGGATACATTGAGCTCCGATGGCACTTGCACGGTCGATCGCTTTGTCGATCCCGCCGGCCGCCGAGACGTGAGCACCAAACTTCACTTGGCTTTGGCGGAATAATTAATGACGATCTTTTGTTGGTCTTTTAGGATCAGGTTATCGAAATCTTGGGTCGGCAGACCGTCAACCGTCAGGGTCAAGTCGTGGGTGGCGTCTTTTTTGAAATCCAGGATTTGATCTTTGGTGAAGGTCTTGCCCCAAACTTGGAAAAACTCCCCCAAAGTAAAATCGCGTTTGTACTCGAATTCAACGTGTAACACCCCGTCTGTTTCGTGAGTATGAAGTGGTCGGATACAAGTCGGACTGGCCACGCCAATCCCCTTCGGAATAACCTGGTTCTCCCCGTTCACCGTGATCGACAGATGGGGATGGATATGAAACGATTCGGCACTTAAGCAAACTCCAGCAACGTTAAACGGGGTCGGCTGGCCGGCTTTGACAAAGAAAACCACCATTCCGGCTAGCACCAGCGCTCCTAGCCCCGCCCATACATATATCTTATTACCAGATATTTTAGCGTCGTCTAGTACGAAGGTTTCTTTAACTTTTGCTTGCTCAGTTAAGCGCTGTTCACGTTTGGTTGGCATAAGTATATTTTAGACCTTAATCCCCCGCTGTTCCAGCTCTTTCGCCAATTTCTTCATTCGTTTATTAAGTTTCCCCTGATGTTTGGCCTGATAGGTCTTAAGCTGCGCCAATTTGGCGTCCTCCCCTATCGGCGAATTACCAGGTGACTGAGATGGGGAGTTCCCCAGCGTAACATTTACCCGGAAAATACGGCGGCTAATCTCATAATCAATGCTAGCCACCAGACGCTCAAATAGACTAAAGGCCTCGTGCTTATATTCCACCAAAGGGTCACGCTGACCGTAGCCTCTTAACCCAATGCCTTGCCGCAAGTCATCCATGGTATCTAGATGCTCGACCCAAAGAGAGTCGATCACATTTAAAGTCACGAAACGCTCGATTTGTCGCATGACCTCGGTCCCAAGGGATTCCTCTCTGGCCTGATAAAGACTATCTACCAAAGAC
>JBBROZ010000018.1:0-14750 GCA_038228785.1 Patescibacteria group bacterium
CTTGCTATCTCAATTTTTCTAATTTTAATGGGTGTTTTGGCCGTTTTCTTCTTAAAGAAAACCGCACTGGACAAAGTCAGCCAGTTTACTTTAATCTCCGGAGCGACTGGGTCACTAATCTTCTTTGATTTACTACTAGCGGCAACCGGACGAACTGAGATGGCACTAGTTGCCGCAGTTGTCTCCGTGATGTTTATTAAGTTAAACAAAAAATTTTCTAACCAATCCGGTTAACGTAGATCATCGTCGCCGAGAACTACCGGGGCCGCAGGCGCGGGGGTCGGCTTCTTTTCGACTGGACGAACGGGAGCTGGCTTGAAAGCGGGCTTGGGGACGGGCCTGGGGGCCGGCTTCGGATCAGCCTTGGGCGCTTCTGGCTTCGGGGACAGCTTAGGAGTGGGCTTGGGGTCGGGAACCTTGGTATCGGATTCCTCAGCTTCGGGAACAGCTTTCTTATTGATCGCCTCCACCGCTCCAAATGACGCCGTCATATTACCGGCTGGAAGCTGTAAGACTACCTCGTCCCCGACCTCACCTTTAAAGTGTTCAATTGAGGCCTCGAGCACATTGTAGCTACCCTCGGGAGTAATGACCTTAAATTTACCGTCTTTTTTGTGCAGGATCCCGGTTGTTTTGAGGCGTTTGACATGCTCGATTTGCTTAAATCTCTTCTCCCCGTCCTCATCGACTAATTTCAAAGTATCGCCGATCACCAGTAGCGACTTGGAGGCGTAGTTAGTTGGAACCGGAAAGCTGTCCCCCGAGGTAGTGATCATATTGATCCCGTCGAAAACCCCAGTTTCTCCTGGTAAATCTTTGGCCGAGGGCTTCATCCCGCCCGTTTCAAGCTCGGATAGGAGTTGTTTGGCCGTTTTGATCGAGGACTCGGCCGCGGCTAGGGATTGGCGGATCAGCGCTAGCTTATCTTGACTCATGAGGTCTCCTTCTCCCCAGGTTGGGGAAATACTATTTCGCCGGACAAATTGGCGCTGACCGGCTCTTTGGTTTCGGGTTGTGGGGCCAGATGAGGACCCGGTTCTCTAGTCGTAACGACCGGTTCTAGAACCTGGACTGGAACTGGAGCGGGGCCCACGCTTGGAGCGATATTTTGCGCCGCCACACCCATACCAGCCGTAAATCTAGTCTCGGCCCACCTTTTGATACGCTCTTCTACGACCTCAACTCTACGGCTGTACTGACTGCGGCTCAGCCTGACAGCCTCTTCTCTGCTCCCAGTCCGGTTGGTCATGGGGGGAAGTGATCTGGCCGAGAACGGGGTCGAGCTCATGTCATCGATTTGCAGCTTCAGATACATCTCAAAGCGACCCAGATTAATGATATCTTGAGCTAGAAAAGTCGGAGTGAATTCCTTTTCCAAAAAGGCCGCATCGCCTGGTCCGACCGTAAATGACTGCTCAGTTCCAACGTTACCGAAGATAGCCTCACGGACCGTTTCTGGCATCTGTTCGATGTATTGGTGGGTCAGGATCAAGTTGAGGCGGTATTTGCGGGCTTCTGAGAGAATCGTTGCGAAAGAGTCAGTGGCGAACTTTTGAAATTCGTCAGCGTAGACATAGAAGTCGCGCCGCTGGGTCTCTGGCATGTCGACCCTTCTCATGGCAGCAAATTGTAACTGAGAGATGATCATCGCCCCCAGCAGGGAGGAGTTGTTCTCCCCGATCCGACCGGTCGCTAGATTAACAAAGAAAATCTTGCCTTGGTTGATGATCTCGTCAATGCGGATCGTTGATTTGGGTTGTCCCACGATATTGCGGATGGTACTGGCGTTTAGGAACTGGCCGACTTTGTTTTGGATCGGGCTGACCGCTTCGGTAATGAGCTTTTGGTTACCCTTCATCTGGGCAAATTCCTTGTTCCAAAATTCCTTCATCACCGGGTCTGAGATCATCCCCACGATGTATTTATTGTAATCAGGATCGGTTAGAAGTCTAATGACCCCCAAGAGTGAAGTGTTGGGGACTTCCAAAAGGGTCAGGATCGAGTTCATAAGGATATACTCGAGTCTTGGTCCCCAGGAATTGGCGAAGTATTTCTTGAATACGTCGAGGAGTCCCGAGGCGATCAGATTGCGTTGCCTGGGATCTATAACCTCGAGCATATTTAAAGCGACCGGATACTGGTCATCAGCCGGGTTAAAGATCACGACGTCATGGATCCGGCTCTCCGGAACGAAGTCCAAGAGTTCCTCGATCAGATCTCCGTGCGGATCCAAGATTGCCACTCCCTCACCGGCCTGGATGTCTTGAATTATCATGTTTTTGATGAGCGTTGATTTACCGGTTCCGGTTTTACCGATGATGTATTGGTGCTTCCTGCGATCCGCTCGTTTGATCCCAAATTTACGGGCTTGATCTCTAAAAACTGTCTCAGCAAAGACCGTCACATCAGGATTGCCTTCCAAGGGGAGGTTTAGGGGTGGCTCGCCTTTTTTAGCTCTAGTCCAAGCGATACTGGGCGTTTCGACCGAGATATTGGGCATATGATAAATACTAGCCAACTCATCAATCCCTAAGATGTCGTTATCGGCAGATTGCGGGAAAGACCGCGAGCTAAATTTACCAAGCCATTTGCGCCCATCGACGTCAATGGTGCTAGCGACAAAGGAATTGAGGTTAGCGGTACTAAACTGCTTAAATGAGGCGGCGACGGAGCTGATGCGTTCTTTAGCGGTCGCGATCTCAGGCGCGGCGGCTAGGATTCTAACTTTTGTCTCAAAACCGTTTTTAGTCAGTTTATTTTCGATAGCTTTTAGTTCCAGATCTTGTCCGGCCGAGAGTCTAACCCCGGAAGCTGGGGTGGGGCGAGGGGCCTCGTAAGGCTTGGGGCCATTCACGAACATCCGAAAGGCGTAAGGGATGTGCTCGAAAATGACCGCGAAGACATTTTTTAGCATTTCGACTGGATCGAGCGAGGTGGGCTTGACCCCGTCGCGAATTCTTTGCACATACTCATGACCCCGCTTTTGCCACACGTCATCGACGGGGCGCATCAGAATCTGTAGCCACACCTGCTCATAATCCCCGACTTTCCCTAGAGCTGAGGTGATAGCGGCCAGGGGGTCGACTTCGAAATCACGAAACGTTTTGATTGGGAAAATGTAGTCTTTGGTCAGGACTAGTTCGGTCGCGGCCACCTGTCCCCCCTCGGGAAGCTTGGCGGTATAGTCCGGGACCTCTTTGATCTCAGCATCCGGATATTGGGCGTAGATCTGACCTTCGACGAAATTGCGGTAATTGGCGGGAGCGAAAGCATAGAAATGAATCCCATCCGAAGTCGAGACCATTTCTAAGGAGATATGTTCTAAGGTTTCGGGAGTGAAACGAAGCAAACCGTGTAAACTGGCATACATCTGCTCAGCCGCGATCGGGGTTTTTTCATTTTCTTTTGGAAGTTCGATGGAGAGAAGGACTCCTTGGGAGACCTCTGCTTGGTTGGCGTCTTGGGGAGCTTCCATCTGATTGACGGCACGCAGTGCTAAATAAAAAGCGATCCCTAAGACCAGAAATAAAATACCTATCAGTAGCATAGCCCTCTTTTCTCTCTCATTACGAGTGGAGTTTACCACAAATCAGGTCAGTTTAGAACACTCTAACAAGAAAATGTCCCTAACAACGCAAAAACCGCCCGAAGGCGGTCTTTGCTAGAAGCGAAAGCTAATTTTGGCTCTCGCTTCGGAAGAAAGGAGAGAGATCGAGGGGATCTTAGCAAGATTGAGCTGGGAAGTCAAGAAAAGCTTAGCGGTGATCTTAGCAAATCTAAAACCACCCCGCCGCGTCCTGTCCGATGGTAACCTCCACGTCCGCCCGAGAACGGACCCGATCGGAGCTGATGGTGGCTTTAATAACAGGGCCAAGACGCCTTGATAGCTGACTACCGCCTAGGTGGTCTTGAATCACGGAAGCCTTGACGGGTTCCGAGCTTTCAATTGAAATAACTTCCCCGCCCAGATTGTGAACATAGCGCGCTAACCCGACCGCCGCACCAGGAACTAAGGAGGCATTAACTATCCTAACCCTCGGATGGGCCCGGGTGATGTCGTCTTCCCCAAACTCCTTGCCGACTCGACCATCGAAGCTGGCGGGATCGAGAGTGCGGATTCCAGGCTGGTCGACAACCGGTAGGGTCGTTTGATCAAGGGATAACTCGACTACCGCGGCGCTACTTCTAATCTGGTTAATCACCCCGATCAGCTCGGTGGCCGGGAGTGAGGAAAATAAGCCAGCCGGCCAGCCCTGGGAACCCAATTGAAACCAAAGGTACGGGTTTGAGAGCTTAGTTACTACTTGCGCTGGCTGATGGCCGTAGCGTGTGGCCAGACCCTCCCAAGCGGAGCGATTAATGGCCAGGTAACCGTCGATGGGCACGGCCAAGGAGCGCGAGACTGAGTCTCGAAGTAAGTTCATCCCCTGCCCCTGATCCAAGTTGCCAAGTTTCCAGGCACTACCCAAACGATAACTGCCGTAATTTCGAGCTAAGGAAACTTGGAGTGCTGGGTCAAGAGAGAGATACTTAATTTTGGATGATCCCGCCACGCTGACCAGGGACATAAAATTCGGCTCATCACCGTCGAAACTGACGAGTAATAGGTTGGTTCTTTCCTTATAGTTTGTACTTATAGGATAAGGTTTAGTATTTGGTAAGTTTTGAGGGCTACGTAGTAGGCCCCACCCCGTCCAAACAGCGACTAAAATCGCCCCCAAGATGGTAACCCCGGGGAGTATCCAAACCAATTTACTATGCTTCCCCGAGAGTCCCCGCTTGGGAGACAGCGAGCTTCTCTGAGATCGCCCGGAAAAACGTGACGGATGAATGGCCATTAGCTCCCCTTACGAGTTGGCACGGTCGAAAGCGAAGTCACCAAATCAAAGTCGTCGTCGCCAGCGATGCGGTTATAGCGTTCGAATCCGCACAGCTCACAACGGTGTACCAAGACATGCTCGCCACTACCCCGCGTGAAAACCCCGATTGGGGCCATTAGCCCCTGACACCCGCTGGCCCGGTCTCCTGGGACTGCCTCGTCGACATGTTTGGAATAAAGACAAACTGGACAATGATTACGGTAACTGCCACCAAACTGGACCGGAGTGACTTCCACTCCGCAGTGACCGCATGTGAAAGCGTCATTGCGAGCGATCATCTTCATCCGTGATGCTCTCGTCGTAGTCTCTTCAAGAGTTCGTCAGTCTCCGGCTTGGGAACATTCATGAAATCTAGAAGCTTGTGCGTCATGGTCAAACTAGCCTCAAATTCCGGCTGAATCACCCGGTAAATGGCGAGCGTCTTTAGATCAGTGACATCATCGTCAGCGTGAGCCCGGGCCATAATTTTGACATTGGGATTGACCGCCCGGATCCGGTGAATGGCCAGCTTGGTGCTGACCAGATCCCCGTGAGTGATGACTACCGCCCGCGCCTTCCTCACGCCCATAATTTCCAGGATCTCCTCCTCGGCGGCGTCTCCATAAATAACTGGAATTCCCTTGCTCTGTGGCTCCACTAACCGCTTGGGATCCAGGTCAGAGACCACGTGCGGCACTTTGGCTTGGAGCAAGGCGTGTGATAAATACCTACCCACCCGACCGTATCCGATCACTAAGACGTGACCCGCTAAGTCCAAGCTCTCTTCGGCTGGTCCCGAAGTCGTTGAAGTGAAAAACAAATGCTGCCACTTAGGAAGCTTGGATATGACTAAATCCTTTAGTAAATGGTAGGTCCGTGCTGAGCGATCGATCCAAAATGGAGTCAGGATTAGCGAAACTATCGCCGCTGATAAGACCAGTTGGTACTGATAAGTATTAATAAATCCCTTCTCCAAACCTTGGTTAGCGACCACGAAACTGAATTCCCCGATTTGAATCAAGGCGAGACTCGTCATCAAAGCTGTTTTCAAGTGATACCCGAAGCGGTAAATCCAGGTCGTCACCACTAGTAGCTTGGCCACAGCCATGATCAGCAGAAGTAACCCAATGGCTAGGAAATTCTGCAGGATAAAAATCGGCCCGACCAGCATCCCAATCGACACAAAAAATAGGGTCGCGAAAAGGTCACGCACATTTTTAACATCGGCGAAAACTTGCTGACTAAATTGCGATTCCGAGATGATAATCCCGGCTAAAAATCCCCCCAAAGCAAAACTGAGCCCGAAAGCCCGAGTGATAAAAGCGATCCCAAGCACCAGGATCATCGCCGCTAAAATGAAAATCTCTCGTGACCCAGACGAGGCAATCTGCCCTAAGATCCGAGGTGCGAACTTAGTCCCCAAATAGACGGTCGCGATCAAAAATATAGCGGCTTTTAGAATCCCCCCGCCCAAGTCCAGTACTAAATTATTTCCGCCAAATGAGCTTAGTATGATCAGGACCGGAAGCACGGCCAGGTCCTGGAGAATAAGCCAAGAGCTGGCTAGCTTGCCATGCGTCGTCTCCAATTCCCCTTTGGCCAAAAGAGATTTGACGACCACCGCCGTGGAGGAGAATCCCAGCATTAGTCCAAAAAATAAGGCCTGACCAAGCGATAATCCGATCAGTCCGACCAAAAGCAGGGCTGATAAGACGGAGACCGCCAACTGCACGGTCACTCCTAAGATCACCACCTGGCTGTGAGCCCGAATCCTAGATAGCGAAAATTCCAGCCCGAGGGTAAACATCAGGAAAGCTACGCCGACTTCGGCTAAGGTTTTGATGTCCGCTGAGTCGTGAATCAGCCCCAAGGCCTGTGGACCAAACAACAGCCCTCCCAGGAGATATCCCGTGATGGCTGGCTGCCTGAATACCACTGCCAAAGCCCCACCGATGAAGGCAGCCGCGAGGACGAAAACTAAATCAAAGGCCAGGGTCAGGTCAACCATTTTTTGTTACTTAGCTAGTCGGTCTAAAATTTCCGTTAGGTCGCTTGGCAACGGGGATTCAAAAACCCGCTCCTGCTTGCTTAGTCTAAATGAGAGCTTTGTCGCGTGCAAGAAAAGACGACTCGACTCCTCCCCTTCATATAAAACGTCGCCCACGATCGGGTGTCCCAAACTAGCCAGATGAACACGCAACTGATGGGTCCGTCCAGTAACTGGCAGTAAGCGCAGTAAAGTGTGCTTTGGGAGCACCTGCTCGGTTAGAAACCTGGTCACCGACTCCTTGCCAAAATTCGAAGTAGTAAATTTGAGTCTATTTTTGGGATCGCGATCAATTGGTTTATTGATCTCCCCCGCCGCCTCTTCCAAATGCCCTGAGATAAGCGCCAAGTATTCTTTGTGAACCCGGCGCCCCTTAAAAAGGCGGATTAGCGCCTGTCTGGATTCCTCAGTTTTGGCGATTACCAGCAATCCGGAGGTGTCTTTATCAAGACGATGAACCAATCCGGGACGAGCGCGGTCCCCCAAGGTGGTGAAGTTGTCGCCTAAATGAAAGGCCAAAGCGTTAACGAGCGTCCCGTCAGGATGTCCCGGGGCCGGATGAACCACCAGTCCCGCCGGTTTGTCGATAACGATTAGATCCTGGTCCTCGTGAATTATTTTAAGCGGTATGTCCTGAGGTTTAATGGAAGTGGGCAGCTGGTCGGGAATATCTATTTTAAGCTCATCGGCCTCTTTGACATGGTAGCTGGGTTTAACAAACTTACCCCCGACGCTGACCTTACCCGTTAAGATAAGCTCTTTAACCACCGCGCGCGAGATTTCAGGGTGGAGCTGGGCTAAATAGCGGTCGAGCCGCATATTAGCCGGCGTCGGCCATGCAAAACCGAGCGGTCGGTGAGGCTTGCAAACGTCCCTCTTCGATCACCTGGCCGCATTTTTCGCACTGGCCGTATGTTCCTTGGTCAACCTTGGCCAAAGCCAAAAGTACCCCTGAGAGATCCTCAGTAATCGAGTTTCTGGTCGCTTGAATGCGGTCATGGGACTCATTCTCCAGCGAGTCGTTATCGATCGATTTGATCTCCATATCCCGATTTTGCGCCAAGAAAGGATCTTCGGCTTTGTAGCTTCTAAGCTCCTCTTCCAACCTAGACTTATCGGCTAATAATTTTACTTTGACGGCTTCGTTCATGAGTTACTCCTAGCTAAAATTCTCCTGATACTAACTCGCCAGCTCCCCTGGAGTCTGGCTAATCTTAAGTATAGCAGTAGAAGCGAGACGGTACCAACAAAAAGACTAAATATTTGGGCTTGGGAGATCCGGCCTAAAACCAAGGTCGCGTCCCCACGCAGAAATTCTAAGCCAAATCGTCCAATACTATAAAGGGTCAGGTAAGTCAGCGCCAAAAATCCGGCGAACGGGGCCCGCGGGCGTAGTCTTAGTAGTACCAGTAATAAAACAAGTTGTAGACCAGCTTCGAGTAGTTGGCTGGGGTTTCTAAGACCAGGCAGTCCCTGTAGTCTGATCCCCCACGCCCAGGTGGTTTCCGCCCCGAAAGCGCTACCATTTAACAGCGCCCCGACATAACCAAAACTAGCCCCGATCGCCACACTGGGAGCCGCCAAATCAAATAAACTCCCGGCCGGCCAATGTAGACGCCGGGACAAAATTAGAATCGTAATCACCCCGCCAATCAAGGCTCCCCAAAAAGATAGTCCGCCTTTCCAAAACTGTGGTACGGCTAGTAAGTCGTCAACGAAACTAGGCCAATTCGACCAAACGTATAAGATCCTGGACCCGACCAAGCCACCCAGAATTACCAGGATGGAGGTGTCCAAAAGTTTTTCTTCGGCGAGATTGGAAGCGCGACCCTGTTTCCAGGCGTAATAAACCCCAAAGATTAACCCGATAGATAATAGGAGTCCAAAAGAGTAAACACTGACGGGACCGATGTTAAATAAAACGGGATACATAAAACAATTATACCTGCATTAGCTGAGTGTGACTGGCTTGCCCGTGGATAATTGCTTGGCTTTATCCTGGATGTAAAACCCGGTCAAGAAAACCACGATTCCAAGCAGAATAATCATCGTCGAGACCCCGAAAATATCGGCGATCACCCCGGCAAACAAGACGGGCAGGAAGGAGGCCCCATTAATCATGGTATTTAAGATGCCGTAGACCCGACCCCGCAACTCTTCTGGAGTGTGGACCTGAATGGCGGTCTGGCTTGGAACATCCAGCATGGCGTTGGCCGCCCCTAGGGTAAACAAGGTCGCCACTGCTAGCTGGATAACATCGACGTAGTTCTCAAACCCGCGCACTGCTCCTAGGATCATCAGCTGAATTCCCGCCAAAAAGACCCCGATGACAATCAGACGCTTTTTGTTCCAGCGATGGCCAAACCTAGATAACACCAGCGCTCCTACGATCATCCCAAGTGCCGCTGGACCTAGTAGCAGTAGCGAAGTATCGGCCACGTCTACCCCCAAGACATTTCTGGCAAACCCCGGCGCGACCGCCGCGATCATCTGGATCATCGTTTGCGAGAAGGTTAGGAGTAGTATTCCCGCCTTGACCCGAGAGTTTCCCCAGATATGCTTGAGGGCGTCTAGGAGCTCGGAGTGGATCTTGCGCTCCTCGCCATTGGGTTTCTCTTCTCGGTCCTTGGAGTCTTTGGACAAAAGCATTGTCATAATAGTCGCCAGACCAAACAAGACGAACAAAACTACAAACAAACGATCCAAGCCAATATATTTCAGCGCCGGTCCGGCCGCGATCGGACCAATGATAATGGCGGTGTACAAAGTGAAAGTAAAAAGTGAGTTGGCCTGATGTAAGATCCGGTGCGGAACTGTCGTCGCCATCTTACTGGCCTCAGCTGGGATGAAAAATTGGGTCACGACCGAGGTAATGATAGCCAAGGGATAAATCGCGTAAAAGCCATTGCGCTCGGCCAAATAAAATAGCGGAATGAGCGCAGTTCGCAGGACATTCGTGGCGATGAGGATACTGCGCCGATCCCAGCGATCAACGTAAACTCCGGCGAACAATCCAAAAATAACGGCTGGCACTGAAAAACTAAGGATGAAAAACGAAACGGCAGTATTAGAGGTAGTACGCTCGGCGATACGGATAATAAGTGAGTACAACAGGGTGTTAAAGGCCACCTGCGAAAGAATCTGAGCCCACCACAGCTTTTGGAACTCGGGATTGAAGGCTACTTCGGGAAAAATGCGTCTAAGCACCTCTTTAATCTACCAGTCTTGAAAGCCCACTAGCAACCCTCTACCATTAAATGGTGCTCAATGTTACTCACATGCTAGTTGGCGCGGCCATCGCTAGCAAAGTCGACCCAGTATTGGGTCTTCCCCTAGCTTTTGTGAGCCACTTTGCCCTGGATGCGATCCCACACTACGACGGCTTTTATCCCAACCGACCTTACCGGGTACTCCCCTTGTTGCAGCTAACCATAGATTTTTTCTTAGCGATTTTTATCCTCTCGAAATTGACTTGGGGCTTGGGTAATCAGACCTACCTAGTCATCGCCGCCTTAGTGGCGATCGCCCCAGATATCCAGTACGGACTGCATGAAAATTACGGCTTAGGAAAAATATTCAAGGGCATGATGCAGCTCCACCAAAATATTCAGCTCCCACTTCGTCCCCCGATTTATTTTGTGACCACGATAATTACGACTTTATTGGCGATTTGGATATTGAGAACTTAAGCCCGCTCGAGGTAGGCCCCGGAACGGGTATCAACTTTGATCTTATCGCCCGGTTTGATAAAAAGTGGCACCTGAACGTTGACTCCGGTCTCGACCGTACAGCTTTTCAGGAAGTTGCTGGCCGAATTGCCGCGTTCCCCAGGATCAGCGTCGGTGACCGCCAAGATCACATTTTTGGGCAGTTCCACACTGACCACTTCCCCGCCGATAAGTAGTGCCTCGACCTCTCCACCTTCTTTAATATATTTGGGAAGCTCCGATACCCTGACCAGGGGAACTGGAAATTGTTCGAAACTGACTGGATCCATAAAATAGACCTCTTTACCGTCGTGATATAGGTACTGGACTTTACGCTTATCCACATCGGCCTCGTCGACCTTGTTACCGGATATGAAGCCCTTCTCGGCGATCGCACCAGTGCGCAGATTCCGAGCTTTGACTTTGATCGTCGCCGATCCTCGACCCATCTTGATATGCTCGAACGACTCCACCTGCCACACCCCGGCCGAGTCTTGGAAAACAGCCCCATTTCTTAGATCATTAACAGCTAAACTCATATTTTTGTTGGTGCCGAGAGAGGGACTTGAACCCTCACGATCTTGCGATCACGGGATTTTGAGTCCCGCGTGTCTGCCATTCCACCACCTCGGCCTATCTCGGCAAGCAGGGGGATAATATCAATTTACCCAGGAAAAATCCACTAAAAATGTTAATATGGCCCCATGATTAGTGTCAAAGGCCTCAGTTTCACCCACGGACTTAACCCGATCTTTGATCGGGCTGATTTCTCCGTCGCCACAGGCACGAAGGTTGGACTAGTCGGACCCAATGGCGCTGGTAAGTCAACCCTACTTAATATTCTCTCGGGAGAAGAAACCACGTCAGTTGGGAAGCTACAAATCCATGGCCTAGTAACCCTGGTCCCCCAGGAAGTAAAGCGTGACCCAGAAATGGAAGGGTCCAGTTCGGTCAGATCCTATATTGATAAAGCCGGTACTAAACAAGACTTCCAACTACGAGAGATTTTAGCGGGACTGGAACTATCTCACCTAGACCTAGACTCCTCGCCTAGTAATATGAGCGGTGGTCAAAAAACTAAACTGGCACTCGCCCGCTCCCTGGTCACCCAGCCAGATATATTGCTACTAGACGAACCCACCAACTTCTTGGACGTAGCTGGGAAGAGATGGGTTATGGATTTCCTGGCCCAGTATCCTAAAACATTGATTTTAGTTTCACACGACTTGGAGCTACTCGATAAACGAATCGGAAAAGTTTTGTCTATCAACACCCACACTAGAAAGATTGAGCAGTACTCAGGCAATTACACCAAGTTCTTGAAGCTAAAAAAAGAAAAAGACGATCTGCTAAAAAGACAGGTCGCTTATGAATCCAAGCACATCAAAACCATGCAAGAGAGTCTCAAGATCCTGTACAAGTACAAATCAAAAAAAGGAGTCCGCCAACGAGTGATACTGTCCCGTCGAATCCAGCGAGCTAAAGAAAATCTTCCAGAACTGCCTCCGGAAATAGGACGCATCAAACTAAATCTCCCCGACCCCTCGCCCGTCGGGCAGCTTATTCTGGAAGCGTTCGGAATCAGCAAGTCTTACGGGGATAACCTAGTCTTAGAAGAAGTAAGCTTTCAGGTCGGACGCGGGGAAAAAATTGCTCTAATTGGACCAAACGGAGCTGGTAAATCAACCTTAATAAAAATTTTAGTTGGACTCTTGGACCCGGACGCGGGACAAGTCCAGAAAGACGACCGACTCAGTTTTGGTTATTACTCCCAGGAGTTTGAAAACTTTGACCAAACCAAGACGCTACTGGAGGTAATTTTAGAGGCGTCCAACCTTAACCAAACTTCGGCTAGGTCTCTTTTAGCTCGTTTCCTTTTCCCCGGCGATAGGGTCATGCAAAAAGTCTCTACCCTATCTGGTGGGGAGAAAACAAGACTGGCCATCGCCAAGCTACTACTCGAACCCTACAATCTGCTAATACTCGATGAGCCAACTACTTACCTCGATGTTTTATCGCAAAGAATTATCCTAGACGCACTTAAAACTTATCAGGGGGCGATGATTGTAGTCAGCCACACTGAGGAGTTCATAAAAGAACTGGTACCTGATAAATATTTGCTTCTACCTGACAATAAATTTGATTTTTGGCAACCGGAAATCCTAGAACAAGTGGGTAGTGTTTAGTTTTCTTTAGAGGTTCTAGTCCGCTCGACACCGAAGAAACGCCGTCTTTCACCTTTGAACTTAAGATCGATCTCTCCCAGGGGACCAGAACGGTGCTTGGCGATTGTCAGCTTGATATCTTCGAGCTTCTCAGCGTCCTCGCGGTAGAGAAACATCACGACGTCGGCGTCTTGTTCAATCGCTCCAGATTCCCGCAGGTCTGAGAGCTGCGGGATTTTGCCCTGTCGGCTTTCAATGTTTCTAGACAACTGGGAGAGCGCCAAAACCGGGATCTTAAGCTCTCGGGCAAGATTTTTGAGAGCTTGAGAGATTTCTGAGACTTCCTGAACCCGGTTCTCGAGGTTTCGGCCGTGGATCAGCTGTAGGTAGTCGACGACCAAGAGCTTGAGCCCTTTTTCGGCCTGCAGACGTCTGGCTTTGGTGCGCATTTCGATAATGGATGCTCCCGGAGTGTCATCGATATAAAGTGGTGCTTCGGCCAGCTCTCCCATGGCCTCAGCCAACTTCGCAAAGTCGTTTTCCTCGAGATTTCCGGTGGTAAGCCTCCATGCGTCAACATTGGCCGCTGAGGAAAGCACCAGATCGACTAGTTGCTCTTTACTCATTTCCAAGCTGAAAATTCCAACCGGGATTTTCTCCACGACCGCCACGTGCTGGGCGATGTTGATGGCCAGAGTCGTTTTTCCAACGGATGGCCTGGCTGCCAAAATAATCAGGTTCGAGTCTTGCAGTCCAGAAAGCTTCTTATCTAATTCGGCAAACCCTGTCGCGATACCACGCAGCCCCCCAGCTCGCTTTTGTAGCTCATCTAATCTTTCGAACGATTCCGCCAGGGCGTCTTTGATCGGTAGGAAGTTTTGTTTGAAGTGTTCTTGGGAAATCCCGAACAGTTGCTGCTCAGCCAGGTCCATTAGATCTTTGACGTCTTCGGTTTCCTGGAAGCTCATCTCGGTGATCGAGGTGGCGGCCGAGATCATCTGTCTTCTGGTCGCCTTGTCCTTAACGATCCTGGCATAGTGCTCGATGTGGGCCGAGGTCGGAACGTAATTAACTAACGTGGTCAGATACCCGGCCCCACCGGCCATCTCATAAGTTCCGCGCAACTTGAGCTCATCGGTGACGGTGACGATATCGGACGGCTCTCTTTTCTCGTACAAAGATAAGACCGCGTTATAAATCTCAGCGTGGGCGTCACGGTAAAAATGACTAGACAGTAGAGATTCGGCCACTTTGACAATGGCATCTTTGTCAATCAGCAGTGACCCTAGAACCGACTGCTCGGCCTCAAGATTTTGCGGGGGAAGTTTGCCGGATTGGGAAGATGAGACCGGGCGGGCTAACTCGGTCCGAGTCGTCGTGCGCGGAGCCACTAGACCCGCTCCAGTACCACGACTTGCGTCTCTTCGGGAAGCTTATCGGAAGCAACACTTAATTTGGGCACTGGAGTAATCGCCTCTTTACCCATTTCTTTTAGAAAATTCTCAACTGGGTCCAAGGTAACTTTGAGTTCGGGAATCTGGTAATGCATCGGAATAATGATCTTAGGCTCTAGTTGGGCTACCACTTTGGCCGCTTCGGCGGCGGCGATCGTAAACACGCCTCCGACTGGGATGAGCACCACATCGACATCCCCGATCTCCTCTAGCTGCGAGTCAGTCAATTGGGCCTGGCCGAGGTCGCCAAGGTGGCAAATCCGGACCCCCTCGATATTGAAGGTGTAAATAACGTTTCGACCACGCTCGGCGCCCTCTTTGTCATCATGCCAGCTCGGTACCCCAGTAAAAGCGACCCCTTTGATCTCATATTCGCCTGGCCCCTCGGCTGTATAGGTCGCTCCGGTCACGGCCCCGGCATTATTGTGATCGGGGTGATCGTGGGAAATGCTCACAATATCGGCCTCCACTTTGGGCCACTTTAGACCGATCTCGTCAAAGTAAGGATCGGTGATAAC
>JBBROZ010000019.1:0-13821 GCA_038228785.1 Patescibacteria group bacterium
AAGCGATTGGGACTATTTATTGGCCTTGTTTTACTGGTCGGTATTAGCTTATCGGCCATTTATCGCCAAACCAAGACTCCCTCTGACCTGGTGCGTTCCACCCTAAGTGATTTCTCCAAGCTACCGACCTATGATCTGGACAATAAAAGCCGCCCCTCGGATCCGATCAATCTGGTTATGATCGGCTCTAAAGAGCAGTTAACGAGCGCCTTCGACGCCGCCCACTGGGTCAAGAGCGATCCGACCAACCCCCTATCAGTTATTAAGGTCCTGGTTTACAGCCCGTTAGCCTGGGATTACCCGACCGCCCCGATGAGTAATCAGTATTTGTTTGGACGGGTCCAAGACATCGCTTTGCAAAAACCGGGCCGTAATATTCAAACTAGAGATCACGTGCGGATCTGGGACTCGGGGTATGATTTTGAGGACGGACGCCGGATTTGGGTGGGAGCAGCCACCTATGACAATGGTCTCACTCTTGATGTCAGGAATTTTTTCATCCCGACGCACAGCATCTCCCCCAAGGTCGATAAAGAACGGGATCTGGTCGTAAAAGATCTGATCGCCTCGCCGGGATATGGGAGCATGATTTCTTACCAAAGCCAACCTCCCCAAACCAATCTTATCCTAGGTTCCAATATCATCAGTACCGACGGGTCGGTCAAAGTTTTGCTATTTAGATAATTTCTAGCTCAGGTTTGGGATGATTGCATGAAAAAAGCTAAGAGTCGGGATTCCTCTTAGCTTGGGGGCGGAAAGTCTGATTGACTTTGCTTCCCGCCCAAACACTCTCCCTTTTATTTAAGTACTAGCGACGTCGCCGGGGTCTTGGATTTCGGTGTAGGACTGGGAGAGTTCCTTGAACTCAGCCGTTTGTCCGATCCCGCTGTCCTTGTACCTCTTGAGAATTGCTTCGATAGCGCGGTCTAGCCTCTCTTGAGCACTCACTCCCTCGCTTCCTTGGGTGGGGTCGTCTCTCGTACCAAGATGTCGATCTCTCGTGAGCTAAGCCCCGAGTATTTGAAATCGCTACGAAAGCAGGGCCTCAGCCTAAGTCCGCGTTCCTTGAGAGCTCGGATTATGGCCAGAACCGACCCAAACCCCAGGTTTTTAATCAAGATCAGCTCTCTTGGATTGGTACCTAGCAGTTCCGCCAATCCTCGGACGTCACTGCGCTCGAGCGCAGCAATGGCTCGGGGTGACAAGCCCAATTCGTCCAGCCTAAGCCCGAACGCATCCTGAGGGGCCCGCAGACAGCGGTGAGCTGGGCAGGCCATATGCCGACAGGCCCTCAGATCCTCTCCCTCAACGCAGCGACCCGCCGGGCAGTACTGGTGCGGACACGATTTTGGGTCCACGCTTGCCTTCCTCCTAAATTAGTCGCTACGGGTGAGCCGCCGGCTTTTCGGTGCGTAAAGCGTCCAGTTCATCTCTGGAGCGGGTCCGATGTACGTCCATGCAATAGTCACACATGTCGCAATCCCCAGCTGGGCACCCGCAGAGATATGGCACGGGATTTTCTCTCCTTTTTCGCGCTGAGAGTGTTTATATCATGTCTAGGACGACTTGTCCAAAAAGAAAAGCCCCCTTATCTTGCGACTTGGGGGCGGGCTGTGAATAGAAGTGTTACTTATAGGTCTTACCTCGGGCTGGAACAGAGCGGCGGTGAGGACGGCTGGTTAGATCGCGACTGTCACGGTTCTGGGTGGTGCTGTAGATCGCCAGCATTCCTGGGACCGGCTGGCCCATCACGTCGACGGCGTTTTCCCGGATCAAGAACTCTCCCCCGCCGGCCTTGAGGGCTTGGTACTTGCGGTGCTCCTTACTAGTTCTGGTCACGTTACCCAGAAAATAGTAAGTCTTACCGGCGAACTCTTGCGGGGGCCAAGGATTGTTGATCCGCATCATCTCGCCTGGACCTAGAAACCGCTCGTGAGCCACCGCTATCCCCTCTTTTCAGGACGGCGCATGTTGTCGATGACCAGCATCTCCAAAGCTCCCCAAACGACCCCGGCTGAGAAACAGAGTCCGAAAACCTCGTTGACTCCGTTCTTGCCGCCAGTCAGGGCTGACCAGACCAGGGCGACGCTGCACCCGGCCACGAATGCCAGGAATCCGACCCGCCGCTCGTAAACAAGCGACAGCATGATGGCTGCACCGGTCGCGATGACGACAACCACGATAGCCAGCTCCATTACCCTTCTCCTTGCGCGTTTTCGCTGTGGGGAGTTTATAGCACTTTCAGATTCAAAAATCTAGCGTTCTGGTGACGGGCAATGGCTCGGCTGGTCAGTTATCGCCTGATCCAAACCACGATTTAGAGTCTGAATCATGAGTTCATAACCGCGGTTATTAGGATGAAATTTATCGGGAGCAAATAAACTAGGGTCTTCTCTAAAGCTCGGTCCTGTCTCTTTAGACAGGGGGGCCCAAGTTAGTTGATAGGTTTTTATGACCTCATCGAAAACGGTGTTGACCATATTACTCCTGATTCCAGCGATATCTCGCAAGGGGCGCAGGAATCTTGGGACCCCGCCCATATCAGGACTGCCCGTTAGGACAATTTTCATTTGGCAATTCGAGGCCAGTAATTTCTCTACCAGGGAACTGAGCTGAGATTTCAAACTAAGCAGGGGTGTTAGATGGGTCACATCGTTGCCTCCGACTGAAATAAGCACCAGATCAGGACGACTATCAAGTGTTTGAGACAGCTGCTGCCCCAACAGATCCCGGGCTCTGGACCCACTCACCCCGACATTGTTTAAGATGATCTGGCGACCCTTGCCCAGATGCTGGGCAGTTTGGACCGCGAAGCCCTGATCATAGTCCCCGCCCTGACCAGCGGCCAAACTATCCCCCATCAAGACGTAAGTCATAGGTTTCCCGCTTCCAAAGACTAGCGGATCTCGGGGCGGTTCTGGGGAAGGGATTATCGCGCCGTTTTTTAAAGCCCAGCCTGCCTCCAAAAAGAGGATTAAGACTACGCCGGCAATTAATAAAATAGGTATGAGAATTATTTTAATAGCTAACTTTCTGCCCTGAGTGTTTATTCTATCAGGGCATGGGTAAAAAACGCGAGAGCCGTCTGTATTTTCATAAAGACGGCTCGGATTGATCTCATTCCCGGTGGTTCATGGTGGCTAGCAGTTGGGGCACGGTGTCGATCAGGCGAAGGGCCTTGCGGGCTCTTAGGGCCGGGTCGAATCCGACTGGCAGGTTGATTACTTTCCAGCCAATTTGGATATGGTTGATCTCCTCGCAGGCTTGGCAGTAGGCCTGCAGTTGGAACCTTTGGTGCGAAGCGTCTTCCATCGAAGAAAAAAGCTTCCCCAGAATCCCGCCGCAGGTCTCACACTGCAGCTCGTGATCCTCTAGGAACAGCGCTACTGCCTGCATCGACTCGTGGACCGGGTTGAGCCCGGTGAGGTACTTGCTACGCATCACGACCAGATACTCTTCGAAGAGACATTCCGGAGCTGGGCAGATCAAGCGGTAGAAGCTCTCTCTCGGGAGCGGGTCTTCGCGCGAGTAAACCACGTTGTAAAGCTCGATTAGCTCCGTAGCAAAATGTGTCAGGCACAGCGGGCAGTTGTCTTTGACGATGCTGCGCATTTCCCAACGGTAAACAGCTTCGTTCATCCCCTACGCCCCGACTTTTTGTCTGACACCTCGCCAAAGTTGACGGTCGTCAGATTTGCCAAAATATCGTGGACATCGAGGATTTCGTTACGGCTCGGCAACCCTTTATTGAGAGTCAGAGCGGGGGGACGATCCTCCGGCGAAAGGACGTCTGGAAGTGGGTCTTCGGCCATTCGCCGGACGATCACTCTGATCTTGGTGTCATTTCGGCAGCTGGAACAAGTGAAACGGTAGCGGCGCATGTTATTGGGCATTGTACTGACCGCACGGAAATCTTCCAGGCGGTTGACCTGCTTGTGGCAGACCGCACAATGAAAGTTTGAGTCGCCTCTGACCAAACACCGCTCCGGTTGGTAATAAAACCAACTGGGTGCTTCCGGATAGAGAACCACACCGATCAGTCTCTCTTGTTGGCACATTGTTGGAATGTCAAAGATCCTGATCGACTGTTGCCTGGTGCCGATAAAACCGAAGGGAATCCCTAGGTATTCGGTACTGCAGAGTGGACAGAGTAGCCCATCAAAGTAGCGAATCGGTTCGGGGGGCAAGACGAGTTCGCCAGACATAGTCTCCTCCTCTTCCGTGCGAAATTAAAACAACCCTGCGGCTGTTACCCTCTCTCACTAAATTTTCCTCCTAAGTCTAGATTTGCGCAATAGATAGGCGAAGAGCGCCGGTACAAAATGTACAGACGCTCTTATTGATCACTCTCTTGGTTTAGATGTCGATTGATTTTTCGTCGCAGTTTCTCTTGGCCGATCATAAGCACCCACACGGGTGAGGTCAGCCAAATAACACTCATTACTAGACGCGGCTTCCTCGGTCGGGGGAGACGAATCTTTCTCACCGCATGACGGGCTCTCTCGGAGAGATAATGTCAGCCGGCAAGTGATCGGGAATTTCTTCCCAATCCTTGTCATCGTCTTCAACCCAAGCCAGGTTCAAAACGTAGTGGTGTTTTGGGACCTCAAAACCGATCAGATCTTTCCACCAACTTTGCTGAGGCTGGCAGCGGGCGATGAAGCGGATCTCATCTTCGTCGCCAATCTGCTCGGCCTCATCCCAGTCTTCCCAATCGATCAGGGAGTTGCACCCCGGGACGGCGCAATATTTGATAAACCAGGGATCGGCCCGTCGCCTGGCTTCTTTCTCGGGATCGTCAACTTCGGGAAGGAAAACGACCAGCTTGCTGCCCGGGCAATACCCTTCGTCTTGATTGACGGGGCAATCGACTTGGTAAACGGGACGCTCCTCCCCCACCGGGGTCAGTAGCCAAATGTTGGGATCGCCAGGATATCCGATCTTACGTCGGCAGAATTGCCCGGCCAGTATCTCAGCGCTACAAACCAGCTGGCGAAGTGCCGTGACTCGTTTGGTTTCGCCGAGGCGATCCAAATCACACCCCCTTTAATTTCAGAGAACACCGCCGCGGATTGTCCAACCTGGTTTCTCGTAGTACCGTACGTACTCATCGTGATCGTGATCCCTGATCCCACAAGTTCTCCTGAAGACTCGTTCGTTATCACCCCGACTTTCGAAAAGAGGGGTTACACACGGAGTCTTTATCTCACGGTGTGGCCCACAAGTTCTAGGTAGGAAGGGCGTGACTTCAGTTTCAGATTGCGAAAACATCTCAACGGTTTGCTGTGGGAATAAGGTTACGAACACTTGGTGACCATCCTCGCAGATCGTGCGGTAAGATTCGCTGTGCCAGTTCCGATTGGCCGTCAGAAACTCCAGATGAGTGGGCTCGGTGCTGAGGTGGCGTTCGCACCGCGGGCACCGCTTCCATTGTAGGATGGCAGTAGCGATCTCGCGGGCGTAAAATGGTTCGATGGCCTGGGTTGGTTTGCGTTCGACTTGAAAGAGGTTCATATGGGCCAGCAATACTGCCAAGGCGTGACCTAGCACCGTTCTCCTCCTTCGTGCTTTTGGGAGATATTACTGCGCTAGGGTTAAATTTGCAAGGTTAGAAAGGGATATCTTTACCAAGAAGGGGTTGTTGAACGGGACCAGCGTTAGTTGCCGCGGCCCATTCGTCGGCTCGGGATTCCATGCTGGACAGCAGTCCGGAGCACCGTCCGCACAGACATGGCCACGGTTTCTCGCCGTATTCGGCCCAGTAGGACAGAATTTTTTTCTGAAGTTCTTTCACCTCAGCGGTGGTTTGTTCTTTATCCTCTGGAGTGAATTTGAATGACCTTTTCTCCACACCGCGGGGCGTTAGGTACAAAAACGCCAGATCAGTTACCTGTCCTGGTAGGCTTTTTTGACTGAGCCAAAGGTCAAATAATAGTCCGTACATGCGCAACTGTAAGTTGTTTTTTTCCTCATACAGCTCGGCTCCGGCTTTAGTTTTGTAGTCGATGACTTCGTAACCGCCGTCAATTTTATCCATCCGGTCTCCCCAACCTTGAATAGTTAGATCAGGACCTAAGTCTAGTTTGATCATTAGGTCAAAACGGTTGGGTACATTATTTAGTGGTGGGATATATACGGGAGTTTTGGTAACGTCGAAGTTTTCGAAGAATGTCTCAAGGATGGTCCAGGCATCATCGTGACAAAAGCTTTCCTCAGCCGGTAGAATGCACCAATCTTTGACGTTGGCTTTTTCTTGTAGCCAAACCAAATCAAAATCGGATCTGATGGCATCAAGGCTCCTATTATCCTCTGGGCGCTGGAAAAAGCGGTGCAGGCTCTGATCGACTACTTGCCCGACCGATTTGGCTTTGGAGCGAAACTCGTTACTCCTGGGGTGTAGCCTAAAGATCCAAAATTTCATGGGACAGTCCGCGAAATTGGTATAGGAGCTAGGTGATGCGTTGTGGGGATTAAATCGGCTCACCTAGCTAGTTTAGGCTAGCTCCGGAGATAAAATCAAATAAAAAGGGAAAGACGCCGCTCACTCGAGTGTAAAACGGCGTCCTATCTCCCCTACCTGGTCAGACGGTCATGATCGACACAGTGTGCTGATCGTGACTCGGGTCGCCGGGACAACGCTTGAGGATACTTACGGTTTCCCCACACCCTTCCGCTTCCATCACAAGATCCGAACGCGCTTCGCAGTCAGGTTGGGACAAGGTGGGTTTCATCGTCTCCTCTCCTAAATGTCCGCCAGGCACCTCGATATTAATGCTAGTAAAAATAAAAATCAAGCCAAAAGAAAACGCCGTCGACCAATGTTTTTGGCTGCCGACGGCGTGAAGTTCTACTTAGCCCCGCTACTGCAAATTTACTTGCAGGTCACCGCAGGGCTGAAGTAGTGAGGAAGGGAAGGGTTGGGATGGACTTCTTAACCCTCCGGCTACTTAATGTTCCGCTCAGGCGGTAGTTATTCCTACTATCGCCTGGAGCGGAACAGCCGGTGTGGCCCTAATCATTGTCCCCCGTATCCGGTCGGGGTGGCGTGGGCGTACCAAAGATGACTGTGCGTCGGATTCGTTCCGTGATCGGAGATCGCTTCGAACTCACCCCAGAGGCAGTAGCCGCCGGGTCGGAAGTTGGGCCCAGAGCAATCACCAACCCAGACGATCTTAACGAGCTCAGTCCAGCCCGATCCTCCAGGAACGTTGCCGTTCCACTCATTGTTGAGCCAGGCGTCAGTGGTCCAAGGAGCGCTGCCGAAACGGGCGTCGTCCCAGGCCTGGCTCCACTTCATGACCAGGTGGTCCTTGGCGTAGGTCGGGTCGCCATAGACCTTTCCGTCCAGGGAACGATCGACCCCATCCGCGGGACCGGAGAAAATCCGAGCCCCGTAGTTGTAGCCGAACTGGTTGAACCCGCCGGCGTCGGCCGGAGTGGCGGCGAGGATCGCCAAGATCGCGACGAAAAAGATCGCCAGGAACTGCTTCATGATCTCCTCCAATTAATCTCCGAGCGATTATACCAAATTTATTTAGAAGTGTCGCTTGCCTGATTTGGGCGGGACGTATTTGAATTTGGGTGGCTGAAAGTTAGGACGCTTCAAAATATCTGGGGTAAAGGGTTTAACCTCAGGTTTATCCTGGGGTTCGGGGGTGTCGCTTGGGTTATTTAGTGGTTCTTGGTCGGTCATTTGAAAACCTGTGTCGATAGATCTCCTAGTTCACCTACATCTAGGGTAATAGTATCGCCTCTTTTGACCTCATCTTCAAGTAGCTTTTTGGCTAACACTCCTTCGACATGGTCTTGGATATAGCGCCTAAGAGGCCTAGCCCCAAATATTGGATCATAACCAGCTTCGGCGATCTTCTTGACCGCCGCATCGGTTATCTCTAAGGTAATGTCCTGACGCTTCAGTCTTTGGTCTAGAGTTCTAAGCATTAGCTGGACTACTTTGACAATTTCGGGGACTGAGAGTGGCTCAAACAAAACGATTTCATCGAACCTGTTAAGAAACTCAGGGCGGAAAATTCCCGACTTTAGAAGCTGATCGATCAGAGCACCCTTCTGACTGGCGAGATCACTCTTGGATTTTATAATCTCTCTAATTTGCTCGGCTCCCGCGTTGGACGTGGCGATGATAATATCGTTGGTGAAATCAACTGTTCTCCCGGATCCATCGGTTAATCGGCCTTCGTCAAAAACTTGCAGGAAAGTATCTAGTATCTTGGGGCTAGCTTTCTCAACCTCGTCTAGAAGAATCAGACTAAACGGATTTTGGGTCACCGCCTCAGTCAATTTCCCAGATTCGCCGTTCGCCCCGATCAGCTTCACCTGGTCTTCGCTCGAGGCGTACTCACTCATATCTAGTCTGATCATGGCCTTTTCGTTTCCAAAGTAAGCGGCGGCGACGGCTTTGGCGGTTTCCGTCTTCCCCACTCCAGTTGGTCCTAAGAATAGGTAAACTCCGATCGGTCTCCGCTCGTCTCGAAGCCCGGCCCGAGCGCGCCTAAGAGCTCCACTTACGGCCTGGAGAGCCTGGTCCTGTCCCACGACCCGCTCATGTAAAGCTGCTTCCAAATTGAGCAGTTTGTCTTTCTCGGGGCCTTCGAGCTTGCCAAGCGGGATACGAGTTTTCCGGGTGATTAGGGTGGCCAGGGCCTCCGCGTCTAGTTTATTCTTGCCTCCCGAGGATGCCTCGACCGCCGCTTCATCTAGCAGATCGATGGCCTTACCGGGTAAGTCTTTGGTTGGGAGATAGCGCTGCGATAGTTCCGCGGCGGCTTTAATGGCGGCGTAGGTGAGCGTTAGGGCTTGTCTGGATTCGATTTCCGGGGCGATTTTCTCGAGGACCCGAATCGATTGTTCCACCGAAGCGGGAGCGACCTCAACCGTCTCAAAGCTTTGCACGAAAGACTTCCTAGGCTCTAAGTATTTGGTAAATCCTTGGTGGTCAGTTAGCGCGATCACTTGGATGCGGTTGCCCTGTAAGGCTTGTAAGAAAAGACCACTGAGATCGTTTTGGACGACCCCTTCCCCGGCTCCCACCAGGTAGGAAATATCAGGAATTACTAAGACGATATTACCGGCCCGTTCGGCGTCGGTCAGCAAGTCTTTGGTACGCTGTTCGACCTCGCCGGGGCCGGCGCTAGATAGTAGTGAGGTCAGATCCAGCTGTAAGAAGCGCTTGTAACGAACGGCAGTTAGGGTCAGGCCATTTAAGCTCCTCATGGCCAGAGCTTGAACGATGGTTGATTTGCCAACACCGGGCTCTCCTACCAGCAGGACATTTTGACGGCTATGCCTGGCCAAAATCTTGGTGACAGTGTCGATCTCCAGGTCTCGTCCCACCAGGTAAGGCCTAAGGCGTCCCGAGGTCAGCTCGGAGGTGATATCGCGGGAGTATCTATCTAAGGCCAGGGTATAGCCATAAGCCCAATCTTCCCCAATTCCTTTGGTGGCAATGAGTGTGTCCTCACGCCAGAATTTGACGCGTCTTTCCCGGGCATTTTCTTCCTGTGCCGCCCAGAACAAAACGTTACGCAGGTCTTCTTCCTTAACTCCGAGCTCAAAGAGAGCAATTTTAAAGGGTCCTTCGACATTAGCTAATGCCGAGAGCAGGTCGTGTTCGGTGATGAAGCTCCAACCTTCTTTACCGACCACGGTACGTAGTGCCACCAAATAACTATCCCAACTCCCCCACTCTCCACCTGCTTTGAAATCTTTGAGACTTAGTCCCAGTTTGGCCGTCACAAATTTGGCGAAGGGCGTACGCAGGGTTCTAAGAAATATCTTAGCTAGATCGGGTTTCCCGACCTCGAGTAGGATTTTGGCAGCTCTCGTGCTAAAGCTCGCGGCTAAATTCTCAGTGGTACCAACGCTCTCCCCGACATTGAGGGTGCGAATTTTTAGCTGAAAAAAGATTTCCCAGAAAATGAGTAGGCCCCAGATATAGGTAACAAGACCAATGTTCAGATTGGATAAATCTGGGGACCACGAAATTGCGGTCACCCCGTAGGCCAGCCCAGAAAGTAGTAACACCGACCTCACGATCCGTCCTACCCAGCCGTCGTAGAGCAGTTGAAAACGAGCAATCGTAAATGGTGCGGCTAGGCGGGTATCAAACATGGAAGTTGATCAGTCCTAGGGTTTGCAAAAATAGTAAGGTCCACCCAATCGGGGCCCCGATCCAGATGAAGCAGGCCAACAGACCCCCTAGTCCCAAGGCTGCCATGACCGTTAGGGCCACCAGGATGGTAAAAAATCGGACTACCACCCCGACGCCCCTGGCAATGCCGACGTATCCCCGACGATACTCCCCTTTCCAGGGTGAGAAGAAAGTACGTAAGAGTATTGGTAACGAGAAAATATCCCCCGCGGCTCTAAGTAGTAAACCGGTGACCTTAAGGATTAGTTGAGGCCCCTCAAAAAACCAGAACTTGAGGAAGAGAATTGGTAGCGTAAGTAGAAGCGGTGTTAGATTAGTGGCAAAGCCCATCTATGACAGTCTACCAAGATAGTCCCACTCTGGCAAAGCTAGAAAAATTTGGCGAAGGGCGAGACGGTTGGAACCAGGGCTTGAAATATCGGTAGTAGAAAGGAGTCGTCACCGAAGTGGCTAAATCCACCGATATTTTGGACGGCTGTTTGGGTCGCGGGGTCCTTGGTGATCATATTCCAAGCGATAATAAAAAATGTTACCTCTAGCACTGCCTTTAGTAGACCAATAAAAATGCCAAAAAAGCTGTTCGAGAAGTAGGTGATTCGCCTGACCCCGATCTGTTTGTGAATAGTTTTACCCAGGAAGAAAAACCCTGAACTAACCGCCAGGAAAAGAGCGAAGAAAATAAGAGTGTCAAAAATAGTTTGGGCGAAACTGGTCAGGATGGGAGCAGGAATCTGAGTTTTCTGAGCCAAGAACAAATTTATCTGAGAGACAAAGTGAAATTGGTTATCAATTAGTTTGCCTAAACTAGGTGAGTAAAGTGCGCCGGCGACTAGTCCCAGTATTTCTCCGGCCAGAGAAAAAGTTGCTAAAGCGAAGCCTAGTTTGGCTCCCCACAAGATCTGAAGTGCGAAAAACCCAACAATAATGGCGTCAATCGCTGAGAAATGCAGAGGCAGATTCATTACAGGTAGTGTAACAAAAAAACTAGCCCGCTTGGCGAGTTAGGAGCCGATGAAGGTTTTGATATTAGATTTGGCGCGCAGGTCTTCGAGCCAAGGAGCGGTCTTAGCTTGAACCTTAGCTTGACGCAGGTTTTGAACTATCTGATCACGCACTTGTTCCAAGATGATCTCGTCTGGTTTTTTGTTTAAGGATTGGGCCAAGCTATCTTTGTTTTTATCGAAGTAATCCTTAATTTCCTGATCGGAAACGGTGACATCTTTACCCAAAATCTTATCCGTCACGACTTGAAGCCTGATGATTCGGTCGAGATCTTCCCTAGTTAGGTTTTTGGCCTTGAGCGCCTCGTCCAAAGATCCTGGAAGCCTTTTCTCGATTTGGGAAATTTGGGCGTCAATATCTGCTTTGGTGACGGTGACTTTTTGTTTGCGAGCTTCTTGGAAGATCAGGGTTTCGTCGATTAGTTGTTGGGTCATATCCGGACCGTAGCTTTGAGTTAGACGGTGTTCCAGGTCTCCTCGGCTGATCGATTCGCCATTTACCACGGCCGCCGAGTTGTGCTGTTGCCAAGCTAAGACTAGATTATTGCCAAAGAGAAATAGTCCTAGTGACCCAAGAGCTAGAAAGATAAGTAAGGCTACTGCTCCGAAGGTCAGGTTCTTGGCAAATGGCAAGCGTCTAATTCGTGGTGGCAGTTTAGCTCCTCTAAGCGGGGCAACAGTTTGGTTCCAGGAGCTTCGAAAGACTTTGGAGAAATTGACTGTTGGGAGCTTAAGTGATGGGCGTGGGAATGACGCTTTCCGGGCGCTTTTCTTAGCTGGTGATTTCTTAATAATAGTTTTTTTAGCCATATATTACTTCAATAAAAAAAGCCCTT
This sequence comes from Patescibacteria group bacterium, assembly GCA_038228785.1. Taxonomy (GTDB): domain Bacteria; phylum Patescibacteriota; class Microgenomatia; order Woykebacterales; family JBBROZ01; genus JBBROZ01. Next base: position 12,006 of record JBBROZ010000019.1, read on the forward strand.
CAGGGCTAAATAAATAGTAGCAGGTTTAGTTTGGCTTGAAAAGTGGTAGACGCGCGGTAAGTGGAAATTTCCGAGTGGAAATCCCATTCTTACCGCGCGTCATTGTGTGTTATCTAACGAGCGCGGGCACTCGAGCGAAGATACCGCCGGGGTGCTTGGCCTCCTCGAGCTTCTGGGTCACCTCGTGGTCACTCATGCCGCCACAGTGAAAGAGGTCGTTTCGAAGGTGCTTGGGCTTGACCCCTTCCCTGACGCTAGCATTGATCAGCTCGATCTTGGTGCTGCCGAGCAGGATCAAGCTTTGGTCGTACAGCTCCTTTACCTCCTGGTAGAATTCCGTTTGGACATAGGGTAGCAGCTTGGGCTCCTGCATCAAGCTGCGTTGCTGCTTCAAGAAGTGATGCTGTGCCTTGCCAGCTCTTAGCAGATCGCTGTACTCCGGCAAACCAGGTTCAGCGGCCGGATTCGGCAGATGCACAAACCTGGATTCCTGAGCTCGCTGGCGTCGGCGGAACTTGGATTCTATCAATTAGTTCGCCCTCCTCTATTTTCGCTATCCCTTGGGAAATGATTTATCTCCCTCAGAACGCATAAAGGGGATAATACTCCACACGTGCTTGCTAGTCAAATGGGGACGTCGCATAATATAGAAGATGACTCTGCCTCAATATATTACTGATTTTTTGGAGTACCTCGAGCTAGAGAGAAACTCTTCCCAACTAACGATTCGTAACTACGATCACTACCTAAGGCGTTTCCAAAACTTTGCTGGCGAAATTGCCCCGTCGGATATCGATCAGAACATGATTCGTAAATACCGTCTTTACCTCGCCCGTTTCCAAGATCCGCGCACCGGGCAACCGCTTAAGCGAATTACCCAAAACTACTTCATGATCGCTCTCCGGGCTTTTCTAAAATATTTGGCCAAAATTGATGTCACGACACTGAGCGCCGAAAAAGTCGAATTGGGCGACTCGGATCCTCGCCCGCTAAAAGTCTTACCGGATAAAGATCTAAGACAGCTGCTATCAGCTCCGCAAATATCGACTCCAGACGGGTTGCGCGATAAGGCGATCTTAGAGATGCTTTTCTCGACGGGACTTCGGGTGAGTGAGATGACGAGGCTGAACCGAGATCAGGTAAATCTAGATCGTCGGGAATTTGGAGTTATCGGCAAAGGCGGTAAACAGCGGATTGTTTTCCTAAGTGACGACGCCGCGGAGTGGATTGGCAGATACCTCCAGGATCGAAGTGACGATTGGAAACCACTGCTCATTCGTTATTCTGGGACCAAGGAGCCGACCAAAGACGGAGAAAACATGCGTCTGACCCCTCGGAGTGTCGAACGGATCGTCGAGAAATACGTCAAAAAAATGGGTATTCCCGTCAAAGCCTCGCCCCACACCCTTAGGCATAGCTTCGCCACGGATCTGCTTATTAACGGGGCTGATCTTAGGAGTGTCCAAGAGCTGCTAGGACATGCCAACATCGCCACGACTCAGATCTATACTCACATTACCAATAAGCAGCTACGCCAAGTTCACGAGGCCTTTCATTCGGGAAACAAATGAAGTTTGCAAGGAGTCAGGTAATCCTGACATGCTAAAAATGAAATTAAGTTGGAGCAAATTAGGACATCTGCTGGAGTGGTTGGGGGCAATATATTTCATCGGCTTCGCTATTTTCGGAGCAGTGTCTTTGCTAGTATTAATCCCCCGTTACCAAAGTGGGTTTATCCAAACTGGGCAGGCTGGAATTTTTACTAGGTTGGAGGAGATCATTGGCCCCCTAGTAGTGCTTTTCTTGGTTATTTCGG
>JBBROZ010000020.1:0-13452 GCA_038228785.1 Patescibacteria group bacterium
AGAATCAACGATAAAGCCCCGGGGAACGACGTGGATGATTTCTCTGGAACTGGGGATGGAGATGGCCCGAGCGGCTTCGGTGACTCGTCTAATATCTTCGTCAGTAATTTCCCCGTCAGGACCAGAGACCGCGACCACGCCCCTAGAGTTCATCGAAGCGATTTGGCTCCCGCCCACGGTCACGTAAGCCGAGGACACCGAATATCCGGCCATGCGCTCAGCCGACTCTAATCCTTCAGCCAACGAAGAAACCGCCTCGTCAATATCGACCACCTGACCCTTGCGGATCCCTTTGGCCGGCACAGTGGAGACTCCGATGACAGTCACACTCCCAGATTCTTTGGGAAGTTGGGCGATAAGTGTAGCGATTTTGGAACTGCCGATGTCGATCGCGGCAATTATTTTCTCTTTGGCCAAGTAAGCCCCCTATAGACGTGCTTAACCCGCCCCGAAGGGCAGGTCGGTTAAAAAGTTACTACCGGTTTACTAAATCTCAGATCAATCGTTTTCGGCAGTCTTCCCTCTATCTTAGCCTGAGAGAGAATCAGTTGTAAAGCTGAAACCTGACGGGTTAGATCCCCCGCTCCGTCCAGACTGACCAAGGTACCACTACTTAGGTTGATCAGAACATCGCGCCCCTTGATACTCATCGTTAGCACCGTAAAACGCTCGCCGATCGCTTTTAGCACATTTAGAGTGGTCCCCACTTGCACCGAGCTTAGACGATCCCCTAGTTCCAGATGACTCGTCGGGTCGCTCACTTGCGGTACTTGCTCCGCCCCAGAGGGCGCGTAAGCCACCCCATCTCTTGAAATCAGGTAACGACCAGTTTGGGATTGCCAGGATAGGACCGGCTCGCGGTAATGAACGCTGGCGATGATTTTGCCTGGAAATTGGCGCTCGAAATCGACCCGGGAGATCAGCAGGTTTTTGGCGAGGTGTTTGCTGACCGCTTCGGCTGGAAAAAAGATTAGGCTTTGACCCCGAACCGAGGTCATGATCTCACCGGTGATAATTTGCTGACTATCCCCTCTAACCTCGACTTGGCTGACCTTAAAAAAGGCCGAGCTCCCTAGCACCTGCCAGCCCAGGTAAGCACTGATCCCGAGCAGTCCCAGAAGTAGCCCGGAAAACCAGCGTGCCCGGCGTTTTCCCCTACGCTTCGGCAAGGCGTAAGACCTCGTTGGCTAATTTCTCGGCGGCATCTAGTCTAACTAGTTTCTTGGCGTTGGTGGCGGCCAGCTTAAACTTTTTGATATTCTCAATCATCATTTCGGTTACAGCTAGGAGGCGCTCCGGGGTTAGTTCACGCTGGGGCAGGATGACAGCTGATCCGGCGTCGACCAGGAGTCTAGCGTTTTTGGTCTGCTCGTCATGGGTGGCGAAGGGAAGTGGGACGAAAATGGCTGGCACGCGCCGGGCCGCCAGATCGGCCACGGTGTTGGCCCCTGACCGACCGATCACGAGATCGGCACTGCCTAGAAGCGCCCCAATATCCTCCGGGCCGATGTAGCGCTCCAAGTAGTAGTAGCGACCCAAGTTCTCCGGCAGACTCTCGGCCAACTTTCCCAAAACCTCGAAATCATCGGTCACTCCGGCCGCTCCAGCTTGGTGCACGACGATACATTTCTCCAACAGCTTGGGGAGGATGGCGCTAACGGCCATATTGATGACGTGACTGCCTTGATTTCCAGCCGTGACATAGATCACCGGGCGGCGAATACTAAAGGCGTATTTCCTATTTCTTACTTCAAAGATTTCCGGGCGCACCGGGTTTCCAGTCAGTACGACTTTTTTGGGCGGGAAGTACTTAAGCGAGCTCTCAAAGCTAACCGCGATCCGGGTTGCGAACATAGCGATGATCTTGTTGGCCAGTCCGGTCACGACCGTTTGTTCGTGGGTAACGATGGGAACTCTCAAGATCCACCCAGCCAGCACGACGGGGAGAGCCACGTAACCACCAAACGAGGCGATCACCTGCGGGTTTTCTCGTAGCAGTAGTAGCAAAGCTTCGATTACGCCCCACGGCGTCCTAAATAGAGCCGGGATAGTCCGAGCGGAGAAACTGCGCTGCAGTCGTCCGGGGTGAATCGCGAAGAATTTAACTCCGAGTTGGGGGATCAGGGTCGATTCGATCGAGGGGGTCTTGTCCCCTTCCATAACCGTCGCGCGTCCCACAAAGATAATCTCCTCGTAGCCTCTTTTTTTGAGCTCTTTAATTAGGGCGATCGCTGGGGTCACGTGCCCCCCGGTCAGACAAATCCTCATACGATCATTCTAGCAAGCCAGGGGGCGGGTGGCCAGATTAGCTTTTGTGAAACCTAGAGATATTAAGCAGGATCCCAAAACTAGCTAGACTAACGACCAAGCTCGAACCCCCGTAACTGATCAGCGGTAGGGGCACCCCGGTCAGCGGAACGAGTACCACCATCGAAGCTAGATTTAGGACCAGCTGCACCGCAAAAGCGGAGATGATTCCTAGAGCCAGTAGTTGCCCAAAGCGGTCGGGAGCAGCGCGCACGACCAGAAACCCACGGTAAATCACGACCGCGAAAACGGCGATCAACGCTAAGGCTCCGATATAGCCGAGCTCCTCGCCGATCACGGCAAAGATCGAGTCGGTCGTGACCTCGGGTAGATATTCATACTTACCCCGACTCTGGCCAATCCCTGAACCAAATAATCCCCCACTGCCCAACGCTAGTAAGACCTGGTTGATGTGGTAACTCTTACCTTGCGGGTCGACCGTGGGGTCAAGAAAAGTCAGTAGTCGGTCCTTGCGGTAACTACTGGCCAAGATCACCAGTAAGCCGGAACCTAGGATCAGCGGCAAACCTAAGGCGTAGTAAACCAGTTTGGCCCCGGCCGCGAAATAGACGATTAGAATAAGTAGCGCGATGATAATGAAGGTCCCAAGATCCGGTTGACGTAGGAGCAGTCCGCCTAGCACCACCAGTAACACCAAGACGGGTAACAGACCCCGACGGAAGCTTTGCAGATCCGCTTTCTTCTCAAACCAGGCGGCTAGAAATATGGCTAGGCTGAGTTTGGCCAGCTCGGCCGGCTGGACGATAAACGCCCCAAAATTAAGCCACCGATTAGCCCCGTAAATCTTAAGCCCGATCCCCGGCAAAAATACCATCACCAAAGAAACTAGCGTTCCGATCATGATCGGTAGCGCTAGTCGGCGGTAGAAGTGGTAGTCGATCCGCATCGCTACCCCCAGCGCCCCTAAACCGACCACGATCCATTTGATTTGCTCTTTCAAGTAGTAATACTTGTCCCCGAAATCCCGCGAGGCCGATACGACCGAGGCATCGAAGATCATGATCGTTCCAAACCCGAGTAGTCCCAGGACTAGTCCCAGTAAGAGTAAGTCGGGGCGGTGGGCAGTAGTTTTTGACTTGGTCATTTCAGATAAAAGAAGAGGTACAAACCGATCATGCTAAACAGGGCCCCGGCGATCCAAAAACGCATCGTGACTTTGGTCTCCGGCCACCCTAAAGCTTCGAAATGATGATGGACCGGGGCGATCAAAAATATTTTATGATCCATCCATCGCATCGAGTACCACTGCAGTAGAGAGCTGGCCGTCTCCAAGACGTAAACCCCGCCTAAAACTATAAAGATCAAAGGCACGCCTAAAAGAAGCGCCACCAGGGCCATCGTGGCCCCGAAAGCCAAAGCTCCAGCGTCGCCCATCCACATCCGGGCCGGATAAATATTGAAATACAAAAAGGCCAACACCGAGCCGATCAGAATGGCCAAGAACTGAGTGATCTGGTCGATATTGGGCGTAGCGAAAATATTAACGTTTCCAAACGATAGTCCGATTAGTAGCAGGCTGAGTAGCGTCATGATGAGCAGTCCCGATGAGAGCCCATCGACCCCGTCTGAGATATTAAAAGCGTTGACCGCCGATACTATGACCAGCGTGGCAAACGGAACGTACACCCAAGCGGTGAGAGCGAAAATTCCAAGTAGTGGAACATTCAAGCTGACCAGACCATTTACTTGCAAGTGTTGGAAGACCAGCCAGCCTAAAACCGCGGCGAAAAAAATCTGCAAAAATAGTTTGTAACGAAGCCTCATCCCCCAGAAAGCTTCTTTGTGATAGCCAAAATATTTTTTGACATCATCATACAAACCAAGTAGTCCAAACGACACCAGTCCCGCAAAAATGATCAAAAGTGGCGAAGTGGTGAAACTAAGCTCCGGCTGGATGAAGTACCACCCCAGGAGCAAGGTAACCACAATAATTAGCACCCCGCCGCTATTAGGGGTTCCCGCTTTCCAGGCATGCAGCTTGGTGAAAACGGGCGAGAGGACATGGACCTCTTTTTGACGTTGGAACTTGAGACGATACAGTAGATTGATAAATGGGACCGCCCCGAGAGCGGTTAGGATGAAAGATATTAAGGTCAGACCCAGTAGGAGTGCCACCCTTTTATCTTATCAAGAAGGGCCGAGGTAAAGCCAGGAGGGTTGCAACGAGGTGTAGTACTTGACCTCGACCTTGCTTTTGGCCAGCTCGACTAGCTCCAAGACATTCTCCGAAGTAGCTTGTCCCAAGTTTTGGATATGATTGGCAGAAAGAGGCATAATCTGCGCCCCACCGATTTTGTGCCCGGCCAACCCGACCGCGGTAATGAAACGCTCCGGAGATTCCCCTGATAAATATTTGAAAGCTTCGATCACCCGGGGCTCTTTGGGTTTGTCAGACCGCTTGGCCATAGCCTGATTAATATTGGCCTGCACGGTCCCGGCGTCGCTTCGCATCAGCGCAAATTTGGCCGAAATGATCACCTCGGGACGGCCCAAGAATCGGCTCGTCATATAGTCAAACTGGCAGTCGTTTTTGGGAACGACTCGCCTGGCCCCAATAATATCTAGAATATTAAGCGTCGTTAGATGAGAGCTGATCCTATCTCCATTAGTCCCGCAATTCCAGACAATAGCCCCACCGACGCTCCCTGGCTGACCGGCCAGTCCCTCAAGGCCACTGAAGTTATTTTCGACGGAGTAACGAACCAGTTTGGCCAAAGATGTTCCACTAGCCACTTCGACCTCAACCTTACCTGGCATCTCGGTTGGTGATTCTTTGATACCCTCGAACTGGTTGCGGATCACCAGGCCGTGAAATCCGACGTCGCTAACGAGCACGGAAGACCCACCCCCCAGGATGAAGTACTGGACGCGTGCTTTCTTGGCTGCCTCGACTGCTTTCACCAAATCGTCGCCGCTTTTGGCCTCCCAAAAAAAATCGGCCGCTCCGCCTATGCCAAGGGTGGTGTATTTGGCCAAGGGCTCGACGATTTTTAGATTGTCCCCCAGCTCCGAGAGTAAAATCTTTTTGGCTTCATCCATTAGCTAAATTTTAGGGTAATTTACGGTTCTGGGCAAACTTAAATTATTTGAAGAAGGCGTGAGTGTCTATTGTTTATGGGTTCGACGGAGCAACTCCGAAGTCTCTGCTCAGCTACACTTCGATTTGCTTACGGAGTACTTGGTGCCACTCCGAAGTATCCAAAAAGTTCTTTAGTGATATCCATAAATGTCGGCACGGCCGTGGTTGCCCCGAACGGGGTCGTGGTCGGCTCGACATATTTGACGATCATGACGAATTTGGGATCTTCGGCTGGGGCGAAGCCAACGAAACTGGCCACCGTTTTGTGAGCATCATAATGCCCCGCTACCGGCACCTGAGCGGTACCAGTCTTGCCAGCCACTCGGTAACCTGGAGGCACCAAACGATGAGCCTCCCCGTGTTCGACGGCGCCAATCATCATCTGGGTGAGAAGTGAGGCCGTGAGGGGCTTGATCACTTGTTTGGGATCCGGTATTTTAAGCGGGATATCGACCCCGGTGTCGGTCAGTTTGGAAACTATATGGAGCTGGGGCAGTTTGCCCCCGTTAGCGACAGTCCCGACAATTTGTAAGATTTTGACCGCAGTTGTGGAGAAGCCTTGACCGAAGGCCATCGTGGCCAGATCGATGGGGGCGATTTTTTTGGGATCGTAGAAGATCCCGGACTCTTCGCCTTCGATATCTATGCCCGTTTTGTCCCCCACCCCAAAGGCTTTGGCGTAGGAATAAAACTTATCTTTGCCCATCTTGGTCGCCAGCCAGGCTGTGCCGACGTTATTGGAGTGCTCCAAAACCTTGGTCATCGTTTCCCCGGTCGGGTAATACTGATTGTTCCAGGTCCTGATTGAATGTCCCTGGACTTCAAACGGAGCCCCGCAAGCCGCACATATAGTGTCCGGGGTGACAGTACCCGAATCGATCCCTGCCGCCATAGTTAAGACTTTAAAGGTCGAACCCGGTTCGTAAGTATCAGACACCGCGTCATCGGTGTAAAAATCCTTGGAGAAATATTGATAACCCCGCGGATCAAAGGCGGGCCAGGTAACCGCCGCTAAGATCCCGCCGGTTTTGGGATCCATCACGACGGCGGTCCCCTTCCTAGCGCCGTATTTTTCAACCCCCTCCCGTAAGTGTTTCTCGACGATTAGCTGAACGAAGCGGTCAATGGTGGTTGTGATACTGCGCCCATCTTGCGGGGCCAGCGTATTAGAATCCCCCAGTAAGATCGGGTGTCCGGCGGCGTCTCGCTCCAGGTGCTGAACCCCGTTACGCCCTGAGAGCTCCCCGTTGTAAAACCCCTCCAACCCAAAGTACCCGAGCGGGTCCCCGGTCGCACTTGACCCCACGAATCCTAGCGTCGTGGCCAAAAGCGACCCTTCTGGGTAAAGGCGTCTCGGTTCTTGGTCGAAGCCTAGGCCGTAGATCCCCAGGGCGTAGATTTGGTCAGCGTATTTTTGCTTGAGGCGGTGGGCTAAGGGGATGTAGTAATTATCGGCCTGCGAGAGCTTGACGGTGAGCGTTTTTTCCAAATCTTTGATTTCGATTTTGGGCAAGATGGTATCTTTTGGCAAGCTCAGCTCTCCCTGGTCCTCGGCCGTGGCGGCTGAAAGGATCGGCGCCAGTTTCCCCGCGGCCTCAGCTGGCTTGACCTTCAGATCAACCGTTGAGGCGAATAAGAGATAACCCGATTCATTAGCAACTAGGATCTTGCCATCGCGGGCTAGTATCTGCCCGCGCTGGGCGGGAATAGGACGAGATAAACTACGCTGCAAACTAGCGGCCCGGGCCAGATTATCCCCATTAAGGATCTGCCAATAACCCAGGCGAGCGGCAATGGCTGTCAGCAGAATAAAGATTATCCAGGCGACAAAATTGATACGCATTAATTAAATTCTAACTTATGGATTTAGGAGCGCCACCACTGGGATCCTGGTCAGATTTTGTAGTTTCTTGGGGGAAACGAAACCGGCCGCTAGGGCCTGGGCGTAGATTTTGGTAACCGCGGTCAGTTGGGCGTTCTCGGCCGTAAGGGAATTATTCTCCGACTGAACAGACGAGATCTGCTGGTCCAGGTCTTGGCTGGCCTTACCTTGAGTGGCCAGGTTATTGGCGGTCACTAGCGAGATCGCCGCTAACCCGATGGTTAGGATGACGACCCCGCTAGCTAGACGCCTCAGTGTCCGGGATTCGGACACGCGGCCGGTTGGGGCAGTGTGGTGTAGGCGATGTAAATGATGTTTACGAGCAGTCATCGGGCAGGTGACTCCTACTACGTGGGTTTATATTTTCTCGGCCGCCCTCAACTTAGCGCTACGAGACCTGGGGTTAGTGGCGACCTCTTCGGGGCCTGGGATAACCGGTTTGTCAGTTAGGCTCTTAAGATCCGAGCTCTTTAAGAAATTTTTGACAATCCGATCTTCCCCCGAGTGAAAGGAGATGACCACTAATCTCCCCCCAACTTTTAGTAAGCTATCCGCTTGTGGCAGCGCCTGTTGTAGCGTGTCTAATTCGTCGTTTACCGCAATCCTAAGCGCCTGAAAAACTTGTGTTGCCGGGTGAACTCGTTCAAATTTTGAGCGCTTGACTCGTTCAATGATTTGAACCAATTCCCCCGAGGTTTCGATCTTTTTTTGCTGGCGGGCTTGCTTGATAGCAGCAGCCAAAGGTCGCCCGTAATGTTCATCGCCAAAGGTCTCGAATAACTCAACTAATTTACTTTCTGGCAGCGCGTTTATTAGGTCGGCCGCCGTGACCCCAAGAGACGGATCGAGTCTCATATCCAAGGGCTCATCTCTTCTAAATGACATCCCTGGCACCTGTTCTAGCTCGTCGGAGCTGATCCCAAGATCAAATAAGATCCCATCAACCTCGTTCCAACCCTTCTCCCCAGCAATCCCAGCTATCCGGCTAAAGTTTCCTTGAACTAGCTTCAGATTTGGATCTTGGTCCGCCGCCTCAACTGCCTGCGGGCTAACATCCAACCCTAAAACTTGGCCTCCCCGACTTAGGATCTCCCTAGTGTGTCCCCCGCCCCCGTAAGTAGCGTCGATATAGCGCCCGCCTGGTTTTACCTGCAGGAACCCGAGAGCTTCGCTCAAAAGTACGGACTGGTGCAGACTCATTAAATCCCGCTCTCCGTTAGCTTCTCGGCTACTTCCACCGACTCTTTTTCGGTTACTACCTGATAAGCTTTCCAGGTGAGTGCGTTCCAGATTTCAACCCGGTCTCCGACGCCAACGAAGCTCACATCGGAGGTTATCTTGGCAAACTCTATTAAATATGTTGGGAGGGTAATTCGGCCTAGCCTATCGAAGTCCACTTCACTGGCATTGGCAAATAAGTATCTTGAAAAGGCCCTGGCATCTCGCCCCGTCAAAGGAAGCTTGGATAATTTCTTTGCCAAAACTTCCCAGGTATCACGCGAATACAGGAACAAACAGCCATCGAGCCCTCTCGTCACCACCCCACCACCGACGAGTTTGAGTCTAAATTTTTTAGGTACCGCCACCCGGCCTTTGTAGTCGACCTGGTGCTGGTATTGTCCTGCTAGCATAATTATTGTCCTGGGCAGGATTTTACCACTTTTTACCACTTTTTAAGGTGTCTGATATAAATCTATACAGTTAACGCTTGGCTGTCAAGAGGTTTCAACGGGGGTGAAAAGAATTTGTGAAAGAAACTAGTTTAAAGTCTTTGAAAGATAAGCTTTCAGCTTAGAAATCAGGATTCTGTCCTGTTTCATGGTGTCCCGGTCCCGAATTGTTACTTTCTTATCGGTCAGAGTTTCGAAATCGATTGTGATGCAAAACGGGGTCCCGATCTCATCTTGCCTGCGGTATCTACGGCCCACCGACCCACCCTGGTCGTACTGGACATTCCACAGGCTTCTAAGATCCCCGTAGATCCCTCTGGCGATCTTAACTAAGGCCTCATCTTTTTGCAGCGGGAAAATGGCCGCTTTAACTGGAGCCACTTTGGGGTGGAAACGTAAGACGGAGCGAATTCCCTCTTTGTCTTCTTCTTCGGCGTAGGCGTCAAGCATTAGAACTACAAAGATCCGCTCGACCCCGGCCGCCGGCTCGATCACGTAAGGGACGAATTTTTCTTTGGTCTCTTCGTTGAAATAGGTCAGATCCTTCCCGCTAGCCTCAATATGACGTTTCAGATCATAATCGGTCCGGTTAGCGATGCCTTCCAGCTCGGCCCATCCGCCAAACGGGTAATTGTACTCCACATCCGAAGTTGCTTTAGAGTAGTGAGCTAGTTCACTGGCCTCATAATCCCGCACCCGAATATTGGCTTTTTTGATTCCCAGGTCCAGGTACCACCCCAAACGCTCTTTTTTCCAGTACTCATGCCATTTCTCATCATCGCCGGGCTTGACGAAAAATTCGAGCTCCATTTGCTCAAATTCGCGGTCCCTAAAGATGAAATTGCCGGTGGTGATCTCGTTACGAAAACTTCGACCCACTTGAGCGATCCCAAACGGGACCTTCTGCCGAGACGAATCCAAGACGTTCCTGAAATTAACGAACATGCCTTGCGCGGTTTCGGGTCTTAGATAAGCTATGTCGTCCTCACTCGCGGTCGAGCCCAGATAAGTCTTAAACATGGTGTTAAAACCCTGGGGAGCGGTGAACTCCGTTTGACCACAAGCCAAACACTTCTCTGTCTTCTCGGTGGCCCGGTAGCGGCGGTGACAGTTCTTACACTCCACCAGCTCATCTTTGAAGTGCTCAGTGTGTCCTGAAGCCTCCCAGACCTTGGGGTTAGTGATGATGGCGGCGTCCAGTCCGACGACGTCGTCACGACCCCGAACGTTACTTTGCCACCACAGCTTTTTGATGTTGTTTTTGAGCTCAACTCCCAGCGGACCATAGTCCCAGAAACCGTTTAGTCCCCCGTAGATCTCACCAGACGGGAAGACAAACCCGCGCCGTTTGGCGAGATTGGTCACCTGTTCCATAAGATCTGGTTTTTTAGGCGTTAAGGCCACGAATATCCTTTAGTAATTGCGGGCTTTTTAGTTCTTTTTCCAGTAGGTACTCCAGATAATATTGTAGGCTACGCCCGACCTGCCTAGCAACTTCAGAAGTAATTTTAAGCTTTAAGGCGTCCGGGAAACTAGCGTTTAGTAGGTAGCGCCAGACTTTCAGGGTATCAGCGGTGATACCCCAAGCCAGGGGATCCTCTTCGCGTTCTTCCGGACCGATCACTCCGCCCAAGGATGGGGAAAGAGCTAGACCAGTCGGTTCCAAAGGTTTACCACACCGCACGCAGTGATCGAGCTGGGGCTGGAAACCAATGGCTGAGAGCAGCTTGACTTGAAAGGTCGATAGTAGCTGGTCGGGCTTGTCAGTGATCTCAAGATAAGTCAGCGCCTCGACCGTTAGCCTAAATACCAGCTGGTTCTCCTGATCCTCGGTCATAAACTCATTGACCAGCTCGATGATCTGATAAGCCATGGCTACTTTCTCCAGGTCCGCCTTTAGATGAGGCCAGGCTGAAACGAGCTCGACCTCGGTGATCAGATCCATATTCCTACCCTCGGCCAAGTAAGCTTTAACGTGGTTCAGCAGGTCCAAGTTGCCTCCCTTGCGGCTCCCCATCTTTCTGACGCCTTTGGCCACGGCTGAGACTTTCCCGTGGTAGCGGGTCAGAAGAGTTACCACTTGGTCGGCTTCGCCGAAATTTCCTTTACGAAGTACGACCGCTTCAGCGGCGTAAGTTGGCATATCTAGATTTTAGCTGGAACTAGAAGGAAATAGTAAATTCTTTGTCTGTCTTAAGCGGCTCTGAGATCTTGACCTGCCCGTTAACTTTAATCACAAGATCTGGTCCAGATACCCCGGGCTGTTTTTGCTGGAGGAGCTTCAGTTCATGTCCCGTAACTTTAAAAGGCAATTTATAAGTGACCGACCAAGTTGCCTTATTCGAGCTGGAGTAACCCAAGGGTCGGGCGATAAAGAAGTTTTCAAACATCGTCTTGCCTAGCTCATCTTCCGTAATCCCCGTTCTGACGTCCCCGTCGGAACTACTGACAAATTGACTTCCTTTGGGGACATACATTCTGACCCAGTCGCGGTACGGGCCGTTGAGGAACCCGTCCGACTTGGCTGGGTTAGTCACCTCTACCGTCACTTTTTTGGTCACCTCCCCGTCAATACTGACCTTAAATTCCTGAATAATTTTTTCTGTGATATAAAGATTAGCTTTAGCCCCGGCGAAGTTGGTGTCGTTAATATGGAGATAGTCTCCGTCATATTCCTTGATCCGCCCAGCCCAATCATATTTCTCAATAAGCTTCTGGACGTCTTGGTCTTTACTGTCTAGCAAGATATGTTTCTCATTAAATGAAGTTATCAGGGTCTGGATAATAGTGGACCACTGATCGCTTTTGGCCTTGGTAATCCGCCCCATCACTTCTTTCATCAGCTCGCCCAAAAATCCCTTGCGGTTAGCCGCATTCAAAAATACCTTCTCGGCGTAGACTTCCATCTTCTCGACCACATTGTCAGCGGTAAATGTGTCCCCGGTACTAGCGGTTTTAACAGGACCGGTCAGGCGCAGTAAGCTTTGCAGGAAATAAGTATCCACTCCGATATAACCGTTATTGGGGCGGTACTGGGCAGATTTACGGTACATTGACTCGAAAGTACCCATCGAAACTCTGAAATCTGGTGATAAGTTGGCGTCGCGCAAGTTCCAATTATCAACAAGTGGTAGATATCTTAGAATTGCGGTCGGAGCCCGGGGTTTATTGGGCACACTAACGTCCAGATTGTAGATATCATCAGTCTTATCAGTTGTGACCTTACCGCGGGTCATGGTCGCAAAGGTATAAGCCGTCAAAAACCCCCCCGAAGGACGCAGTTCCTTATCATTTTGGAAGACGACCATATAAGTTTTGGGATTTGGTGAACCTAAGCCGATTGGAGCGTAGGTCAAGACGTCCTTGGCCTGAGGCATGAAATCGCTAATCAGTTTGGCTAGATCTTTGGCGCTTTTTAGCGTCTCACGAAGCTTCACATCGCCCAGTTTTTCCGGGTAGCGCGCTGGGTTAACAGTCCCCAGTTCTTTATTCGCCAACGTTAGTTTGGCCGCTACCTCGTCAGTGCGCGGAGCGATCTTGGGCATGACCTCGACTATCTTTTGCAGTTTGTCCTCGGCTGTACCGGGAGATTTACCGTTTAGACCCAGTACGTCCCCGAAAGGCAGCAGAGCCTCGGAAATAATTTTTCCACCCTCGATTCCGTATTGGCTGGCCAGCAGTAAGTGGCGAGAGTCGCGGTAGTAATCACTTATCCAAGGCAGGGCCTCGGTAAATCCGAAGTAATCCAGGCGCTGACGGGTTTTCTCAATTCTCATGTCGAGCTGATCGAGTTCTTTATTGGCCGTTATTACATCTTGAATACTAACCGCCACTTGCACCTTGGCCGCTTGGATTTTGTCATCTTGAATAGCTGAAACTAGATCCTGGCCGGGACGAATCAGTCCAATGTAAATCGGAATTAAAAGGATAGCCAAAATCAGGGAAAATTTAATCCAGAATTTCCGGGTTCTAACAAAATGCGGAAGATGAGGTCGACTAATACCCAATTTAGGGATGGTCAACTTTCGATGCGGGGAATTATAGGGCGACGAATCCAATTTTTGAGAAGTGGTTGGATCGTAGTCGATAAATTGAACCAAAGTTAGGCCGCTCCCTCTTGCTGAATTACCGCCAGCGGAGTCTTCATTATAATCGATAGATCAAAGAAGATAGAGCGACGTCTGGCGTACTCGGCGTCGATTTTGACCCGCTTATCGAAATTAATATTACTTCGGCCACCAATTTGCCAAGGACCAGTGATACCGGGCTTGACCGTCAGCAGATCTCTAACGTATGGCTTAGTCTCCGGATAGACGATCTGTTGGTTTTGCAGCTCGACCGCCCGATATGCTCTCGGGCCGACAATGCTCATATATCCTATTAGAACATCCCAAAGCTGAGGCAATTCGTCTAGTGAGGTTTTACGGATGAGCTTACCCACTCTCGTGATCCTCGGGTCATTTTTGAGCTTATAACTGCCCGATTTATATTGC
>JBBROZ010000021.1:0-10778 GCA_038228785.1 Patescibacteria group bacterium
AGACTGTCATTGTAGCACTGATTATGCTCGGTAGTTTTGGCACAACTTTCGATCAAATTGTCGGCATAGATTTGTAGTGGCACTGAGCGTTTTGACAAGCTGATTAAGTTGGACGAGGAGAGAACAGCGAGTCCTAGTAAGACCAGTCCTATTCGTGAGGTGGGGTAATCTTTTAAGATTCTATTTAATTTTTTGGTCCAGATCCACATTGTTTACTCCAAGGGTCAGGTAAGGCCTGACATAGCTGCTGAGATTCCTGAGATCCCGGTTTGAAGTTGAAGGAGGCATAGAAAACCAGCTCGCGGAAGCAGGGGTCGGCAACTCCGAACTGATCAGCGGTTCGGCAGATAGAGACTGATTTGCTGGTGTTCCGATAGTCGGTTTCGATCAGGCGACTGGCTGCGTTGGAGAAACACTGACCCTGGCGACCGGCTGGGAGACCGCTGCAAAAGCTCTTTATTTTTTCTTCATCAAAATTAAACTGAGCCACTAAAACGTATTCCAACGCGTTGAAGCACCGATCTTCCTGATCACGATTTTCCTGAGCGCAATATCCGATTAATCCGTTAGGCTGAGCGATCTCATCTCTAAAGAGTGGCCAGGCCTCAGAGAGGCACGATCCCTTTTGTGCACCAACAAAGATTCCGCAGTACGACGTGACCTCCGCTCTAGTCGGTTGTTTACCCTTAACTAGTGCGAAGTCCTCTGGCTCGAGGGGTTGGAAGATTTGCATGAAGACTCCGTCGTAGCAGAGTTGTGAATAGTCACGTCCGCCCGGTTTGACGGTTACCTCGTCACAGAGTTTAATTGACTTCTTAAGATCGGCGCCGGTCAGGTACATAGTTAAATGTCCGATCGCGTGGTAGCAGCTCGCTTGTTCCAGGCCGGTGGGGTGCCAACTAGACCTGTCTTCACAAATTGTTTCAAGGTCAGGCTTAATTTGGATAATTTGTTGATCCGTCAAAGATTCTGCCCGGAATCTTTCTTGAAATCCGCCGTGGATACAGCCGTTACTGCAAACTCCGCTTGGACACCTCGAAACGACCTCCTTCCACTTACTCGGATCTTTTCTAACTTCCCGGGCGGAAAGTTCGTGGCCAAGGACGTGACAGTATTGATAGGCTGAATCTTTTTCTTGCACCAAAACGGTGACTCTGAATGCGTCCTCCATTGAGATGCGATCCATCAGCGCGGGGATCTCTTGATCGTAACAACTGGGCCTATAAGAGCTGTTAGCGCATTTAGCTAAGATTCGGCTGGTATAGTCATTTAAATTGGAAGCCGGAGAGTTTCTGGTTATTAGCGCCAAAAGAAAAAGCGATCCGATAATAGCGAGAGCTAAAAGGGGGAGGTATCGGCTATGGTTAAGAGACCATCTCTTGACGACCGTCTTTCGAAGTCTTTTTAACTTGAGCATTTTTTACTCCAAGCTGGTGGTAAACTTCCACACAAAGTTTTAGTCGGCACGGCTTCTGGTCCGAAGTAGGTTTTGGCGACACTGACCAGATTATCAGTGCAGGTCTCAGCCGAGGCCGGATCTTGGATAATCTGGCAAATTTCTATGGCTCTAGAAATGGCCCTCGGTTCGCCGAGATTTAGAGTGTGAGAGGCGGCGCTGGTGAGACAAGTGCCGCTAAATTTTCCGGTAAATCCGGAACAAAAAGTTCTAATTTTGTCTAAATCATAGTTGAAAGCAGTTGCTAAATGGGCGATGGTTTCGTCAATACAACGTCCGTTTTCTTCGGTTGAGACTTTGGCACAATAACTTAGCAGATAGCTGGCGTTGCCCATTTCCAGTTGGAAAAAATACCAGGCGCCTTCCCAGCAAGCGTCGTGAGCAGTTTTTTTAAATTGATTACAAAAAGCTTCGACGTTTGATTTTGAGATATCTAAGTTGGATGCCCTGGCTAAAGTTTGATCCTCCGGGCTCCCTTTTTGGAAAGTCTGCATAAAAACTCCGTCGTAACAACCCAGTAAGTAAATGCTGCCGTTTATCGGGGGGAACTGATCGCAGAAACCGAGTGACGAATTGACGTTACCGTTAGATAGATACATCAGTAAATGTCCCATACCGTGGGAGCAAGAGGACCTCTCATCGATCGATAAGCTCTTACAGATATCACTGAGGTCGGGGAGTAGAGAAATAATTTTCGAGTTTGGGAGCGACTCAGCCTGAAAGTGAGTTTGAACCGCGCCGTGTAAACAGCCATTGTTACACTGGTTGGTGGGGCACCTCGCGATGACCTCTTTCCATTTCGATGAATCTTTATCGATTTCCAACTTACTAAGTCGGTGTCCGACGGCATGACAATAAAGATACCCCGGGTCTTTAGCCTGCACCAGAGCTGTTACTTTGAAGGCGTCTTCCATCGAAATCTTGTCCATCAGATGAGGAATTTCCTCATCGTAACAGGCGCTTGGATAGGTATTATTGGCACACTTCGAGATGACCTCGGCCGCAAAGACCGACAAATTAGAAGATTTGGCCGAACTAAAGTTGACCTTTGATAAGAGAAAGATGTTAAGGAGGGTTAAGAAAACTAGCAAAGATGTTCTTAATCGTAGACTTAGTGTCTTTATGCTAAGACCAGGTTTAGTTTTGAGCATTCTTCTCACCGATCAGGTCAGATTTAGTGACGCACCTTTGCCTAACTTCGTCTGGCAGGTTGTCACAAACTTTTACCGAGAGGTTGCGGTATTTTGGTTCAGCATAGAAACTCCATGACGCACCGGATCGACAAGTAATCTGCCCGTCGTACTCAGGCATCATGGTACATTTGGCAACGGTAGAGTCAGGGTCGTAATTACTGGACGGGGCGGCGACATTACCGACCCCGAGGTAACACGACTCCCGGTAAGTTGGGTTAGAAATTCCCTGGCAAAGCAGTCCGATTTTTTTGTAGTCTCCGTCATAGACCTTATCCCACCACTGACCCATCTCGTAATAACAAGATTGCTGAAACTGACTATTTAGATTGGGGCATGGGGTATAGGGGTGGTCCCGATCAAGTTCACGAAATTTGGTGTACGCATTAGCGGAGTCGATGATAATTGGCACGTTATATTCCATGAACACTCCGGAAGTACAACCAAATAACGGTTTTTTTTGCGTGGTGACTAGACAACTGTTAAGAGCCTGGTCAAGTTGTCCATGGCCGTAATACTCAAGCAGGCCGTGTCCTATGCCGTGTTGGCAGCCGGTACCCAAGGGGCCATATTTGGCCAAGCAGGCTTTATCTAACTCTGGAATGATCGCTGTTCCTTTTTGACTGAGAGCTTGTCCAAAAAAGCTATGGTAACAGCCGAAGGCAAAAGTGCTGTCGCAAACAGTTAAGCCGTTCAGGCCAGCTTTTTCATATAACAGCGCTCCCATGATATGAGCGGCAGTGTGTTGAATTCCAAAATAAGATGTGGCGTACTTATCTTTAAATTCCTGATAAGCTTTCTCGGCGCCGATGCGATCGATTTCTTGGGACCAGTATTTCTTTTCCTCGAGCGCACTGAGAGTGGATGAGGGTACAGCCGATTTTACCGTTGAAGAACCTGGTTTAATATAAAATGCGATTAGAGCTAACCCTACTATTAATAGAGCCGCTAAAGCCAAGAATTTATGTTTACTCCAAGTTAGGGTCTTCTTAACTTTGGCCATTTAATCTCCTTTGACAATCACTGCGGTAAGGATCGGATAACTCCTGACAAAATGTGTTGCGGTAGGCGACGTCCGTGCGGTAGTAGAAGACTGCACCGATTAAATTGACAAAGCAGGTGTTCCGCTGATAATTATCGGCGATTAAACCGCAGAACCTAATTGGAGTACTGCGGCCATTTTCTCCGCCCCAAAAGATAGAATTAACGGAGTAAATGACGCAGGCGGCTGTTCCGTCTTGAACCTGAGCCAGCCGGCACCAGTCGTAAATTTGGGTTAACTGCTGGTTATTCATCTGGTCAATTTTACGGATATCGCGATTCTGGGACAGCACCACAAACTCTTTTCCAAATCCACCAAAACAAGAGTCTCGGTTGGTGTGTTCGGCTTTGTCTATCGCTTGGCAAAAGGTGAAGGCCTTCTCGTAGTTATCAGCGGTTGGCTTGGAGAGATCAGCTCCAGCTGCCTGGAAAAGAAACGGAGTCAGGTAAACTAGACAAATCTGTTCGGCGTCACTCGGAATAAGCGCACGGTCCAAACATAGACCAAGGGGCTTGTCCGGTATCAGATAAGCTTGGTTCTGTTTTGTCCATTTATCGTGGTCGTGGCCGCCACCGGAGATAATTTCCATGACCGCTCCGCCGACACATTCCTGGTATTCCCGATTCTGAAAAGCGTCCGACCCGGTTTTTTTGCAGTACTCAACCGTTTTTGGAATGTCGTAGCCGGTATAAGCTAGAATTCCATGGCCCAGACCATGGAAGCACATAGTGTAGGCACCCGATCCGCCGGGTGCTTTACGACAGGCGTCAATAATTTTCGGTAGAGCCGCCTCACCTTTGTCTTGAAAAAGTCCCACAACCACGGAGTGGGAGCAAGCATTCCGGAATTCCTGAGTGCAGATGCGAATTCCGTCGGCTCCTTGTTGCTTAAATAAAACATCGCCGACAACGTGGCCGAGAAGATGCAAGTCCGTGCCGGGAGGAAGCGCCGCTTGTCTCAGAATCGCATAAGCGTGCTCGGCCCCTTTAAGATCGGCGGTCTGTTTAAAAAATGTTTCGAGCTCGGGGAAAGAAAGATTTTGAGAAGATAGCAGTTTCAGTTCTGGGTAGCTCTGGGCAGGGGTGAGAGGGTTGGTCCAGCCGATTTTCAGTGAAATAAGGAAACTAACTATCAAAACTAGAACAATTTTAGGCAGCCAGGACTTAAAGTTCTGTTTTTGTAAGCTCGTAGTTAGTAGTTTTAGAAAACTTCGCAAGATTGTCTTACGACTTCCTAGAGGAGATCGCTTCATTAGTACTACTATGATATATGCAAAGTCGTTCTAGTTGAAAGGGCTACTTTTGTTCCGAAGGGGCTAGGGGAGCGATAAGTATTTTTCCTTTAATATCGCCGGAATTGTCGCAACTATACCCATAGATACCATAACCACGCCCAAATTCTGCGGGTATAGTAACCGATGCTTGCGCTGGAACATTAAAGGCGTATTCCGGTTTTACTTGGAAGTGATGAATTTTCCGATCTTGGTTTTGTAATACGATGGGGTCATTAAGGTGTGTTTTAAGAACCAGCGGTTGAGGCGAGCAGCCTGTTATATCTAAAACCGGTGATGTCTGAGCCAAGCTCTGAATTAAATCGCTGTATTGTTTCTTTTCCTCGGGAGTTTCTTGGCCGGTTGGTCGAGCGAGAACCTTAGCTTTTAACTCTGGCGAAAGGTTGGAGAGCTAGGCAGTTGGGGTTTTGGGAGCAGCGGGGCTTAGCCAGAAAATAAATGCTGCTAAAAGCGACAAGAAAAGGATGAGGGCAGGTATCGATTGATACAGTATTTTTTTCTGATTAAAATTAATCAAGTTAACCAAGAAGTTTAAAACTTAAACCAGAAAACTCCAATCGGGTAAGTGGAGTCGCAACCGTAAGTGTATCCGCCCGACGTAATGTTGGGAGCGAACTGAGATGGGCTAAAGGACTTAGTTTCACCAGCGTTGAGCTTATAAAGGTTGTCCTTGTTGAAGTTGATCGTGTGAGGGACGGTATCACTGTTTTTTATATTAACCGCAACATCGGGCTTGACATGCAGAACTAGCGGATCTGGCTTACAGTTAGCAGCCAAGGTAAGGACAGTAGCATCCTTAGCCCGACTTTCGACCAAATTATTGTACTGATCAAACTCGCTTTTAGGGGCGTTCGCTTTCGGTAAGTTAAGTACGTCCGAGGCGGTGGGTATAGAGGAGCCGGAAGAAGTTTTGAAAATGGATGAAAGACCGATACCCCTTTGATTAAGGGCAAACCAACCCAAGATTAAAACTCCAGCAGTAAGTAAAATAACGGCAATAGTCACGAATTTATTAGGATACGACATAACTAATTACATGTTCTTCTAATTCGGTATTATTGTCAAACGTTTACCTTATGAGTTACTTTCTAATTTCGTTGGGGTCAGTTAAAATTATCTTTAAACGGGTAGGGTGTTTATGAGTCTATACAGACAGTATCGTCCCCAAAATTTTAGCGACCTGGTAGGTCAGATTGATCTGGCTCAAACTCTCAAAACTCAGCTCTCGGCTGGTAAGTTTTCCCATGCCTACTTATTCGTTGGCCCTCGGGGAACTGGTAAGACCACGACGGCTCGGATCGTGGCCAAAGTTCTGAACTGCGCTAGCCCCAAAGACGGAGAGCCGTGTAATAAATGTGTCAGTTGTTTTGGAGTAAATACGGGCTCGAACCTGGATGTCATCGAAATAGACGCCGCTAGTAACCGGGGAATTGAGGAGATAAGGGATCTGCGCGAGAAGATTCGTTTGGCCCCTACGCAAGGTGCCTATAAGACCTACATCATCGATGAGGTGCATATGTTGACCACTGAGGCTTTTAACGCGCTTCTTAAGACCCTAGAGGAGCCCCCTAAGCATGTCGTTTTCATCTTGTGTACCACCGATGTTCATAAAATCCCGGCCACCATCATTAGCCGTTGCCAGAAGTTTGAATTCGCTCCTGCGTCCATCCAGAATATCTCACTAGTCGTCAAAAAAATCGCCAAAAAAGAAAATTTTGAAATCGACGCTGAGGCCTTAGCGGCGATCGCTGCCTCCGGGGATGGTAGTTACCGTGACGCCCTGACCGTGCTCGAGCAGGCCTCAAGTGGTGGCAAGGTTAGCGCTGAGAAAATTAACCGTATGGTGAGGCGCGGGGGCAATACTGATAAGCTGTTGCAGCTAATCGACTCGGAAAATGCGGTGGGATCTTTGGAGCTTGTTTTTTCGTGGCAAGAGTCGGGAATAAATCTAAGCTTCGCGACCGCGGAGCTGGTCCATAAACTGCGAGTCCAACTCCTTCAGGCCGTGCGAGACAGTAACGATGTCAGACAGTTAAAAACGGTTCGGCTAATCCGGCTATTTAGCCGGGCTCACGCCGAGCTCAAAGCCGCGGTCTTGCCGACTTTGCCTTTGGAGCTAGCCATCATCGAAAGCGTTGGCACGAAAGAGCGGATTGTGGCCGAGGTGGTTCACGAGGTGGTTCAAGAAGCAGTGCGCGAAGAAGTGAGAGACGAGGATCCTGGAACTGTGGTAGGTAGTATTGAAAGTGACGACCTTTCTAAACTGAAAGCTAGCTGGGACAAGCTCCTGCGGGCGATCAAGCCGTTCAATCATTCCCTAGAGGCCTTTCTAAGAGGCTGTGAACCTTACGAGATTTCAGGTAAAGTGGTCACTCTGAAGTTCTTTTATAAATTCCACAAAGATATGGTCGATCAGGCCAAGAACAAATCCCTAGTCGAACGAGAAATTGGTAATATAATGGGCAAGGAAGTACGAATCAAGACGGTCTTAGGTGAGAAACGTGAGGCCAAACGGATCTCCGTCGACGAGGTCAAAAACGTCGAAGAGGTGGCTAGTGACGATTTGGTCCAAAAAGCCGTCGACATTTTCAATTCGAATATCAATTGAAAATGCAGTGGTGAGAAACAAAGTGAACGAGATCTACTATATCTTTATTTCCAATATTTCTTAAGGAGGAATATGTTAGATAAGGCCAGACAACTCATGGATCTAAAAAGGCAGGCCGATCAGCTTAAAAAAGAATTGGCGGCGGAAGAGCTTGAGATCAGCCGGGGAGAGGTGACGGTTAGGATCTCAGCCGATATGAAACTGCACGGCCTTAGCTACCCCGATACTACCAGTGCCAAAGACATCGTCCAAGCTGTTAACGAAGCGATCGAGGAGGCCCAGAAAATCGCCGCTAAAAGAATGCAATCCCAGATGGGCTCATTGCAAGATTTATTTAAATAAATATGAGTCATCAAATCGCTAAACCGGTGGCGGATCTTATTTCGGAGTTTGAAAAATTGCCCGGTGTCGGTCCCAAAAGTGCCCAGCGTTTGGTATACCATCTTTTGCACGCCCCAGTGGAGAACGCCCAGGCCTTGGCTAAAGCGGTTAGTGAGCTCAAAGAAAAAACCAAAATCTGCACGGTTTGCGGCAATATCGGTGAGACCGATCCCTGCAATATCTGTGGTGATCCTTCCCGAAACCACGGATCCGTCATGGTGGTAGAAGAGCCCCTTGATATCCTAGCCATCGAGAAAACCAGGGCCTTTAATGGTGTTTACAACGTCTTACACGGGGCCATCTCGCCCTTGCAAAATATCGGTCCCGAAGACCTTAGGATCCAGGAGTTGCTAACCCGGTTACAGGGGGGTAAAGTTACAGAAGTGATTCTCTCAACCAATCCCAATATGGAAGGTGAGGCCACGGCCATGTATCTACACAAGCTGATCTCCCCCCTCGGGGTCAAAGTGACCAGACTGGCCAGGGGACTGCCGGTCGGGGGAGACCTTGAATACGCCGATGAAATCACGCTAACTAGAGCTTTTGAGGGAAGAACGACTTACTAAAATGGCTTCTTTAAATCAAATCCAAACCGATCTAAAACAAGCCATGCTCTCCCGCGAGGAGGTTAAAGTGTCGACTCTACGCATGATCGTAGCGGCAGCTAGTAACGCCAAAATCGCTAAGGGATCGGATTTGAGTGACGAAGAAATAACCAAAATCGTCCAAAAAGAATCTAAACAGCTAGACGAAGCTATCGAGGGGGCCAATAAATTAAGCCGCGCGGATCTGGTCTCCAAAAACGAAGCCGAGAAGAAAGTTCTGGCGGGTTATTTACCGGCGCAAATGGACCAGGCTAAACTTGAAGAAATTATCGTCGCCACTATCCATGAAATCGGGGCTATTGCCCCGTCTGACATGGGTAAGGTGATGGCCTCAGTCATGCCCAAACTTGGCGGGGCCGCTGACGGAGCAGTAGTCAGTCGGATTGTTAGCCAGCATCTGGGAAGCTAGCCTGTGGTCAAACTTTTTAATACCCTAACTAGGAAAATTGAAGAATTTAAACCCATCTCCGAGGGAAAAGTCGGACTTTACGAGTGTGGTCCAACCGTTTATCAATACGCTCACATCGGCAATTTGCGGACCTATATCTTCGGTGACGTGCTAAGGCGGGTTTTGGAATTCAACGGTTACCAGGTCAAAGAAGTCATGAATATTACCGATGTCGGACACCTCACCAGCGACCAAGACAGCGGGGAAGACAAGCTCGAGAAAGAGGCCAAGAAAGTCGGCGAGTCAGCTTGGGAGTTGTCTCAGAAATACACCGCCGCATTTGTCGAGGACTTGAAAAAGCTAAATATTCTCCTGCCGGAGATTATGCCCAAAGCGACGGATCATATCCCCGAACAATTGGGTCTTATCCAAAAGCTTGAATTAAAGGGTTTCACGTATCAAACGACGGACGGAATTTATTTCGATACCTCCAAACTCAAAGATTACGGCAAGCTAGCCCGGCTCAATTTATCGGGACAGCAAGCCGGCGCTAGAGTAGAAGAAAACCTCGAGAAAAGATCTCAACACGACTTCGCCTTGTGGAAATTTTCTAAACCGGATGAGGCGCGTCAAATGGAGTGGGATAGCCCTTGGGGAACAGGGTTTCCCGGGTGGCACATTGAATGTAGCGCCATGAGTACCATGTACTTGGGCCAACCGTTTGATATCCATACCGGTGGGATCGATCATATTCCAGTCCACCACACTAATGAAATAGCTCAATCAGAGGCCGCATACGGAAAATCGCTGGCTAATTACTTTTTGCACGGGGAATTTCTAGTTTGGAATGAGGCCAAGATGGGTAAATCAGCTGGTAATATCTTTACTCTGAGCCAACTATCTGAACAAGGATACGATTCTTTATCGTTTCGTTACCTTTCTCTAACAGCCCACTATCGTTCGAAGTTAAACTTCAGTTTGTACAGTCTGCAAGCCGCCCAAAACGCTCTGACCTCACTTCGTCAAACGGTTAGTTCCTGGCCAGCACCAACTGAAGTTAATCGCGAATTTGAGAAGAAGTTCAAGGAAAAAATTAACCACGACTTGGACACACCAGGGTCTCTAGCTTTGGTTTGGGAATTAGTCGGGTCAAGTTTACCCGACGAGATCAAAGCGGCTACACTTTTTAGATTCGACGAGGTTTTGGGTTTAAACCTTTTACAGTCACAGGTAAATATTGACCTGGCTACCCAAAAATTAATCAATGAGCGAGAAGAGGCCAGAGATAGGAAGGATTTTGCCAAAGCTGATTTAATTCGTTCTCAGATCACTAATCTCGGTTACATACTGCGTGATACCGAAGCCGGTCCGAAGTGGTTTAAGACGCGTGATTAAGCTGGTAGACTAAAGCTTAAGAGGATAAGTGTTTCAACCAAACCAATCTGCCAATACAACCACTCCTTTGCCGCGCCATACCAAGTTCATGCTGGCGATACTCTACTTATCACTCGGATCTTCCCTTATCTTTGGAGTGGGATTTTTCATTTACAAAACTGTTTTAGGAGGCAGATTAGAAAGCTTTACGACTCAAGATCGCACCACTTTCAGCTGTCCCAGCGACCCCAAGCAGTACATCCTCTTTACTTCCCTTAAAGATGCTGCCCGCCGTTCGGAGGAGGTCTGCAAACTAAGCCTTACCAACCAAAATTTGGATAAATTGCCGCCCGAGGTTATCAAGTTAACCAATTTACGACGTCTTTTCTTGTCGAAAAATAAATTGAGCGACCTGCCCACCGAAATCGTAAAGCTAAAAAACC
>JBBROZ010000022.1:0-10335 GCA_038228785.1 Patescibacteria group bacterium
AAACTCGACTGACTTGACCTGGATCGAGCGCCTGGTCAAGTTCACTGAGTATGTCTCCGATGCGCCGTCGTGAAGTAGGGTCAAAGCGATACTGGTCCCGGCGGCGCCCCTAATTAAACCTACCGCATCCGGCAAGGTCAGGCTGTCAGCTACCTTTTCCCCTATTTTTAAGATCTTATCTCCCGCCTTAACCCCCGCCTCTTTGGCCGGAGTACCCTCAAGCGGCGCGATTACGACCAGCTTATTATCTTTATAACCGAGTTGAATCCCGACCCCCTCGTAGGTTCCAGCCAGCTCGGATTTAACCTCTTTGTTTTGCTCGGGGTTCAAGAATGAGGTGTAAGGGTCCCCAAGGGAAGCGACCATGCCTTGAATCGCCCCGTACAAGATCTTTTGTCCGTCAATTTTACTTTTGTCGTAATAGCTTTTTTGGATGGTGTCGTAAACGTCCCAGAAGAGCCCAAAATCGACCAATTGGTCACGCGGTGGGTTGGCATGAGTAAAGGTGATCTTGCCACCATTAACGCCCGCTTGGAAGTTCTGCTTGCCCAAGGCGTAACCAGTGGTAAATACCAAGACTAAGAGGAAGCCAGCGGCGATAATTTTTCTTCTGTATTCAGTCATTTTTAAATCCCGTCACCTCTAAGTTTTGCCAGGGGGCTTGAAGTTCCCCGGATCCGACTTTAATTGTAACAAGCTCGGAGCGAATTCCCGAGGGCAATACCGATTTCTCGCGCGGCAGTTTCGTTACTTCCCCGTAAGCCCCCAGATCACTACCCGCCACCACCCGCACTAAGTCACCTACTTTGACCTCGCGCCAAGGTGGGACTGGTTTTTGCTTGACACCACCGCTGCCGGCGATTAACACTTCCGCCCGCTCACCTGAGATCGATCCGTACTGACCATCATATTTAGCAACTTCGTCAAAAACTTGGCTACTGAGCGGGTGAAATCCGTACCCTTCCAGGGCCACGATGCTTAGTCCAATATCGCTCCCCTCGCTCCAACCCATGGTCTCATGGAAATTGATCCCGCCTGTCACCAGACCCTTCACACCAATCGCCAAGGCTTTTTCGATGGTATCGGCGGTCACGATCGCCCCCCCAACCACAATCTTGCCCACGGATGAGCTGTCGAGGTGCTGGGGAAGCAGAAACTCGCCCGGCTTTCCAACCACCTTGATCGTTCCGAACCGCTCGCGCCCGACCCCGACTACCCCGCGAATTCGGGTAACGCTACTTATGATCGTTACCGATTTCCCCTCCTCCACTGACTCGACCGAGCCGCCAAACCCGGCTAATAGTTTAAATTCACCAGGGACAAAACGAATCGTCACCTCTCCCCCAGTCACCTCTTCTATGACCCCATCGACTGGAGAGAGATAGACACTACTGCGCAGCCCTAGCATCTTCTTAACCCGCGCTAAGGGCTCACCCTTATAGATTACTTCGCCCGTTTTTTTGATTAATGATTTACCTAGATCTCTAATGCCTAGTATCTGTCCCAAATTGATCTTGCGGAAACCGCCGCTAACTTCAGCCTCCCCTAAGACCTCCTCTGGGGTAACTTCGTCGCCCGGTTTGACTAAGATCTTTCCGGCGCCAGGCAAACTGCGCTCAATTTTGACCGTAGTCTTAGCTTGGAAAGGGATCCTGACCGGTAGGATCATGGGGACACCTCTGAGCTACTTACTAAGCTTTCAGCCCCGAGTGTTCGGCGCCAGTTTAAAATTTTGCTAATTGATTCTTTGGATCCAGAGATCACTCCAAGGGGCCTGACCCGGTTATCGAGATAAATTCCACCCTCTCCACCACCTAAGGTATAGCGATGGGTCGATTTTCCTGTGGCTACCGAGATTTCGACTTGGTGCTGCTCCTCAGCCGGAATCTTGATGATCTCACCTGAATCCAAAACTAAGCGCTGTTTGGTTTGATAACCAAAATCTATGCTAACTCGGTGCACTCCACCCAAATGAAGGGCCGAGCCGATAATCTTAAGTTCCAAATCTGGTAACTCGGAGCTTGGGTACTGGGTCAGAAGCGCCCCCATAAGCGCGATATCATTACGCTGGTCAATGATCACCTTGACCCCAGATTTGAAATAAAAACTATCCAAAACCACACTGACCAGATCAGACAGTTTGGATATCTCCGTTAATAGTCCCCCGGTTAGGACCAAGTTGAGCTTGGTTTCCAGAAGTAGATTGTCCCGACCATCTTTTTGGCCCAGTTTTATAATCGCTTGCCTAGCCACGGCTAAGTCGATCTCGCATTCATGCTCAGTGACAGGTAGAACGCGCGGGTAGAGTCTTTTATTGGCCAGCTGATTTTCAATATCAGTCAGGTTGACCACAAATGGCAACCATCGCCCGATCTCCTCAGCGGGGTAGCGCTCCAAGAAAGCTGACGGTCCGACGTCTAAAATGGCCGTCGGGCTAGCAAATTTCTGGGTTAAATAGTGTTCGGCCGCGGCGACAGCTTTGTCATCGCCAACTAAGGTAGCCTCGACCTGGCCAGCTAGCTTATCTAAATCCGACTGGCGTCCAGTGATGATCACTTTACCCGGATCAATCTTGGAGCCAACCTCTACTTCTAAAGCTTTGGTCACGGCCGATAACCCCGAAGTTGGATCGTCTTTCGTCGCTAAAGCCAGACTGCGATAAATTTTATCTTGGGAGAAAAAGATCCCTTTGGTAACGGCGTTACCTAAGCTGACCACGAAGATGGAGTTGGGGGCAGGTGTCATTTAGTTACCGATCGGTGTATGGCAGCATGCCGAGCTGCCGGGATTGTTTGACGGATCTGGCGACAGCTCGTTGGTGTTTGGCACACAAGCCCGACTTCTCGGCGGGAACGATCTTGCCGCGCTCAGTTAGAAATTTCTTAAGGACCGGAGTATCGCTAAATAAGGGCTCGATTTTATTGGCATCGAAGAAGCAGGACTTGCGTCGTCCGCCTCTTGGCATTTTCTTATCAGATGAAGGTCGTCTTTTAGTTATTGGCATATTAGAAAGGTATATCGTCCAAATCTATTTCGTCGCTTTTGGCTTCTTTTGGTTCTTCAATTTTAGTTGTCTTCTCGTCGACTTTTTCCTCGGTTGGGGCTGCTTCTTTAATCTGTACTGGCTCGGCTGGGGCATCTTGTTTGGAATCTTCTTGTTTGGACTCTTCCTTGGGCTCTGGCTTCTCTGGGGCGTGGTACTCGGGCTTAGACGCGTCTCCCGCGGGCCTGGCGTCAAGGAGCATCATATCCTCGATCACGATCTCAGTTGATTGTCTTTTTTCCCCATCAGGAGTTTCCCAACTCCTGGTTTGCAGTCGCCCCTCAACGTAGATCTTACGACCCTTGGTGATGAGCTGACTACACAGCTCGGCTAATTTGTTCCAAGCGACTAACTTGTGAAATTCTGTTTCCTCGCGCCGCTCCGTACTACCGTCAGGTAGCCAACTACGATTGGTCGCAATACCGATCGAACACACGGCTGTTCCCTGCGGAGTGTAACGCAGTTCAGGATCTCTAGTGACATTACCGATCAGTTGAACTTTATTTAACGAACGGCTGCTCAAGTACTCTTAACCTCAGTTACTATTTTTTCTTGGGACAGCTTTACTTCTTTTACCGATTTGATCATAAATCTTACGACCTCGTCGCTGATCCGAAGCATCTCATTTAACTTCGTGTTCAGTTCCCCGTTGGCTTCGATCTGGAGCTGGTAGAAACTAGCCTCGGTGCTTCCGGCCATTTCGTAAGCGAGTTTTTTAAGGGTTAGCTCTTCCTCACCAGTAATCTTGCCAAATTCCCCAACTAGCTCTTTGACATCATTTAAGACTTCGACCTGCGCCGCTTCTGGTTTGAAAACGATTGTTACTAAATATTTTCTCATAGTATTCATCATAATAAAACGAGCCCTTGCGGGCGACGTGGTGATTCTATCAGACTAGCTCTGGGGACACAAGACCTGTGTTAGAGTAATTTTAAGATGGGGTTGCTTCGAAAAATAAATCGCCGCGAGGTCGTAGTACTTAGTCTAATTACTTTACTTGGAGCCGGGCTTCGTCTCAGTCAAGTTGATTACCCTTTAGATAATCCCGACGTCGGTCGGGACTTGCTAATTTCCAGACATATTGCCTACTTTAATGAACATACCGCCTTAGGACCAGCCAATCCACTTTTGGGCGTTTTTAAAAACAGCCCGCTTTATTACTACCTACTCGCTGCCATCATTAGGATCCATGACAGCTTCATTTGGGTCAGTGTGGTCAACCTGATACTACAAATCTCAATCATTCCGATGGTCTATCTGACCGGTAAGAGGATGTTCAACGGACGTGTTGGACTGATCGCGGCCGGGGTCCTGGCCTTTAATCCCCTTGCTATCTCCGAAGCGGCCTATTTTTGGCAACCAAATCTGATGTCCTGGTTCATAAATTTGTCCCTACTAACGTTTGTTTTTGCAGTTATTAAAAAAAATCTGGCACTTCTTGTTATTTCGGCAGTCTTTTTGGCAACCGCTGGGGCCGTTAATAACTCCGCCTTGGTACTGATCCCAGCCTTCCTACTTATCAATTTTTTGCTGTTTGGAAAAAGCTTAAAATTTTATCTCAGCTCCCTCACGCTCATCATCACCCTCACCGCTTATTTCTTGCCAAACCTGGTTTACTGGTCGAGTCGATCAGGAATTAGTCTAGAATTTAGCCATAAAATTGCTCCAGATCAGGCCCTTTTAAACTTATGGGATAATCTAGGCACTTTCACGTCAGAGTGGTGGTCGCTCGGATCTTTCGCTTCGCTTTCTTTCTCGCTGCTTACAATTGGCTTTACCATCTGGTTAATCAGGAAAAAGACTCAGGATAGAAGTAATATTTCCCTGATTGTTTTGGTGATTGTGTCGTTTTTCATTCTGTCCTCGCCCTTTCATCTACCCTGGCGGCCGGATTACTTTACACCCATTTTCACCCCAATGTCCTTACTGATCACAGCTCTGCTGATACACGTACCTAATAGGTTACTAAGAGTTGCTCTCCTCGGATTACTACTGGTCTTCCCCTTACTCAAATTCCCCTTCCAACCTCCGCTACAAAACTTGACCAAAATATTATCAGCCACCCGTGCTATCGAGTATAAAGTTTTGGCGATTAGTAAGACTGCGCACCCAACGGATCTTGATTTCTTTCGTATTGTTTATTACCCTGGTAAATTGGACGGAAAAGTGGTGCTCTCATACGACGCCGTCTTTTGGTACCAGATAGAAAAAGACTTTGGCAATAGAATGTCTTACCTAATCAATTCGGATTTCGGATATCGGAGCTTAAATACTAACGAGTTTCTTATACTTGGCTGCCGAGAAATTAGTAATGAAGAGTGCTTGGGCCAACTAATAAACGGTCAGTCGCTACACCAAGCGGAATTTTTAATTGGGAGAGGCAACTTCCAAGAAGTGGAGCTTTTTTACCACCAGAACGGATTTAATTTTTATCTTTTTAAACGCAGCTAAGACTGAAAACGAAAGATGGCCACATCACCGTCTTGGAAGACGTATTCCCGACCTTCCAGCCTGACCCAACCCTTAGCCCGCGCCTCGTTCCATCCTCCGGCGACGACTAATTTGTCCCAGGGGACGATATCGGCTTTGATGAAGCCCTTCTCGAAATCGGTATGAATGGCCCCGGCCGCTTGAGGCGCTTTGGTACCAGTTCTAATGTTCCAAGCGCGCACTTCTTTTTCCCCGGCGGTGAAGTAGCTCTGAAGACCCAGCACCCGATAGGCTTCTTTGATCAGCCGCTCCAAACCGGTTTCTTCGATATGAAGCTCCGCTAAGTACTGCTTGGCCTCATCGGGCGATAGTTCCGCTAGCTCAGCCTCCAGCTTGGCACAAATGGTCAACTCGTCTAAAGAAATACCTTCTTCATCGACATTACGAACTAATAGTTGTGGTTTAATGGTAATAAGCGGTAAAACTCCCAGGGCCTCTCTCTCACTCTCGCTCAAACTAACCTCCATAGCTAATTTCCCGCGCTCCAGTCCCAATTTCATTTTGTCCAAACCAGCGGCGCGCTCTTTTGAAGTAGGGTCTTGTCCGGCTTTAGCATCCCGAGCGGCATCATCGGCCATTTTGGAAACAGTCTCCAGGTCCGCCAAAATCAGCTCGGTGTTCACAATCGCCTGATCTTCCTCGGGAGTCTCACCAGTTTTTATGATATCGGGATCCGAGAAATCACGCACCAGATGAATAATGGCGTCCACCTCACGGATATGAGACAGAAACTTATTCCCCAGCCCCTCCCCCTGTGCCGCCCCTTTAACCAACCCCGCGATATCCACAAACTTTACTGTGGCTGCAATTATGACTTCGGTGCTCACGACCTGGGCTAATTTGGCCAAACGCTCGTCTGGAACGGCCACGACCCCAATATTCGGCTCGATCGTAGTAAATGGGTAATTGGCCGACTCGGCGACTGATTTTTGGAGCAGGGCATTAAATAGAGTGGACTTACCGACATTGGGAAGTCCGACAATTCCAACGGAGAGGTTCATTGGGCTGATTTTAAAGCAAACTATGATTTACAGAAAGTATTATTTTGTGTGTTGCTCAGGCGACTCGCAAAGAGCTATATTAGCTTAGCCTGTGAAAATACATTGCCTACCTTTAGTAAGACCCATTTTAGTCTTCAAGATAGCTATAATTAGCTTACTAACTTTAACCATACTCGCACTTTCAGCAGTAATACTATTACCACCCAGTTTTACCTCCAGACCCACAACTCAAATTAATGATTCGACGATTGCCCTGGCACAAACTATTCAAAAAAGACTTTCGGGGATCGTTACGCTAGCCAGAGGTGTGACTAACGCCACTCAGCTCCAAAACCACCAACCATCATTCGAAAACGTAATCGCAAAATCCGGTATTAAGAAAAGAGGCGGATCGATAGGAGCCTCCTGGTCAGATTACGACCGAGACGGCCAACTCGATCTTTTCGTCTTCGGTGGTGAAGACGGCAATCGTCTCTTCCGTCAAAATAAAGGGATCTTCACTGATGTAACCGCAAAATCCGGCATCACGATAAAGAGAAATTCGTTTGCCGGGGTCTTTGGCGATTACGACAACGACGGGTGTCCTGATTTATATATAGTCAATCATGCTAGCCAACCCACATCAGGCGATATGGACATTTTATATCACAATAATTGTAATGGCACCTTTACCAATGTCTCCTCCAAATCTGGAATTCGTGATACTTATCACGGACGAGGTGCCGCCTGGGCCGATTATAATGGCGACGGCTATCTGGATCTTTACGTAGCTAATCACGGAATTCAACAAAACGACATCTACTTTTCGGAACCAAATATCCTATATCTAAATAACGGCAACGGCACTTTTAGGGATATAACATTAGAATCAAAAGTCAGTGGCGTCGCAAAGTGTAATGATCTCCATGACCAACCGCCCGATAAATTAAAAATTATTAATGGGCCTTATAAAGAATCGTTTCAACCTATCTGGTTTGATTATAACAATGACGGGCGACCCGACCTTTTCGTCTCAACTGATAGTGGAGTCAGCCCACTTTATAAAAATAACGGCGACGGAACTTTTACCGACGTAACTTTACAAGCGGGCCTGTGCCGAGTCGCCAGCGGTATGGGAGTAACTGCGGGAGATTTCAATAATGACGGTTATTTAGACTTATACGTTACTAATACCGGGGAAAATTTTCTTTGGAAAAATAACGGCGACGGCACATTCACGAATGTGGCCCCAGATTTAAACTTATCTGACAGTTTGTCCATTGGCTGGGGTGCGGGATTCCTTGATTATGATAACGACGGCAATCTTGACCTATACGTCGTTGATGGTCAAGTTTCCGGCGGAGTTATCTGGAACCCTGAAATTGGAAAGACCAGGGTTGATCGTCTTTACCGTAATAACGGATCTGGTCAATTTGAGGAGGTCGCCACTCAAGAAGGTATTTCGATCGACGAGCCTAAAGAAGCCGCCGCCTTTGCTGACTATAATGGCGACGGATTTACCGACATCATGGTTACGGGCGGGTGGACTAGCCCAAATTCCAAAAACCGACTTTATCTTAACCAAGGAAATAGCAATCATTGGATTACGATTAAATTAAGAGGTACTGTAAGTAATCGGGACGCGGTTGGAGCAAGGATTACACTTAAAGCTGGGCTCAAAACTCAAATCCGCGAGGTTGTTAGCGGATCCTCTTTCGTCTCACAAAATAGTCTTTGGCAAACTTTTGGACTTGGTAAAGCTTTGAAGATAGAGTCTCTGGAAGTAAAGTGGCCGAACGGTCAGATTCAAAAACTGAGCAATATCTCCGTCAATCAAACGTTGTCCCTAATGGAACCTTAAAACTTTTTCGGTAGTAACTGCTTCAATTCATCCAATCCAGCCGGAGGATTTTGAGCTAGGCCCCTTTTCTCTCCTGGATCGGAACTCAGATCGTATATTTCAAATGACCTAGTTGGACCCTCTATAATTTTGAGACTGCCCTTTCGGACACTGGTCCAACCATTGTCCGGTAGCTGTCTTTTCCTAATCACGGGCAATCGATCTAGTCTTGTCCCACCTGGCCATATGCGGTAAGCCAGTTCTGATTTGACGGTCTCGTCAGCAAACGTTTGGCCTTGCAAAACAGGCATCAAGCTAACCCCTTTAAACGTCGGTTCTTTTGACAGTCCAAATAAGTCCAGTAACGTCGGTCCTAAATTAAGAAGCGAGGTTGAGGCATCCACGATCGCCGGTTTAATTCCAGGACCTCTGACTAAAAATGGGACGTGTAAAACTTCCTGGTAAACAGATTGGGTGTGCCCATATACCCCGTGTTCCCCAAACCCTTCGCCGTGATCAGCGGTAAAGATAATAAGTGAGCTGTCCAAAACCTCTTGCGAGAGGTCGCTAATAAATTTTTTGGTAAGGTCATCGACATAACGAACCTCTTGGTCATATTGACGAACGAATCTATCGTGTTGATCTTTCGTCACACCCCGAGGGTCTTTATTAGCCTGATCGAGTTCGGTATCGAGGACCGCTCCCGGATATTTCTCTGGGGCACCAAACAATTTTCGGTACTGATTTGGCGGATCATATGGTTCATGAACAATTCGGTTGTGAACCATTATGAAAAATGGTGTGTTCTGGGATTTTTGCTGATGGGTCTTGATCCAATCGATCCCCAGATCATAGGTCAGAGGATCTTCGGAGGTGAAGCTATTTTTTTGGGGGAACCGAGAGAAGACTCCGGAATTACCCTCGCCTAAATAAAAGGAGGCCACATCTACTCCGGAGCTAGCTAAAACATTGGGAAAAGCAGGGATATTTGGGTCTAGCCTGTCCTGATAAGTCTCCAGCTTAGTCTCGGTCGGATACTGAGAGGTAAAGAAAGAAGCAAAAGAGGCCAAGGTCCAAGGAGCATTACTGGACATATTTTTGAAGACTACTCCACCTTTGCCAAAATATTCATCGACAAAAGGCGAGGTGGTTCGGCCATAACCATAGAGACTGAGATGACCTGCTGCCAAAGTATCATTAACGATAAGAATCACGTTGCAGGTTTTCCCGCTGCAGGAAAAGTTTTTAGCTGAATATTTTACGACTGGTTGATAAGTCAGATGAATTACTAAACCGAGGATAGCTAAAGCAAGCAGTCCGAGCAGACTAAGTTTAATCATAAACGGTTAAAGCTACTATCTGGACAATAGAGGCCGCAGTGGACTGGAACTCCTGTACCTAACGACTTAAGGACTGGTAGTGCATCCCGACGATCCTCACCAGAGAGATCGGACCATTGGTCGTAAATATTTTTCGTTTCAAATAAGTCTTTTCTTAAATCGTAAAGCTCAAGTTGACCTCCAATATTTTTTACTAGATGAAATCTCTCCGATCGAGCGGAAATTCCGTATGGCTTGTTCCATTCCCCTTTTCTAGGTTGCGGGAGAATGACCGTTCCGAATTTAGAGATAACATTGTCATACGAATCAGCTACGAATTTGACCACTTCCTCCTTTACTAAACTAGATGCGCTTAAGGCTATAAAGTCGTGGGTTTTATCTTTTATCGAATCGACTAATGTCCGCTCACTAAATGCGTTTTCTTTAGACTGTCCCGTCAAAGCTAGTATCGAGGGCGGGATTGATCTGACTTCGGTTACGCTTGGTACTCGTCCTGGTGCTGTACCGGGCATGAAAAGTACTAACGGGACATGAATTACCTCTTCATTCATCGACAAATGGTCCCCACTTACTTGGTGCTCACCAAAAGCCTCGCCGTGATCAGCCACTAAAATGACGATGGTTTTATCCAAAAGTCGCTGC
>JBBROZ010000023.1:0-10125 GCA_038228785.1 Patescibacteria group bacterium
AAAGTCTATTATAGGAATGTCAAAGGGTACGGAATTAATCGCAATTTCAATTTAATGCAATGTAAAAATTGTGAATTAATTTTCTCGCACCCAACCCTTTCAACCAAGCAGACAACTGCTTATTACGACTCGCAAGAGGTTGCATTTAGTGGTAAGGGTGGCAAGGACTTTGCAGCCGATTACTTAGAAAACAGAAACAAATACTGGGAGCGTCTAAAATTCAAAAACAAATTAGATGAGATTCTACTCTTCAACCCAGACACCAAGTCGATACTGGATATCGGTTGTGGAGCTGGGCTATTTTTAGATTACTGTCGGAGTAGAGGACTGACTACGTATGGACTAGAGATTTCAAATTACGGGTATGAATTTGCATCTAGAAAACTAAAGTTGAAAGTATTTAAAACTGGCTTAGACAACCTAGCACCAAACCAAATCCCGGCCCTAGACGCTATCACCATGTATGATGTGTTAGAACATACTGCCAATCCTTCAGACAATCTAAAAATTGTTTCTGGTCTATTAAAAAAAGGAGGTATTTTAGTTGTTACTTTGCCAAATATCGATAGCTTCATATCGAAACTAACTAGCAAATACTGGAATAAGCTTATTCCTCCAAATCATACGTTTTTCTTTAATAAAAAGACTTTGTTCGAACTTGTAAAATCGACTGGTTTCCAAGTCAAACAAGTTTCGACGATGAACGGAGATTCCAAGGAACTTTTATCAGAAATTTTGGCCAGTCTTTGGAGGATACCAGCTAAGGCTTCAAGTTCAATTGAGCACGCTTACTTTTTAAAAGACGCGCCTTTTCAAGAGCACCGGAGCTTGTGGTCAGTGCTCGTGAAGGGAAGTCGCCAGGTATTTTCAATGTTAGGGTTTCTTGGACTGATTATCAACCCGATGATAGCAATGTTTAACGCTGGGGAGGGGCTACACCTCGTAGCGATAAAATCATCAAAAATAGAGACTGTAGCGAAAGCTTTGTCATGAAAATAGTTTTAAAAGTTATCAGAGCAAATCATTTTACCAACCGTTTAGTGAGGGGGGCTTTAAAGTCATTAAATAAGCTTATAAGCACCGCCATCGACAAATGGCGCTTAGCCGGAGTTATTGATCTTGATTACCTAGGAGTTAGATTCAAAATCTTAACCAAGACCGACGATGCTATAGCCAACCGAATTTATTACGGTCAGCGATGGGAAGATGCCGAAGCTAAGGTGTTTTTAGCAATTGCCAAAATGAGCCGAGTTATTCTTGATGTTGGTGCCAATAGTGGGGTGTACTCAATTATAGCTGGCGCCGTAAATCTTAACGCCAAGGTCTATTCTTTTGAACCCAACCCAGTCAATTTCAAACGATTAGTAGAAAATGTGTCTTTAAATTCGTTAAAAAATGTTATTCCTGTCCAGCTGGCCGTTGGAAATAGCGAGAAAGATGTTAAATTTAGCGTCCAAGACGAGTCTAAACTGACGGAAACCTCTTCGGTAGTATCTAATTTTGCTAACTCCTTCGCTCAAGGAAAAATGAAGGAGATTAATGTCAAGCAGACTACCCTTGATACTTTCATAAAGAAACATCATATTAAGCCCGACTTTATTAAGATTGACGTCGAGTATTACGAAAAGGAAGTTCTGTTGGGGGCTAGCGAACTTCTAAAGAAGCACGAGCCTTTAGTGATGTGCGAGGTCTTAGTTTATGATGTTATTAAATCTCTTTATCCGAAACTTTCGGGCAACCTTGACCCGGACCACTCCTATTTTATCGAACGTTACTTCAAAAATCTTGGGTACTTTTTTTATCTAATCAGTAATGAAGGATTGATGAGAGTTGAGACTCTGCACGGTGATCCGGACGGAAAAAACTTCTTATTTAGTACCAGGAAATCGAGCGATATATTTCTCCCTTTCGATGAGATAAAGGAAATCTTATAATGATTCCATCCGTGATCATGATTGCGAGGGATGAAGCTGACCGGATCGAGAGATCTCTTAAGGCAGTCCAGTTTAGTGATGATATTGTAGTGGTCATTGACTCGAGAACGACCGATTCAACTCGGGACATAGCCCAACGGTTTACTAACAATATTTTTGTCAGGGTTTTTGATGGGTACGGCAAAGCTCGGCAGTTTGCTGTCAGTAAAACCAAACACCGTTGGGTCCTGTGGATCGATGCTGACGAGGTGGTGTCAAAAGAGCTCCGAGATTCGATTACGAGCCTAGGAGAGAACCCTCCGTTCGAAGCGTTTCGGATTAGTATCGTGAGCGAGTATATGTTTCGCTGGATGGACTCGGTGTGGTCGCCCAGAAGAGACTGCCATCCCAGAATATTTGATAAAACCAAAGTCCATTTTGATAATAAAAAAGTTCATGAGAAATTAGTCTTTAAAGGTGAAGCACCGATACTAGAAGGTTTAATTGAGCACTACACTTTTCGAAATAACGACCAGATAGTTGATAAGATTCAATCATACTCTACACTTAGAGCCCAAGAACTATTTGAGAGTGGCGTCAGATTTCACTGGTGGCAGTTAATTTACTACCCGCTTTATTCTCTGGTACGGTCGTACGTGCGCTGGGGATCCCACAAGGATGGGGTGAGAGGTTTTATTCTAACTATTTACTATGTCTTTAATGTCTTCTTGAATTATGTGAAATTATGGGAGCTTGAGGAGTTTCAGAAGCGAAAATGAAAGTAGCTTTTTATGCCCCCTGGGAGATAAAAGACGGAATTTATGAATATTCCAAGCAGTTAAGGGATGGACTATTTGAAATTGGGTTAACTAGTGATGTTATTCCATACCTTGATGCCGAGATAAGTGAGTCCCACCTAGATAAAATCGCCCAAAAAATAAATAAATCCTACTCACTAGTTCACATTCAGCATGAGTTTAGTTACTTTGGAGACTGGTGGAACCCCTTTAACTACTTGTTCGCCGATTTTCTAAGAGGGATTAAGGTAAAGAAAGTGGTGACTGCCCATATATTCCACCCCATGCTACTACAACTTGATCCCAGTTTCCCTAATCCTCCGTTTCGACTAGCTAAGAAGTTAGTACAGTCATTAATTGCTTTAACACCCTGGGCTAAATACACCTTCGCCGGTGTTTTTGATGAGGCAGACCTGATAATTGTTCATTCGGAATTTCACAAAGAGCATTTATTAAAATATGGAGTCAAAGAAAACAAAGTGTTGGTAATGCCTATGGGTATACAGAGAGCTGCAAATTATAGCGGTGGGGAGAGCATTCTAAAAAAATTTGAAACTCAGGGTAAGATAGTTCTAACCGTTTTTGGTTTTATTGATCCGGCCAAAGGCTACGATTTAGCACTTGAAGCGTTATCTCTTTTGCCAAGTAACTACGTTTTGATCCTGGCGGGAGGTCCCAGAACACCAAAGCAGGAAGAGTACCAGAAAGTAATCTGGGTCAAAGCTGCCGCTCTTGGACTACAAAGGAGAATTTTCCAAACCGGGTATTTGGCCGACCAAGAAATAAGTCAAATCATGGCAGTGACGGATATACAGCTAGTTCCCCAAAAAAACGTGGCTGGTTCACAATCTCTTCAGACAGGTCTTGGTTATGGTAAAGCTATCATCGCCTCGGATTTGCCTTACGCCAGGGAAATGCAGAAGAGGATGGATTGTATGGTTCTTTTTCCAGCCGGTGATGTGGGGCAACTTGTTGGCAAGATAAGACAGCTTGGCGAGTCTCCTAAACAAAGATCCGAACTTCAAAAGAAGGCCAATTTGTACGCCAAGAAATATTCTTGGAGAAATATTGCCGCTACTTACAAGGGAGTCTATGAAGATTTATTACGTACTTTATAGTGGGCAGGTTGGTGGGGCTGAGCAGCATTACCTAGACTTAGCGTCAGGGATGGTAAGGAGAGGACATGTGGTTACTTCTCTCATGCCTGATGGACCGGTCGCCGACAAAAGCAGGCAGATGGGTATTGAGGTTATTAATATTTACCCAAAACTAGATATCGATCCTGTTTTTATTTACAGGGCGTTAGCAATCTTTAGGCAAAATAAACCTGACGTAGTGCACACCCTTCAGCTTAAAACAAACGTTAACGGACTGATCGCGGCATCTTTAGCCAGAGTTCCGGTCAAGGTCGGACATTTGCTGGGTAGCCTGATTGATTGGGAAGTGCCGATTTGGAAAACCATCCCCAATGTCGTCGCCAATACCCTAGTAATGAATCTAGGTGCCACTGATGTGATGGCCCTTTCCCCAGCGGTTGCCAGGACGCTCCACGAAAAAGAAAAGATCTTAAAATCAAAGATTAGGGTTATCCCGGCTTCAATCAATGTCGCCTTCTTTCGAAACGCCGTTAACAAAGACCTAATCAAAACCAGTTTAAAGCTGGGTCCGAAGACGATAT
The DNA here is from genome assembly GCA_038228785.1 of Patescibacteria group bacterium. Taxonomy (GTDB): domain Bacteria; phylum Patescibacteriota; class Microgenomatia; order Woykebacterales; family JBBROZ01; genus JBBROZ01. The sequence goes on from JBBROZ010000023.1 coordinate 4,389, forward strand.
TAATCGGATCAGTTGGACGTTTGACCGTAGAAAAGGGACATCGCTATTTTGTTGAAGCAGCGCCGAAAATCCATAGGCTCGTACCAAATGCTCATCTAGTGCTGATTGGTGATGGTAAAGAAAGGGCCAATCTAGAAGACCTAATTAATAAGCTTAAGGTAGGTGCATTCGTTCATCTGTTGGGGCTGCAGTCAGAGGAGAATAAACAATCGATGCTTAAGGAGCTGGATGTATTTGTCTTTCCTTCGATCAGAGAAGGGTTTGGAATTGCTATGGTGGAAGCTATGGCCGCTGGAACGGTGGTGGTGGCTTCTGGACTTCCGGAAATAAAGGCAGTGGTAGGACCAGATGAAGCCATATTTTTTAATCCCAGAGACTCTCAAGACTTAGCCCAGAAAATTCGGGTGTTGTTATCTGACGAGAAGCTTCAGTATAAATTAAGCCAGAACGCTTACCGAAAAGTAAAGAATACCTATTCGTACCGGATTATATTGGAGCAATACGAGGATCTTTATCTTAGCAGGTAAGTCGATTTGATATTTAACCTATAAAGATATAGAATTCAGCTACTTGCTTCCTGCTAACTGCCCATCAGTGCCAGGAAGTTTGCGTTTGCGCACCTTAACAAAATAAAAAACAGAAAGGGAAGAATAGTGAAGGGGATTGTTTTGGCGGGGGGACTGGGCACGCGCCTGAACCCACTGACCAAGATCACCAACAAGCACCTGCTGCCGGTCTACGACCGACCGATGATCTATTTCCCGATCCAGATGCTGGCAGTCGCCGGGGTTCGGGATATCGTAGTCGCCGTCGGCGGTCAGCACCAAGGAGAGTTCTTGCCGCTACTCGAGTCAGGTCAGGAATTCGGTTTGGACAAGCTGGCTTACGTCGTTCAGAGCAAGCCAGGAGGGATCGCTTACGCTTTGGGTCTGTGCGAAGCCTTCGCCTCGGGCGAGCCGATCGTGGTGGCGCTGGGGGACAACATCATCGAGGGCAATATCCGCCAAGCGATTCGTGAGTTCGAGGCCCGCTCCGACCAAGCCAAGATCCTGCTGAGCCGGGTCCGTAACCCGCGCGCCTACGGGGTTCCCGTCTTCGAGAACGGCGTGATCACCCGGATCGAAGAGAAGCCCGAAAACCCGCCGAGTGATTTTGCGGTCATCGGGATCTACTTTTATCCCAACGACGTCTTCGAGATCGTCAAGACCCTTCAGCCTTCGGGTCGAGGCGAGCTTGAGATCACCGACGTCAACAATGCCTATCTTGCTCAAGGCCGACTCAGCCATTCAGTTCTTCAGGGCTGGTGGGGCGACGCTGGCGAGGACAAGGACTCGCTCCTGAACGTTTCGGTTCAGGTCGCACGCACCGGAGCCAATCACGTCTGGGAGGACGAACAGTGACCAAGACCGGAGCAGTCGACGGAGTAATCGTCAAGGATCTGCCCCGTTTCCCGGATGAGCGGGGTTTTTTCCAGGAGATCATCCGGGCTAGCGACCCATTTTTCGCGCCGGGGTTTGCCCAGTTCTCGTGGTGTCGTCGCAAGGACGGTACGATCACCGCCTGGCACCTCCATCCCCGTCAGTGGGACTGGTGGTTCGTGCCGCACGGGGTGATGAAAGCAGTCCTGCATGATCTGCGTGTGGACTCACCAACCCAGGGCAATACCTTCGAGATCTACCTCGGTGAGAACAATTCCGAGAAAGTCCTGGCGATCCCGCCCGGTGTCGCCCACGGTTACAAAGTCACGCAGGGGCCGATGGAGCTTTTTTACGTGACCAGTCGGGAGTACAACTGGACTCACCCTGCTCCACCGGAAGGTGAAGAGGGTCGCATTCCCCACGACGATCCTGGTATCGGTTACGACTGGCTGGCCAGTCAGCAGATCAAATAAGGAGGGAAGATGCACATCTTGGTCGCTGGCGGGGCTGGGTTCATCGGCAGTCATTTCGTCGATCGGGTACTTGAAACCTATCCGGACGACTCAGTAACTGTCGTGGACTGTGAGACTTACGCCGGCAACTTCGACAACCTCAAGCGCTGGTTTTTCACGGTCGGCGGCAGAATGGCCTTTCTCAAGGCTGACATCGCTGACCGCGACCTGCTCGAAACGGTCTTCGCGAACGGCCGCATCGACGCCGTCGTTAACTTCGCTGCCGAAAGTCACGTCGATCGGTCGCTCCTCAACTCGAGCGACTTCCTGCGCACCAATGTACTTGGTCTGCATGTTCTTCTCGAGCTGGCTCGAAAGTACCAGACCGCTCGTTTCGTTCAGGTCTCAACTGACGAGGTTTACGGGCAGGTCCTCGACGGACGGTCCACCGAAAACGACCGTTTGGATCCGAGGAGTCCCTACTCCTCCAGCAAGGCCGCCGGAGACCACTTGGCCCGAAGCTACCACGTTTCTTTCGGACTGCCCGTTATGGTAACGCGCGGTAGCAACACTTACGGCCCCCGGCAATACCCGGAGAAGCTCGTGCCACTGATGGCTACGAACGCTCTCCTGGGGGAGCCTCTGCCGGTCTACGGTGACGGAAAGCAAGTCCGTGACTGGCTACACGTTACTGATCATTGTTCAGCGATCGACCTGGTTCTTCGCCAGGGCACGCCTGGTGAGATCTACAACATCGGCGGAGACAATCTGCGCGAGAACTGGGAGATCGTAGGTCTCATCCTGCAGGTGACCGGAGCTTCGAGGGATCTTCTGACCCACGTCGAAGACCGGGCCGGTCACGACCGCCGCTACCACGTCGATTCAGGGAAGATCGAGCGCGAGCTCGGTTGGCACCCTCAAGTCGATTTTACCCGCGGGATGGTCGAATCCATTCGTTGGTACGTTGACCACCCCGAGTGGTGGCAGTCGATCCGCCAAAGTGACGGATTCAAGGAGTATTACCAGCTGGTCTACGGACAGCGTCTGGCCGCCACCGGTGGGAAGTCGTGAGACTTTTTCTAACCGGAGGGAGCGGTCAAGTGGGGCTGGAGGTCCAGAGAGCTTTCGCCGACTGGATCATCCAGGCCCCGATCCGAAGTGAGCTGGATCTGGAGCAACCAGGATCAGCTGATCAGCTGATCCAGGACTTTCGTCCTGACGTCGTGATTCATAGCGCCGCGGCCACCCAAGTCGATCAGTGCGAGACGGATCCGGCTTGGGCCGACCGACTCAATTACCAAGCGACCGCAGTAGTCGCCCTAGCCGCCCACCGCGTCAGAGCGAGACTCGTTTATCTCAGCACCGATTACGTTTTTAACGGCGATTACTACGCTCCCTACTCCGAAGACCATCCGACCGATCCCCAATCGGTCTACGGGCGCACCAAGCTCCGGGGCGAGTTGGCCGTTCGGGCGACCGGAGATCACTTGGTCGTCCGGACTAGCTGGGTCTACGGAGAAGGGAAGAACTTCGTCCGTACCATGTTGCGTTTGGCCCGGGAAGGTAAGCCGCTTAAGATCGTCGGGGACCAGGTCGGTCGTCCAACCTGGGCCCGGGATTTGTCCCTCGGGATCAAAGCGCTGGTTGAGGGAAACGCCCCGACCGGGATCTACCACTTTCAAAACGAGGGCGAGAAGGCCAGTTGGGCTGAGTACGCCCGAGTGATCTTCCAGACGGCTGGAATAGATCACCCGGTGGAGCCCATCACGACGGAGGAGTATTTGGCGATCAATCAGGGCAAGAAGATTGCCCCTCGTCCCAAGTACTCCGTGCTAGCGACTGAGAAGATCACCCCGTACATTCGCCCCCGCGACTGGCGTGTGGCGCTGGCGGAATATATCAGGGAGGAAAAGAAGAGTTCATAAGAGCCAACGGCAGTTTGGATAAAACCAAACTCCCTGCGGCTCTTTTCTTTTTGCCGTAAGGGTATATATCTGGTAGAATTGGTTCAGAATGCAGGATGTGGGTCCTGTATTTTATTAAATTTTTTGTCTAAACGGGGTAATTTGGCAACTTTTAGTAATAAAAAATTCAAGATCCAAAATGAAAATCGCTATTAATGCCTTGGCCATGCATTCGCTTGACCATGGCGTCGGGAATTATATTGCTAACCTCGGATTTACTCTAGCCAAAAAATTTCCTGACGATCAGTTTACTTTTTTTATTCGTCCGGATAATACTAATCTACCCAAATTTCTAAGTGATCTGCCTAACGCCAATTTTGAGATCATTAACTTGCCCAGACCGCTTCGCCTTCTTTGGGAACAATCGGTATTGCCATTCCGATCTCGATCCTTTAACGTCCTACACAGCCCAGTTTACGTTACTCCGGTTCTGAAATTAACTAGGTATGTCTTGACAGAGCTCGACATGACCGTTTTTACCCAACCGGAGAAATACTCGTTTGTCAAAAGAATTTATTTTCAGCTGATGATTCCGTTATCAGTTCGGCGGGCGGATAAGATTTTGGCAATTTCTAATTCGGCGGCCAGCGATATAACTAGTATCTTAAAAGTTCCTAAGGCGAAGATAACGACGACCCCACTCGGGGTTAGAGACGGATTGGTCAGAGTAGTCAACCAGGCCGAGCTGGGTCTAGTTAGAAAGAGGTACCACTTGCCAGAAAAGTTTGTCCTATTTTTAGGAGTATTAGAGCCGCGCAAGAATGTTGAGGGCCTGGTAAGAGCGTTCGCCCAAATCTCCGGACAGATCAATCAAGATTTGGTTATCGCTGGCAGCGCTGGTTTTGGATGGAGAAACGAGGCTACTGTTCAACTAGTTAGAGATCTTGGTCTTGAAGCCCGGATTCATTTTGTCGGCACGGTAGACGAAGCCGATAAGGCTGCTCTTTACAGTCTGTCCGACGTTTTTGCCTACCCCTCATTTTATGAAGGTTTTGGAATTCCAGTGTTGGAGGCCATGAGTTGCGAAGTACCGGTAGTAACATCAAAAGGATCGGCTTTAGAAGAGGTAGCTGGGGATGCCGCCCTATTAGTAGACCCAAACAAGCCTTCTGAAATCGCTCGGGCCATATTAGAGATAGTAAAGGATACTTCGATACAAAATAGGCTAATTAAACTAGGATACCTAAATGTGAGAAGATTCAGCTGGGCCAAAACGGCGGAGTTGACTTACCAAGCCTACGATGAAAAAAATTAACTGGTCGCTAGAAAAACTATTGGAATGGGAAACAATCGCTTTTATTACGGCGATCGTTTTAGTTCCTAAATTTCCACTCATCCAAACCACATCCTCCATCCCTGTTAGGTATGATGATTTCTTTATTGTTCCGCTGTTGATTACTTCAATTATGATTGTTATCAAAAATAAGGAAATCAATCGTTTGCTTAGCTCAAGACTCAGCCACATGATCTTGCTCTGGATAGCAGTGATGCTACTATCGACTTTGATCGGTATTTATCAGAGGAGTATCGATTATCCAACTGTAGCGATACTTTTCTGGCTCAGATATGTCCAATACTTCTCGATATTTTTCGTGGCCATCACAGTCCTTAGAAATAGCAAAGATCTGCCAAAATACTTTTTAACCCTGCTAATACTGGTCATCCCAGTTGGGGTATACGCAGTTGTTCAGCGTCTAGCGGTTCTGGGAGGATTTGGGGGTGCATACTACAACTACAAATGGGTTATGGGGATCGACCGAGCTTTCGCAACTTTTGCAGGACCTTATGAACTAGCAGCTTTTCTTGTTTTGACCACACCGATATTAGTGGCGCTTGTTTTCCACTTAAGGAATATTTGGCTTAAATTGATTTGGCTGGTTGCGTATATTCTGTCTATCTTATC
>JBBROZ010000024.1:0-9610 GCA_038228785.1 Patescibacteria group bacterium
AAAGACGACAACAACTCAGTAATTTTTTCTGGAGATCCCGCCGCTTTTATCTGCTCAAGTAGATTTTTTTGGGACTTCTCATCGAATGGAACAATTGTTTGTACTTCACTTAAAACCTCCTCGAAATTGACCTCGCCGTGCTCTGAGGTTTGAATCCCCACAAAACTGGCCACCTCATCTTTTATTTTACTGAGGATGTTTTTTTTGAGAGCTTCTGGGTCAGTTTGGACATCGGCTAAAATTTTGTCCCGGCGCCCGTATATGATCTGGCGCTGTTTGTTCATGACGTCGTCGTATTCGACGAGCTGTTTTCTAATATCGAAATTATGTCCTTCGACTCTAGTCTGGGCTGATTCGATAGCCTTAGAGACCAGGCCCGATTCAATTGGAACATCTTCGGGAAGTTTGAAAGTTGACATGACTCGACTAACGGCGTCCCCACCAAACAAGCGCATAATGTCGTCCTCCAAAGAGAGATAAAACCTCGTTGCCCCAGGATCGCCCTGCAGACCCGACCGGCCACGCAGTTGGTTGTCGATGCGCCTGGCTTCATGGCGCTCACTACCCAAGACGTAAAGACCCCCGAGATCTTTGGCGCCCGGGCCCAACTTAATATCAACTCCCCGTCCAGCGAGATTAGTCGCTACGGTGACAGCGCCGACCGCCCCAGCCCGAGCAATGATATGGGCTTCTTTTTCATTGTTTTTGGCATTTAGGATTTCGTGAGGGACGCCGTGTTTTTTTAGAATACCGCCCAGATACTCATTTTTCTCAATCGAGGTCGTTCCGACCAAGACCGGCTGTCCCTTTTTGTGAGCCGCGGCGATGTCGCGCGCGATCGCCTCAAACTTACCGGCCAAGCTTTTGTAGACTAGGTCGGCTTGATCCATCCTGATCATGGGCTGGTTGGTCGGGACCAACACCACCTCTAGGCTATAGATCTTATGAAATTCTTCGGCTTCGGTCGAAGCCGTTCCTGTCATCCCAGCTAGTTTCTCGTACATCCTGAAATAATTTTGAAAAGATATCGTGGCCATAGTCTGGCTTTCTTGTTGGATAGTGACCCCTTCTTTGGCTTCGATAGCTTGATGAAGACCCTCGGAGTAACGCCGTCCCGGCATTAGTCGTCCGGTGAACTCATCAACAATGATCACCTCATTGTCACGGACCACATAATCAACGTCTTTTTTGAACAGCGTCTTGGCTTTTAGGGCCTCTTCGATGTGATGAAGGGTCTTGAAATCTTTTTCATAGAGGTTATCGATACCCAATATTTTTTCGACATGCCCGATACCAGACTCGGTCAGATTCGCGGTCTTTAGTTTTTCATCAATTTGGAAATCCTTACTTTCCAGTAAATCGACGACTTTGGAAAACTGGTAATACTTATCGGTTGGCTCCTGCCCGGGAGCCGAGATAATAAGCGGTGTCCTAGCCTCATCGATCAGAATCGAATCGACCTCATCGACGATGGCGTAGTGGTGCCCGCGTTGGACTTTTTGAGCCAGATCTAGGACCATATTGTCACGCAGGTAATCAAACCCAAACTCATTGTTGGTGCCGTAAGTAATATCGGCCGCGTAAGCCTCTTTTCTAGTAACTTCTTTTAGAAATCGGCCCGTCCCAAATTCCTCCGGGTGCTCAATATCCTCTTCCAAAATCCCGGGATTAGTCCCAGCTGGGTCGAAGAGGTAGCTTTTTTCGTGGTTAATGACCCCAATTGATAAACCTAAGTAGTGATAAATCTGTCCCATCCACTCTCCGTCGCGTCTGGCCAAATAATCGTTGACTGTGACCACGTGCACCCCCTTACCACCCAGGGCGTTTAGATAGGTCGGCAGTGTCGCGACCAAGGTCTTTCCTTCTCCCGTTCTCATCTCGGCGATCTTGCCTTGGTGGAGAACCACCCCGCCGATCAACTGCACGTCGAAGGGACGCTGCTTGATCGCCTGCTGGGCTGCAGCCCGTACTAAAGCGAAAGCCGTTGGAAGTACATCGTCTAAACTCTTGGTCCCATCTTGCACTTGGGCTTGCAGGGTAGCGGTTTGTTTGGGAAATTCCGACTTAGTTAATTTGGATAGCTTTGCCTCCAAGGCGTTGACGTCGTCCACAATCGGGCGAATGTCGTTGACGGCCCGGTCATTACTATCCAGAAGTTTCGAGAATATTTTTAGCACGTGTATAGTATACAAGGAGAATCCTCAAAAATGAACGCTAGTCTAAAACCTGGGTAATCCCATAACTAATTTCAACAAGGTTTATTGACCAAGCGCTACCAGGAGCGTATGATCTTTTCGGTGTTACCCAATGCTGTGGGACTTGTCCTACGGCGCAGCCTCTCCGCGCAAGTGGGGAGGTTTGTTTTTGGATATAATATAAACATGCCGAAACTTCTAATCGCCTGGATCCCAGTTATCCTGTGGGCCGCCATAATTTTTTATCTCTCATCCGTTCCTCATCTGGAATTGACGCGCGAGCCAGTCGGAAACTTCCTATCTAGAAAAGCGGCCCACCTGGTGGAGTACAGCCTGCTCTACTTACTAATATTTCGAGCCCAAGGGTACTCGGGGACGTGGCGAGCGGTTATGCTAACTACCCTTTACGGGATCAGTGACGAGCTACATCAGCTATTTGTACCAAGCCGAACTCCGATGGTAACTGACGCTTTATTTGATCTACTAGGAGCATTAGGAGGAGCAGTAGCGTGGAAATACTTACCCACTCGCCTGAAGAAACTAAAGCCGTAGCGAAAGACTTAGCCCAAAAGTTGCGAGGCGGGGAGATTTTGGAGCTGATCGGGGACCTCGGTAGCGGAAAAACAACTTTCGTCCAGGGCTTAGCCGAAGAACTGGGAATCACCAGACGCGTCTTGTCTCCGACTTTTATCATTCGCCGCAGTTACCAAGGAAAGCTCAATTTGGAGCATTTTGACTTTTACCGGCTGAGTCGTCCTGAGGATTTGGCCGGATTAGATATTGACGATGTTTTAGGAGCTCCTAAAACAGTGACGGTCATGGAGTGGCCTGAGCGGGTAGGTCTAGACCTGGGATCATCTACTAAAATTCGTTTTGAATATGTGGATGAGCAGACTAGAAAGATAACTTTATGAAATTGCTACTTGACCTGTCAGTTTCCAAAATTGCCAGGGTCGCACTGGTGCATAATGGTCAGATCGTCCAGGAGAAAACCGGCACCGACCCCATACTACTTATTGATGAATTGTTAAAGTCGCAGCACTTAATTCTAAGTGACCTAGAAGAAGCGGACGCGGTCCCGGGACCAGGTAGTTTCACTGGTCTCAAGGTAGGAGCAGCGATCGCTAATGCTATCAATTATTCGCTTGGAAAAAAGAAGAGAATTAAGTTAATTTACGAGGCCAAAACTTCAAAACTAAGTAGCTAGTCAGGGCGCCAAGTACCACCCCGCCAACAATATCGATTGGATAATGCAGATGGCCCAATACCCGACCCGTCCCGATTAATCCAACTAACCCAAAGGCTACGATACCCCAATCCTTACGTAAACTCCAAATAAAATAAGCCATGACCGCGGCGTCAGCGGCATGTGAACTTGGAAATGATGGGTCATTGCCATGAGGGGTTAGTGGGGCGATCCCGTCAACGATAAAAGGTCGAACTGACGGGAACAAGTTATTTAGCGCTTTGACCCCGAGATAGGTCAGAAGCAAGGCCACGCCAAGCTTGAGTAGCCAAAATCCCATGTGCCGCCAGCCGTGAGCCCGGCTCAGATACCATCCGCTAGCAATAGTCCAGGCAGCGAGTAGGTAGATTAGATATTTAGCTAGAAAGATTATTATTGTATCTATTTGCGCCCCCAGTAGATCAGGTTATAATCGGCCTTCAGGGTCCAAACTTCTTTAAATATAGCACGCAGGTTCGCCTCAAAGATAGCTAGCTCGCTTTTGTTGCCGGAGGTTGGGATGCGGTTAAAAGCTACTAGTCCCCCTTGATTTAACTTAACTCGCAACTGGGAAAGAAATATCTTCTCTTCGGCGGCTGGTAAGAAGGATCGACCAAGATACAAGTCAACAATGACCAAGTCATAAGTCTCGTCTTTTTGAAAAACGGCGCGGAAATCTTGCGTTCTAACCTCAGTCTGGGGATCTAATCCAAAGTAAGAAGTGGCCACCCTAACCACCACCGGGTCAAGCTCGATTCCGACGATCTTGACCTGTGGCCACTTCCGTCTCAGGATCCGGGCGACTGTCCCCCCGCCTAGTCCCAAAATAAGCGCTGAGTCGATGCGCTCTTGCGGGACTAAGTGGGGCCAGTATCCACGGTCTTTGCTATCTAGTCTGAAAATCGACTGGGTGGCGCCTCCGATAATGAGCTTACGCTCCCAACCATCTTGCCAAACTTCGATGGGTCCGGACAAGCTTGATATTTCATCATGAACTTTAACTAACTGCGATCTCATCAAATCCGGTGTAAGGCTGTAAGGCCTTGGGGATCTCGACTGAACCATCTGGGCGCTGATTATTTTCTAAAATCGCTGCTAAGGTTCTGCCGACGGCGAACGATGTTCCGTTTAGAATGTGCACATAACCAGTCTTACCTTGGTCGATGAATTTAGTGTTCAGTCTTCTGGACTGGAAATCGGTCGTCGTCGAGATAGAATGTGTTTCCCGGTAAGTATTTTGCGACGGGAACCAGGTTTCGATATCAACCGTCTTGGCCGCGGGAAAGCTCATATCCTGAGTTGAAAGAGCCACTTTCTGGACTGGTAAGCCAAGCTCTTGCATCATTTTCCAAGATAAGCCTAACATTAGTTCAAACTCCCTAGCGTCGTCACCTGGGGCCACGAAACTGACCATCTCGACCTTGTCGAACTGGTGGACCCGGATAATACCCCGGGTGTCCTTGCCGTAGGTTCCGGCCTCCCGCCTAAAACAAGGCGAATAAGCCGCGTAGCGTTTGGGAAGTTCGGCGACTGGGATGATATCTCCCCAATGCATTGGAACAAGCGCGTGCTCACCGGTCCCAATTAGATATAGTGAACTGTCCTGATCACCATCGACGTCACTGACCAGATAATAATTCTCATTACCACCTTTGTGCCAATAACCAAGTTTGGAGGTGATCTCTTTTTTTATCAGGGCAGGCGGGATAACCGGGGAGAATTGGTGCTTGACCAGTCGCTCCATTGCAAAATTGACTAAGGCTAACTCTAGGAGGGCCCCCTCGTTTTTCAGATAAGAAAACCTGGCCCCCGAAACTTTGGCCGCCTGTTGGGTATCGATTATCCCAAGCCTCTCCCCAAGCTGTAAGTGATCTTTGATCTCAAAATCGAATTTCTTAGGCTCACCAGAAGTTTCTAGAACTGTATTTTTAGTCGCATCTCCCACTGGTACTTCGGGCAGGGCCAAATTTGGCAATTCCATTTCCTTAGCCGATAGCTCGTCTGCTAGCTGAGTTAGCTGGGACTCTTTGTCGTCAAGCTGGGCTTTGATTTTTTTGCCATCTGCTATAGCCCGAGCTTTGGCGGCCGTATTTCGCTTGGTTCTTAGCTCCTCGACTTCCTTTAGAAGCTTCCGGTGCTTTGCGTCTAAGACTAGAACTTCAGTGAGTAAACCCTCACTTGCTCCCCTATCCTCAAGCGATTTTTTAGCAGCCGTTAGATTGTCTTTGACCCAAGCCAGATCTAGCATTAATGAACCTCCAAACTGATCGTGGCGTAACTAGGAGCGCCCTTATCAGGTACAGGTAGTAAATTAAAGTTCAGTGACTCATAAGGCTTCAGAATTACTTCGTAGAAACTATTAAATGGTTGAACAGAGTGATCGTAGAGACGTAGACTACCCTGGGCGCTTGTTAGATCAATACTTTGGCTCAGGAGAGCCGCATCTCGGCTAAGAAGCGGGGTCAGTCGAACTGACTTAGCTACAGGGTTGGGATTGATAAGTCTGAGTACTGGATGAGTCCCACCTTGGGTAACAGAGATAGTAAACTTACCACTCTGTTCTTGGATGAAAGTTCCCTTGTCACCCAATATTTGGGTCTTAACATCCTGGTTAACCACCGATTCTCCCAGCACGCTGACTAATTGAGTAGCCGTAATTCCCGGCAGGGAAAATACTACCAGTAGTAACAATGAGACCAGTCCTGCTTTAATGGTGCTCACTAATCAGCCTTTCGGTTTCCATCTCGATTTCGATATCTTTGGTGTAGACATAAGTCGCGGCAAAGCTAAGCAGAAAAGTGATCATCCCAAGAGAAAAGCTCCCGCCACCTAGTGCATATATAAAAACAATCACTGTTGTGAGCCACAGAAAACTTAGCCATACCAAAGCCTGGTGGTAGATTTCAAAAGTGTCGGCGATGAAGTTTTCCAGCTTAAGACGAACCAGTCGCCCGGTCAACTTGGGTGGAATGTGGCTGGAATGCAGGAAATGGGCTCGGAATAATACCACTCCAAATCCGGCTAAAACTACTAAATACATTACAAAATTACTGAAAGTATTGGCCGTGGCGGCCTCGGACGCGGAGTTGTAGACCACTGTCCAGGGAAGAATCGATCCACCGGGTTGCAACGTGTATGGCAGGCCGTTGACCAGGTTGGCTAGGACCAGACCAAGCACCTTCCCGGCGATAATAACTACCGCCGGGACGATGGATTCGTCTAAAAGTTTACTGAGTGTGCGGGCAAGCACCAGGATTCCCCCTTAACGCTTCGTGCCAGACGGGGTCGCGGTCGGTGAGACTGTCGGCGCAGTCGTGGTCGTCGCTGGGCCACCTAAGGACGTTAATTTCTTATTAACAGCGTCGAGGGCTTTTTTGACTTCCGTTTCATCACTACTGCCGGTGGTAACTAATTTTAAAGTATTCTCATACTCACTCTTGGCCGCGGTCAGGTAGTCACGCTGGCGGTCTTTGGTAGTACCGTCAACTTCGGCCCTGGCGTCCAAGGCTTTGGCCAAATCGAAGTGGGCCGCCGCAAGATCGGGTTTAAGCCGAGCTGACAGGGTCAAGGTATTGATAGCATCATCATACCTTTTGACTTGCGAATAGAAAGTTCCCAAAGCGTCTCGAAGCCGGGCGTTGGTCGGGTCGAGCTGGATCGCGGCGACGTAGCTTTGCTCAGCAAACTGATCCGATCCCTGAGCGAATGTTACTAAGTTGCGGTAAACGGTCGCTAGCTGTTCCCAGTTATTAACATTGTAAGGATTGATATCCTTGGCCACCTTGGCCTCGTTAATAGCTTGGCTGACCAGAGTCTGGATAGTCGTGGTGTCAGGCTTCTCCTGACCAGCTAGGGAATTAGCCAACAGTAGGTTGGTTCCGGAGAAAGTGGTGTGGTAGATATCACGGTCCACGCGGATCTGGAATGTTCCCAGACCGATCTGGCCCATGCCAATCGCCTGAACCTGGTAATCATAAGTCTTCTTACCGTCGTTAGCACGAGCCGAGTCTAAGCTCTTTTGAAACAGCGCCTCGGCCATAAACATGCGGCCAAACAAGAACAAGAAGAATATACCAAGCGCGAGCGCGGGGAAGAAAGTGGCGGCGGGAAGAATATCCCGACGACCATCGCCACCGCTCCCGCCAACCGGAACCGAGATAACAGTAGATTTGACGATGACTTGCTTCTCTTCCACCCAAAGCCGAACCAGCATCGCCACTGAAAGCCACAAAGCAAAGGCGGTGACGGTTGAGAAGTAACCAAATATTACGGCCAAGGCGATGAGCGAGAGAGTACCGGCGGCAAACCCGACCGATAAAGTGTGAGTCTCGAGCTCTTTTTCCCTAGGCAGATAGCTGGTACCTAGTCTAACGATTCGGTAAACCAGGAACAAGAAAGCGGATAGCCCAAGTAGTCCCATGGTGGCTAGGATCTGTAGCAACTCGGAGTTGGCGCGGTCGAATCTAAGATTCCAAAACGGAGTGGCGTTTAGGGTAACGTCCCTAAATCTAGTGAAGTCAAATAAGAAGGTGTCTGGCCCAGATCCCTGGATCGGACGATCCCGCAGAGTTGAAGCGGCGATCTGCCAGCTACTGCTCCAGTCAAGATTGATTTCTTTGGGCAAGTCTTGCAATGACGAGGGCAAACGCTCCCGAACGACCGGAATGGCCAGAGTCGCCAGGGCTAAGAAGACTACTAATAGAGTCGAGAAAAGGCGCTTGTTTCGTCCAAATGAGGCCTCCCTAGCAAAGTAAAAGAAGACCACGACCCCAATGGCTACACCCACCCAAGCGGCCAGTATGTTAACCAGGGCGATGTAGGCGAACGAGGCGACGACCCCAACGGTATACATCGCGCGCTCCGGTGTTTTCTTAGCGATTGACAGCAGGCTCATCGCGATCGGCAAGGTCGCCATTAGATAATAACTAAGCGAGTTAGGTGATCCGGCCGGAGTAAAGAAACGATTCTTCATGAAATCAACTGGGATCACAAAGACGTTGAAGTATTCTAAAATGCCAAATACGGCCAAGATCAGTCCCGACAAGCTCATAGCCCAAGCAATCTTTTTGACATGCTCCAAGCTCCGGACATTATTTACGAAAACGTAGTACAAGAGGATGTAGCAGATGACGCTGACTAAGCCTCCGTTGAAGCGCCCAAAGTGACCTAAGACTGAGACAAGCGAGTTGAGCGAGGTGATCGTGGTAACTAAGTATGCCAGGAAAAATAACAGAATCGGTAGATCTAGAGGCGTCCGTACAAACCGAAGCTCCCTGTGGCTCCACATCTTACCAAACCAGCTAACGCTCAGGATAACCGTGGCGAAGACTAGTAGCATCTGCTTATTGAATTCGTAAAATTCTGAAGTTAACGGAAGAAAGAAGAGCGGGACCAGGAAAGCCAGACCAATGGTGCCGAAACGCAGGATTTTGTCAAAAAACCCAGCTAGATTTAATGGGGCCTGAGGACGGGCAACTTCGACTGCCTTGGGTTCGCCCACTTGGGTCGCGGTATGAAACTTGAGAAATTCCATTCGACTCCTTCTATTCTAAAGAGTTTACTCCTTAGATAACGTAAAGTACGGAGCAGTTTTCTCCGTACCACCAGGCCCTTAGGCCTCCACCCTTATATGCCGGAAATCCTATCTAGTAGGCCTTTCCTTGCTAACCGTTAAAAGCGTATCACAGCCCTAACTGGTCTGCAAGCGCTTGTATACCTCGCAAGCTGATGGCGACGAATTCTTCTAAACTAAGCCCGACCTCCCGGCAAGCTTGGATCTCCCCGCGGTCGGCGCCCTTGGCAAAAGATGGTTCACGAAACCGCTTTAGTACTGACTCGGCCGTTAGACTTGATAATTTTTTATCAGGTAATACCAAGGTGGCCGCCACGATTAGACCAGCCAAATTATCGACCGCATACAAGCACCACCCCATATTTCCCTCCGGAGCCACGGCGTTTAATTTGAAGTTATGACTAATTACCGCCCGCTCTTGCTCTGGGGTCAGATGCTCCTTAAACCACTCGGTCGCAGCGTAGCCGTGCCGCTCCAAGGGGGCCAAGTTGTAGTCGGCATCGTGCAGGGTTCCCGCCAATTCCCACTCATCAGCGTTCTCCCCAAAGTGAGCCGCTAAAGATCTCATAGCTCCACCGACCGCGATTAGGTGCTTAATAATATTAGGCGATTGCCCTT
>JBBROZ010000025.1:0-9571 GCA_038228785.1 Patescibacteria group bacterium
AAAGTGATCTTCAAAGCGCACGGTGGATTCTTTGGCAGTAATTTTCAATTGATCTCCGGTGTGTAGTACCGCCAGTGTTTCTGGCTTGGCCAAGCCCTGTAGGAGGAGGACCTTGGTTTTACCTGGAGTTTCCAAAAAAAGATCGGGTCTAATTGCCCTCGAGGGAGTGATTTTAACGCTATCCAGGTTGATCGCTTTGAGGCGCTCCAGGTTTTTTAGGGCGATGGCGTTGTAGGGGGCGTGTGTCAGCACCTCGCGATAGCTGGATTTGGCTTTTTCTACCTGGCCCACTTCGGAGTAAGCTCGGCCCAGGCGATTATAGGCACCGAGATTCTCGGGGTCGTCTTTAACGATCTGTTTGTTGAGGTCGATAGCTTGGTCCCAATTGGCCTCTAGAGCCGCTTGGGTGGCTTCAGTTTCGAGGGGGTGTACTTCCATAACGAGATTTAGTATAGCTCCAGGAGATCTGGTGTCAATACTTGACAATGATGTCCCTAGACGGAAGCGGGGGCCTAAGCAAGCAAACTTGCAAAAGAGCCCATAGTGTGCTAATATCTCTTCTTGTCCCTCGGGAAATTTATTATCCCGTCGTGACATCGCACTTTTATTTGGAGGGAATATGCGGCCTGAGGATCTCGATCCCGCCTACACCGCTCCGATCACCTTCATGGTGATCTTCGCAGGCATCGCGATCGCTAGTTTGATCTGGGCCTACTGGCCCGGTGTCAGGCGCGAGTTTTCTCGGCGCCAGTCGCAAGCGACGCCGATCGCGATCAGTCGCATCCCGCTACAGGCGGAGCGTCGTTCCCAGGCCACCCGCTCTCGAAGCACCCGTCGTTTCCCACTGCGTGGGATCGACCGTCTGCTCGAGCTTATCTTCCGCGGTGGATCTATCTCCGGCTATTAGCCCGAGACCAGATCTACCTAGTTTCGTGCGATCGGTCGTCGGATTCAATGTCACCCACTAAAGTGTGATATAGTCCGACGACCCTTCCTTTTTTAAGTGGTTTTTCGACCAGAGTCGTATCCCAGCGAATCTGGTGGCAAAATCAGCCAAATTGAGTGTGGAGAGATATATGGAATTGCTCCAGTTCGTAGCTTACATTCTAGGAGCTTCGGTCTACGCGTTAGTAGCTCTGCTGATCATCGTTGGGTTCAGTCGAAGTGTCTGGCTCTGGTTCAAGTCCAAGCGCACCCGTCCCCGGTGGACCGTCAGGTGATCTGGGCCTGGATCGTTGGAGCGTCGCTAGTTTTCTTCGGGTCTCTTAGGTTCCTTTCCTGGCTCGCTACGAGCCCCCGGACATTCGTCGGCCGGTGGGTCATGGGAAAGGAGACACAGATGCGCCGTTGGGAGGAGGATTAATTCTATACGAGATATAGACATCCTTCCCCCACGGCGCTTTTTCATTTTTTAAGCTTTCAATCTGCTAAAATTTAGATATGTCTGGGCACTCCAAGTGGTCGACAATCAAACGACAAAAAGGCGCCAATGACGTCAAACGAGGTCTTGCTTTCACCAAGCTAGCCAATGTTATTACCATTGCCGCGAGATCGGGAGCGGACCCAGAATTCAATTTCAAACTGCGTCTAGCTGTCGACAAAGCGAGGTCAGCTAATATGCCCCAGGAGAACGTCAAACGGGCTATCCTGAGGGCCCAGGGCGGCGCTGAAGGGGCCAGCTTCGAAGAAGTGGTCTATGAGGGGTACGCCCCAGGAAAGGTGGGACTTCTTATCACCTGCGCTACTGACAACAAGAACCGCACGCTGGGATTTGTGAAAACTACTCTTGATAAGAGTGGGGGAGTTCTCGCCTCCCAGGGAGCGGTGGCTTGGCAATTCCAGCCGGTTGGAGAACTGGAGGTCGTTCTTGGCGGCAAGAGTCTAGATGAGCTTTTCCTAGCGGCCGCTGACGCGGGAGGAGAAGACGTCATTCCAAACGATCAGGACGAAGGTACTGCCATTGTCCAAACCCCTCCGGATCAGGTCGACACAGTCAAAAATAAACTTCAGGGTTGGGAGGTCAAGGACGCCAAACTTAGTTTCAAACCGACCTCGACCGTTAACCTAACCGATCAGTCCGAGGCCGAGAAAGTGGTCGGTCTGATCGACCAGCTCGAAGATAACGAAGATGTCCAAGAAGTCGTGAGTAACCTGGCATGAAGATATTAGGGATTGATCCGGGAACGGCTCGGATGGGTTGGGGGATTATTGAGACAGATCCCAAGCTACTTTCCAACGGTTCTGGAGTTTTCGAGACGACCAATACCGTCTCGCACTCTGACCGACTCTTGGCCTTGCATTCCTACCTCGTTAACAAGATCCGCACCGAACGACCGGATGTTATCTCAGTCGAGCGGTTATTTTTCAACTTCAATATCCAAACGGCTATGAATGTCGGCGAGGGTCGAGCCATGGTCATGCTGGCCGCCGCCCAAAACAAAGTTCCAGTCGTCGAGTACACGGCGCTGACCGCTAAACTACTGCTGGCCGGACACGGACGAGCCGAGAAGAAACTACTGATGTCCGCGGTGCTTAAAATATTGGCGATGAAAGAGCTGCCCAATCATCTAGACGATAGTGCTGACGCCTTAGCCATGGCGCTGACTCATCATTACAAACTCTCCGGCCTGGCAGCCGCCCCGATCGAGGTCACCAAGAAGCTCTCCTCAGCCGCCAAATCTCGGGCTAAAACAACCCGGGACAAGGCCGCCAAGAAATCCAAGCCCAAGGCCAAAAAGGGGAGTAAGCCGTGAGCAAGCGCCAAAAGATCGTCGTGACGACCATCTTCGGTTCAGCCCTGATATTTGGGGCGATGCTCACTAATATCGGCCCAGGTCTGGTAGAGGTAGTGGTGGTGACGGGGTTAGTGTATCTGTTATCGGCCTGGGCCTTGCAACCAGGACTGACCGGGATTGAGTACTCCACTTTGCTGGCCCTACCCACCCTTCTCACAGCTGGAGTAACTTTGACCGCTCAAGTCGAAAACTTACCTATTCCAGGTAAATACTTTCTGCCTTTGGGTTATGGCGCGGCGCTTTATCTAACTCTGCTGGCTGAGAATATCTTTAACGTCTCCGCGTCGCGCGGGATTCCGCTTCTTAGGGCGGCCCAAACGATCGGATATCTACTGACTCTAGGTACCGGCTTTCTAGTCTCGGGACTGCTATTTAGCCGTCATTTTCCCTCGTGGTTGAACTTTCTGGCGATGTTCGTGGTGGGGGGTGCGGCCGTGGGTCAAGCCTTGTGGCAGGTGACACTGGATGAAACCAACAGGATAAAGCTAGTGCTCGGTTCCTTGGTTTCGGCCCTTTGTATCGGGGAGTTGGCGCTGGTAATTAGTTTCTGGCCGGTTCATCCGCTAGCGGCTGGACTAGCACTTACGACCATGCTCTATCTTTTGATTGGGCTGATTCAACACGATTGGCAGGAGAACCTAAATAAGCGGGCAGTTTTAGAGTACTTACTGGTGGGGATAGCGGTCCTGCTACTGCTAGTCTTCACCACTTCCTGGTCAGCCTAAATCCGCAAACCCCATAGTATTGAAAAGTTAGTAAAATTGTGTTATAATTACGCACGTTTAACCAGGTTAATGGACTTGGCGCCGCAAAAATAAATTCCCATCATTTGGGAAGTTGGAGATTAGTGTGAGGAAGCGCAGCGGTAACTACGAGGAGATGGTGGATCTGATTCCCATGCCACCTCCGGCCACGCACCACGTTTGTGGGGACTGCGAGACGGAGTACTTCGAGAAGAAGTGCCCGAACTGCGCCCAGCGCGACCGTCTGGCTGACACGGCTGTCACCAGGACCGCACCGCTCAAAACGGAGCTGTGGGCCCACATTCCAGGGGGGACATTGACCTTCACTGGTCCGTGGCTCGCTCCCGACTGGAAGCATCCGTCCGCCGAAGGAGACTTCAAGGTTTCCTATCTGGACGAACGCGACCGCCGTCTCACTTGGGCCTGCATCGACCTTTCAGGTGATCAGATCACCTGGGTCAAAGTCGGAGCCCGGTTCGGGGTGTCTCTCTTCAAGAAGACCACTCGAACTTAGATCCATTTCCCGAGGGTGAAGAATTACTACCACACTGGTAAGTACTCTTCACCCTCATCGCATTTCTAGGGTGTAAAATAAGCTTGGAAAGGAGGCGAGAGGTGAGTGAGCGGATCAAGTATCGTCCTTACTCGCTACAAGTCGACGTGTCTTGGGATTTGCGGGCTCGTTTCCACTGGGAGAACGGGCGAGAGTCCAGGATCCATGCCTATGGAACCTGGGTAATCTGCGCGACCTTCGATGGCTTCGTTCCAACTGTGGGTTCGCTTTGCCTGGTTCAGCCCAGTTCCAATCCCAAGAACCCGCAGTACGTCAAGATTGCGCCCGGTATGAAGATCGGATCCCATCCGGCACCAACTAGTCTCAAAACAGGGGAGGAGTGATAGCTGAAAGGCAGAGAGATCACTCCTTTTGTTTAGCTTCCTAGCCAGCTTGTCCATGCAGTTTCATTCAAATTACAAATTACGACATTGAAGATATTTTCCTAGCGCCTGGCGGGGCAGGGGAGGAGGGTTGTTTTCGTGGCTAGTTGATATAGTTTGATACAAATCGTGAAAAGATCCGTGAAAAGAACTATAAGGTTATTTGTTCATTAAAATTTCAGGTTTTAAATCCAAAATTATAGGATCTCTGCCAACCACTGTTTGTGGATAACTTCGGCGTACTCCCCGAGAGAGTGCTAATGCCCACAGTGGATATGTATATAAATAGTACTCAGTGTAGAGACCTGAAACCGTAAAAAAGCCGGAGCTGCATCTGGTACACCTGATTGGATCCGAGGCTAAACTTAGCTATATTCCTATCTGGTCTGCCTGATTCAAATATGGCCTAGCCGAGGGCCTACGGTAGAGTGCCGTTTATGGGGGCCAGTGAAATAGTGCGAGATAAACTTTAGAGAGTGGGCGCTGTAGGGCGCTACAAATCCTTAATGTAAATACTGACAACCCACTTATCCCCGCGAAGTAGTGGTCTAGGGAAGCTGATTGACCTTACGTCGCACAATGTATCTTATGCGACGCGCTATCTCACTCTCCACCTGGGGAAGTGGTCCTGGGGCCTCGTTACAATTTTCGCAAATAACGCTACATTCATTTCCCAACTGATTACTCTATTTATTTTTGCGTCACCCAAATCCCCGATTTTGTCTCGAACCAGTCAAACGGCCTATTTTGGCACTTCCCTATCTGGTGGCGTGCCTAAATCCTCTCCCCTGTCGGTTTCTAAGTCCCCTGAATTTTATAGATGTATTGGGCTACCTCAATCAGGGGAGGAGATGAGGTAGGCGTTTTCAATAAGTGACTTAATGGAATTAGCTTTTCGATCAAAAAGAAATATTTTAGGATTACTTTTATTTGTTCCTAAATAACCGTACGTACTTTCAAAAATTACCATGTAATCATTATTAATCCAAACTAAATTCTTAGGCTGTCCCCGCCCTTTAGTCAGTTTTGTTGTTTCATTAATAACTTGTTTTTCACCGGTTTTTTTATGAATCTCAAACCTATCAGAGAACTTAACAAAAGCGTATTCTCCATTAGGTGAGGTAGCTATAAGTCCTTCTTCATTGGGACAACCTGCTCCACCGAAGCGGGTTAAATCTAACGGCTTATTTCCGTCTACGAAATATAAACTCTGTTTACAGTAAGCCACGAAGCCTTTTTCAAAGTACCATTTACGTCCGGTGGGGATGTCTCCACCAGCAACCCCTCTTCCTACAGTTACTTCTTTAGGTGGTATTGAGGTGTCATAGGTATCAACAACTAACTCAATAGCCTCGGAAACTAAGCCCGCGGAAACTTTGGTAGGTTTTTTTGTACTCTCAAAAATTGCGTATTTGCCACTAGGCGACCAGTCAATAAACCCATTAATTTGGCTTTTATCGAATAGAAAGACCTCCCGACTATTTAATTTGTCTACTAGATAGTACTTTTGCTCTTTGTATCTAATTATCTTATTTTTGTCAAACGGAAACTCCCCAGATGCCATGGTCTCTGCCCAGGTATCTTTATCTTGATTTATAGCCGTATTAAATGACAGCTCTGTTTCAGTAGCAGGATCGTAAAAAATATCCTTAATAATGTATGTTTGTGGCTTTTCGTTTATTTCCCTTACGGGTTTAAAGACGATCTGATTCAAAGAATTCCATGAGAAATAATTTATTTTGTATTGTGTCGCCTTTATTTTGCCGGTATCTAAATTAGCGACTCGCAAAATCCCCTCTAAACATCCCCCATATCCGGGTTTCTCTCCAATCTGTTCGATATAAGCAAGATATTTTCCATTGGGGGATAGAGATGGGTACACCAGATAATTACAGGCACTTTCCGTAGTTTCCCTAGCTGGTTTAGCCACAAGCTTTTCTTTACTGTCTTCGTATAAATAAATCTGTCCTTCCCGCGAGAACGCTACTTTTATACTGGCATTGGGATTGAGCTGATCTATGCTTTTTAGTTCCTGGAGTGACGCTGTAGTAACTGAGGGTTCAGGTGTATTTAAATTAGCAGTCTGTAGTTGGGTAGTTTTAGGTTTATTTGAAAGTAGAAAAACACTTACTCCTGCAATTAAAAATAAAATTGCAGCTGATAAAAGAATATATTTTTTTCTGTTGTGGTTTGTTAGTTTAGGTATAGGTGAGTTACTACTTGATTGGGAGGGTAGGTTTTCCTCTTGCGAAATCTCTTTGTCCATTAAGGAAAATTTTACTCTGTTTACCGCTTGCATGCAAAGAAAAAGCTCCAAGACGTTTCGGGAGGGTGGACTGGGTTACATTCTGACGTTATAGCCCATCGACTGGATCAGCTTGACCAGCCAGATTTTGTCGTCCTGAGTAACTTCCACCTTTAGTCTCTGACCGTCTTTGATCTCCAGATATCCGTAGTTGGAAAACCGGCTTTCAGGATCAAGAAGCAGACAGTACATCTTCACTTGCCAGATGTAGTGAGGGTAAAAGTCAGCTGCGGTTGGCTTGAGCTCAATTGGAACCTGGTTAGTGCCTTCCGCAATTACGTAATCTGGCTTGCCGGTTATGAGAAAACGATCTGATTTCCAGATAGGCCCTTTATAGATGGAGACATCCGAGCTAAAGACTCTTTTGGGATCAATCAGGTTGGGACTCGGTTTACTTCCACTAATTAACCTGGCCAGTTTTCTAACTAACCCCTCCTTACCAAAAGTCCGCTGGCCGTGTTCTTGGTGTAGCCTCTCCCCTCTTGCCAAGCGTTTTTCGCGTGATAAGGAAGAGTTTCCGTATGTCCAGGCGTATTCAGGAAAATGACGGTATCTGTTTTGGTAAAGATGGTCGACGATATCTGAGACGCGGAGGTAAGTATCTGGCATGATTAATAATCCTAACGGAAAAACCTGATCTTGTCTAAAAGAAAAGAGCCCCGCTAACTTTCGTTGGGGGCTCATGGGTCGATTCATAGTCTAATCTCCTTCGTCTTTTTTGAATTTGGAGTCGGGGAAAGGGAGCGCTAGTTGCTGGATTTTCTTTTTCATCCGGTGGCCTTTCCAGATACGGTGAAGTTCCTGTCTTTTGACGTGAGTCTTGGTACTTCCGCTCAGATAGTATCGATTAAGCCTCTCTGCAACCAGTAGCTGATAAATGCGCACGCGGGTCACCCCAAACTCGGCTGCCGCTTGGGCCACCGTGATCAGGTCTCGGTTGGTGCCCTGAGACATTGCTCACTCTCCCCTGGCTTTATAGCGCGATCTGGAAAAACCTCTGCGGACCGTATTTACTGCGGTGATCTCTCTTTTTTAAGACCTTTGCGCCGTAATGGTGTTCGACCGCGTCGGCGTATCCATTGGCGATGGCGGCGTCTCGGGTAACGGTCTTGACCCCGCGTGCCTTGAGCTCTTGCTCCACTCGATCCATCAGGATCCCGATCAGGCCCTGGCCTTGAAAGGCTGGCAAGATGGCGGTGTCCTCGATATTGGCGGATCTTCCGTCTATTAGAGCGTAGCTGAAGCCGATCACCTGATCGCCGCTTCGTAGCATGACCGTTAGGTTCTTGGGTCGGCGCAGGTCTTTCTTGATAACGCCCGACTTGTAGGCCATTTTCCCAAAACAAGCCCGCTCGATCCTAAGAATTGGTTTCCCGAACCGCTGCCACCAATCGGGTGTGAGCTCTAAGAGCTCAGTTTGGAACTTATCTTCTGTCATGATCCTCCACTGCTTCAGAGGTTATAGCAGATTCGAGCCCGCTTGTCTAAAAAGTAAAAGCCCCAGCTACCTTTCGATAATTGGGGCTTAGAGTTCTGGACAAATCAGAGGCGGGTAGCTGGGATCTCTCAGTCGGGGCTGAAGCGGGTAATTCGTGGCGCTTCTTCGGAGTAGTCTCGTAGCACTTTGGACTGCTTGGGCTTACGCTTCGGGACCTTCTTCTTGACGGATTTAGAGCGCGTCTTAGCTTTCAGCGCTTTCCTCTTCTCCGGAAACGATCGGATCACTCAATCTAGTCTCCTCTTTTGCCTTAATTTAAAAGTTCTGGGGAGGATATTACTACTTTCTAGATCAAAAGTCTAAAAAGGAAAAAGCCTGAGGTCGGTGCGGTGCATTTCTGCATCGTTCCGTGACTCAGGCCCTTGTTACTTCTAGCTCGCTTGCTGGTGTGATATCTCCGATACCGAGATAAACTCGATCGGGATACTCCACTTCTCAGCTATGTCCTTGTCGCGTTTGGTGGTGTCGAGTTCTCCACCGTCGGTCCGGTGCCTTCCGGTGCTAATTATGAGCTGCGGAATGCGCAGGGTCTTGGAGTCCAGCATATGCACGCGACCGAAGAACGAGATCCAGATAGACCACATGGCTGTGCGCGTGATCCGCGGGTTCTTGAGCCCGTGTTTGGCCGCAATGGCCAAGATGTCGGCGTTGGGCATCTCACGATGTTCCCGCTCCGTAGCAATGAAGAGAACCTTCGGTCGCTGGTAGTGGCGTATCCGACGACGATCGACAGGCGGCTCCAACCCAGGGCGGTAGTTGTAACCGGGGAGGTAATTTTTACCTCGGGTTAGTTCAGTTCGGCCATCGTCAGTCATTACCCGAAAGGCCCAGAATTGGGTCTCGGACAAATGCCGCCTGGAATGACCGATCTGGCGCATTATTCTTCGCGCCTCTTTCCACAGTTCGGTCCGCTTCTTTGACGACAGTCGCGGGAGTTGGTAATCCAACATCTCTTCCTCAAAGTGCTCAGGCTCTTTTGGCCTTAACGCAACAATCGGCCGTATTGTATTGTTTTTTCTGGGTTATGTCAATACTATGGGATAATTTAAAAAGCTAAGAATGAGTTTATTGAGCAAGCGCAGTCACCTACCTCATCAAAATACGCTAAACTAAGATAGTGACATCTGCCCGCCCACATCACACCAAGCACCTCAAGCGATTGGGACTATTTATTGGCCTTGTTTTACTGGTCGGTATTAGCTTATCGGCCATTTATCGCCAAACCAAGACTCCCTCTGACCTGGTGCGTTCCACCCTAAGTGATTTCTCCAAGCTACCGACCTATGATCTGGAC
>JBBROZ010000026.1:0-9050 GCA_038228785.1 Patescibacteria group bacterium
AACAGTAGCGGATTTAGCTTTTAGTTTGAACGCAGCCTGGCCTAACCATGAAATTTCCATTAATACCTCTTTTAAGACGAAAACACCTGCAAGAGCAGGCTTGTTGATTGAAATTATTATAAAGTATAGCGAATTTTTGTTAAACAGTCAGCCTTTTTTCTTGACAACCCAGGTGCTTAGCCGTAGGATATCTAACGAGGGCTGTCCACTGCTTTATAAACGCTTCGGTCACAACATTTTCTGGTCAGGGTTTGTGGGATTTCTTTTAGGAATCCTCTTTTCATTTACCATTTGGGCCGGCAACCGAGTTATCCAAACAAAAGCTGAAATGGGAGATGATGCCAATCAGCTCACTTCCCTGGCTAATCCTTTTAACTTATCACTATCCTCCCCAACCGATGCCGCGACGGTCACCGACGGATCTTTAGCAATCGCCGGGGCTACCTCCGCCAACGCGACTGTGGTCATAACTGGTGGGGCTTCCGACATTGCCGTTGACAGTAATGGCAAGTTTGCCACGAGCTACCCCCTACTGGAAGGCGAAAATGAATTAACCATTAGCGCCATCTCTTCGGACGGGCGCCAATCTACCATAAGTAGAAACGTCTTTTATACGCAGGAAACTTTGTAATGACCACCAAAAAAGGTCCACTTTTAGCGGCGATTCTGTTAGTGACGGGCTTTAGCCTAACTTTGGCGGTCGCCGCTTCGGCCGAACCGCTCGTCTCCAGTACTCCGTCCGCTCAGGCCTCAGCCAGCGCTAAAAAAGCTTTAGGTCGACACTTCCCAGGTAAAGTAAGCGCTATCAATCAAGCCAATAAATCTTTCACTCTAGAAGTTGGAACCAAGAAATTAGTAGTCGTAACCAACACAGCTACCAAATTCCAAACTTATTCCGCCGGCAAGAAGGCCTCCTCGTTCGAGGCGGTCGTGGTCGGTGGCAAGGTTGCCGTAATCGGAGATCTTAAAGGCTCCACTGTCTCGGCCAAAATCGTCTTTATTGCGCCGGAAAAGACCATCAAGCGGCACGCCGACCGTGGCAGCGTTACCGCGCTCTCTGCTAGCTCCTTTACCTACCGCTCGACCGCCAAGAAAAACTCAACCCAGACCGCTAATATCACCGCCACTACGATCTTTAGCAAAAAAATCGCTGGGAAGATGACTCGGGTCTCTTTCTCTGATCTAGTGATCGGCGACAAGATTAGCTTCGTCGGAACCCTTGATAGCGCCACCGGAGTCATTACGGCTAAACTAGTTCACATCGTTCCAGCTGCCACCTCGTCCAAAGCTGCCACCCCCTCAGCTAAACCATAAACTCCCACTATAGGCCTTGTTATTAACCATCTTTCCTGATACACTTCTCTCGTGAGTACTAAAACAACAATTGAGCCGCGCAACCCGAAAGGAATGCGTGATTTCCTGCCCGCTGAGAAGCGGGTCCGCGACGCCGTGCTTCGCAAAATGATCGAAACGTTCGAGTCCTACGGCTTTGATCCACTCGAAACACCTCCCGTGGAGCTCAAAGAAACCCTGGCGGGTAAGATCGGCGCCGAAGAGAAGCTCATCTACCAAGTCGCTTCCAAAGGGGATACCGAGATGGCGCTAAGGTACGACCTAACCGTTCCCCTAGCGCGGGTGGTCGCCCAGTACCCAGGTCTTCCCAAACCTTTCAAGCGTTACCAAATCGGTAGTTCTTACCGCGGTGAGAATACTCAAAAAGGCCGCTACCGACAATTTCTCCAGGTGGATCTTGATACTATTGGATCCAACTCCGGGCTGGCCGACGCTGAAATAATATCGGCCGCTCTGGGGACTTATCAAAAACTTGGGCTCAAGGTAAAAATGCTCATTAACTCAAAAGAGCTTCTACTAGGCAAGATCACTGAGGCCGGAATTCCGGAGGATCTTAAAATCTCCGTCTCTAACTCGATCGATAAAGTCATGAAAATTGGGAAAGACGCGGTCGTCGCGGAAATTCAGGAGAAGGGGGTCTCAGCTGATATCGCTGAGAAAGTCTTCTCTACTATCAAAACTGCCCAGCCAGATCAGACAATCAAAGAACTACTAGCCTACTTGTCTATCGCCGGATTCAAAGACGGCGCGGACTATCAGTTCGATCCCTTCCTGGCTCGTGGTCTTGATTACTATACTGGAACCGTTTTCGAAGCCGATGCCGAAGGCTACACCGCCGGATCAGTGGGCGGGGGCGGACGCTACGACAACCTAATTGGTAATTTCTCAGATCAAAGCTTACCCGCGGTCGGCTTCTCTTTTGGATTCGATCGGACCTTGGAAGCTCTGGGTGAACAAGGCTTGCTGCCCCAAGAAAAATCCAGCGCGCGAGTATTAGTAACGGTATTTGATGAAAGTCTGTCCCAGGAGTCTTTCCAATTAGCCCAAGCTCTGCGGGAGAATGTGTCAGCTGAACTATATACTGGAGAGGGAAACTTAGAGAAACAACTTAAATATGCAGATCTTAAATCTATACCTTTCGTGGCTATTCTGGGACTCAAAGAGATCACAGAAAATAAAGTCATTATCAAAAATTTAGCCACTAAAACGCAACAAACTCTGTCTTTTCCCGAAGCGATTAAAATTCTGACATAATACCTAGGTGATCCCTGCCAAGCACCTACTGCCTTTTTTTGCGATACTACTCTCCGCCGTTATCTGGGGAGTCTCGACCCCGATCACAAAAGCGCTCCTAACTGAAATCCCCCCGCTCTCTCTAGCTTTTCTAAGATTCTTAGTTGCCGGGTGCATCATGGGAGCACTCTGGGTCAAATTTCACCACCTGCACACTCCGATTCGCCGCAGCGATTTGGGAAAGCTAATCCTGATCGGACTGTTTGCCATCAGCTTCAACATCGGCTTCGGCTTTGTCGGGATCAAACTAGCCACCGCGCTTGACTCCATCACTTTCGCTTCGATGACCCCAATCGCGATCGCCTTGGCTAGTGTGGTCTTTCTAGGAGAACGAATGACCAAACTAAACACCGTTGGTCAATTAGTCGCCTTTTTTGGAGCGCTCACGGTCATCAACTCCCCGACCGGTCAGGCCCCCGACCGCATGCTAGGCGACATCTTGCTAGCTCTTTCGGGGCTGTCTTGGGTCACCTCGATTATCCTCTCTAAGGAGCTCTTCCACCGCTATCACTCGTTTACTATCACCTCGGTCTTTTTTATGGTCGGGATCGTCACCTTCGCCCTCCCAGCCGCTGGAGAATACCTGCAAAACCCGAGTTGGGTCGGGAGGGTCGAGCCCTTAGCCTGGGCGGGAGTTGTTTTCCTAGCCGTCTTTACTTCGGTGATCGCCTACCTCGCTTACGAGTGGGGTCTGGAGCACTCCTCCGCTTCATATGCCGGGGTGATCGAACACTTCCAACTACTAATCGGCGCCGTGGCCGCTAGTCTGATCTTGGGCGAGATCTTGTCGGGCGGATACGTCCTGGGGGCCTCACTTATTCTGCTTGGGATAGTCCTGGCTACAAGACCCTCTCATCACTACCGCAAAGCCCACGCCAGATAGCTATTGTCAAAGGAAGTCTCCTCTGATAAGATAACCGCGCCATGAAAACAGACCTTCATCCAACATATTTTCCTGAAGCCAAAGTAGTTTGTGCTTGTGGAAACACGTTCACGACTGGGGCGACCGTACCTAATATCAAATTAGAGATTTGTAGCGCTTGTCACCCCTTCTTCACTGGTAAAGAAAAATTAGTCGATACTGAAGGCCGAGTTGAAAGGTTTCAGCGCCGTATGGCCGCTAAAACTGATCCCAAGGCCAAAAAAGCCGAGTCTCCTAGGGAGGTTCGTCCCACCACCCTTAAAGAAATGCTCCAATCTGCCCGTAAACAAGGGTAACTATGCCTCAATCAATTGCCGAAATAAGATCTCGCCTGGGCGAGATCTCTCAAGAGCTACTCCAACCTGAGGTATCCTCTGACCCGGGCAAACTGCGCCAACTGGGACAGGAGTACGAACGGCTGAAAAAAGTTGACGCACTATCCTCCCAAATAGAATTTTTGGACCGTGATATCACCGATAGCCAAGCCGACCCCGAATTGTCGGCCTTAACCGATGTCGGGGAGCTAAAGCGCCGTAAGCTTGAATTGGAAGCTGAACTTAGTGAACTCATTAACCCCGCCAATCCCGATGATCAAAATGACGCCATAGTCGAAATACGCGCCGCCGCGGGCGGGGATGAGGCCGGGCTATTTGCCGGTGAGCTCTACCGCATGTATTTGCGTTTTGCGGAAAGACACGGTTTCAAGGCTGAAGAGCTTAGTAACTCATCCGGCGGACTGGGAAATATCAAAGAAGTCACACTCAAAATCTCGGGGGCGGGGGCTTACGGACATCTTAAGTACGAATCTGGGGTCCACCGCGTGCAACGCGTCCCTAAAACTGAGAGCGCCGGACGAATCCACACCTCCACCGCCACCGTAGCGGTATTGCCGGCAGTTGAACCCAAAGATTTTGAGATAAGTCCCGGCGATATCGAATTTGACGCTTTCCGAGCCTCTGGGGCGGGCGGTCAAAATGTTAACAAAGTCAACTCCGCCGTTCGTATCAAACACATCCCCAGTGGACTGGTTGTGACCTGCCAGACCGAACGAAGTCAGTTACAGAACCGCGAACAAGCCATGGGGATCCTGCGGTCTAGGCTTTATGACGCTCAAAAACAGGCGGAGCAAGCGAGCACTCAAGGTACTCGAAAAAGCCAAATTGGATCGGGAGATAGGTCAGAGAAGATTCGGACATATAACTTCCCCCAAGACCGCTTAACAGATCACAGGATTGGTAAAAGCTGGCATAATCTGCCTAGTATCTTAGACGGCGGGATCGACGAGGTGATCCAGGATTTAAAAAATGAAGACCAAGAACATTCTCAAATTGCGACGTAATTTAACTAACGTTGGCAGTTTACTACGTGATTCCAACCTTCCAGCTTTAGAATCAGAGATCTTGCTCTCACACATCTTGCGTATCCCCCGCACCCGACTATTCGCCCATCCTGAAACTAAAGTTAGATTCGAGGACCAAAAAACATTTGAAGCTCTCGTTTCCAGGCGACGCTCGGGTGAACCGATCGCCTATCTAACCGGTGAAAAAGAATTTTATGGCCTCAAGCTTAAGGTAGATAGGCGCGCCCTCATACCTAGACCGGAAACCGAAGAACTAGTCCTAGAAGCCCTCAAGCTAAACCCCAGCTCGCTCGCCGATATCGGAACCGGATCTGGGGCGATCGCCCTCGCCCTAGCCACTCATCTCCCCAAAGCCAAGATCTATGCCAGCGATATTTCCGAGGAAGCCCTCGAGCTGGCGCGCGAAAATGCCGAACTACTTAACCTAGGAGCGAGGATTAGATTTTTGAAGGGGAACTTATGCGAACCCCTTCCCCAAAAAGTCGATCTGATCGTCGCTAACTTGCCCTATATTATGACTCCTTGGATTAAGTCACTACCCGATGAGATAAAAAATTACGAGCCTGTTTTGGCTCTGGACGGTGGCGATGATGGGCTACTCTGGTATCGCCAACTCTTTGACCTAGCCAAGGATAAACTAAACCCAAACGGAAGGATACTCTACGAACTGGATGGCCGCGTCTTAGTAGAATTTCCGAGATAGTATAAGCTGCAGGAATAATTTTCTCTGAAGTATAATTTAGTTACTTTGCCCTACCGATTACCTATCCGCCGAACTTTCTACCAGAAACGGAGGCTCAAAATATTATTTCTTCTTGGTGCAGGAGTAATGTTGGCACAGTCAATCAGCATCGGCCCTGGACACCAGGTAGTCACGTTAGGATCTCCAGCCAAAAAAATCAGTTTAAGTGTTGTAAATACACTGCAGGGGGTTAGTACCCCAGTAGCCCGAGGAGTCAGCTGGTATGACTATGACTCAGACGGCTTTTTAGATTTATTTTTAGCGATGGGACGTAACAGTGACCGCTTGTTTCACAATAATAATGACGGGACTTTTACGGACGTTACCAATCAGGTGGGACTTGCTGATAGCAAAAATACCTCTGTCGGCATTTTTGCCGATTTTGATAATGACGGATGTCCTGATTTATTCTTGGCAAAAGGTAAATATTCTAACAAAGAAGATCTGGATAAGCTTTACCGCGGAAGCTGCGCAACAACTTTTACCTTTATTGATGTATCCCAAAAACTTAATGTAAATCTGGGGCACAGCCAGGGCGCTGCTTGGGCTGATTACGATAACGATGGATATCTCGACTTATATGTAGCTAAGACAGATCAGATTAGAAATGAAAAGGACTTCGATCGTATACCTAATGTTCTCTACCGTAATAACCATGATGGAACCTTTACCAACGTCGCCGATAAATTAGGGATAGATGGCGTTAATCACTGCCCTGTGGTTAAGTACGGGGTTGGAAATACAAAAATATTGAGTCCTGAGGCACTGCCAGCTTGGAAGCCTTCTTTCCAGCCGATTTGGTTCGATTACAACAACGATGGGCTCCCGGATTTATTTGTAACTAATGACGGTGGAGTCAGTCAGCTTTATCAAAATAGTGGCGGGGGAAAATTTTTCAACGCAACAAGTCAAGCCGGCTTATGCGTTCTAGGATCTGGTATGGGGGTGGATGCAGGTGATTATGACAGCGACGGTTTTATGGATCTTTATGTCACCAATGTGGGGTATAACTATCTTTGGCATAATAATGGCGACGGAACATTTGTAGACCAAGCACTTTTCGCAAACGTTGCCGATTATAATCAGGTGGGATGGGGTGTTAATTTCATCGATTTAGATCACGACGGGTACTTAGATTTATACGTAGCTAACGGTTCGATTCTCGAGGGCTCGATCGATCGATCAGTGAATGATAAGAGAAAGAAAATCACTTCCAACCGGGATCACATATTCATAAATACTCACCGACATACATTTGAGGACGTGTTTGAAAACGCAATATCTAATAATGAGCACGCTAAATTAAGCGTCTCTTCGGCGGATTATAATAACGATGGATTGGTCGACTTTTTTTTAACGGAAGAGCGTGGATTGATGACTGGAGTAAACCCAAGAAACTATCTTTATGAAAATAGAACTAATAACAACAACTGGATTACGATTCATCTAATAGGAACTGTGAGTAATCATGATGCAATCGGGGCAAAAATCATCTTAACTACCAACACTATCCCGAATCAAACTAGAGAAGTTAGAGCTGGAGGATCTTTTCTTTCACAAAGCAGTTTATGGCAAAACTTTGGCATAGGATCAAATCGAGAAATTAGCAAGCTAGAGATTAACTGGCCGAGTGGGAAAAAGCAGTTGCTCGTGAATGTAAAACCGAATCAGATTTTAACTATTACTGAACCAAGATAAGCTAAGGTGCTTCAGTCAGAGTAGCGGTTAGTTGTAAGATCTCCCCACCCCGCCAAATCTTGATTTCGATACTCTCCCCGACCTGACGAGAACTAATTGCTTTGGCCAAAGAGTTTGTTTCATTTATGGCCTTGCCGCTGATCTCAGTGATCACGTCATTTTTCTTAAGGCCAGCTTTTTCCGCCGCCGAACCAGTTTGGACGGTCCGAACCAGGGCCCCTTCAGGGATATTGTTCAGACTGGCGGTATCTTTGGAGATAATGACCGTCCCAACCCCCAAAAACGGGCGCACGATCTTGCCGTTCTTAAGATAGTTGGTGAGAACGCTTTTAGCAGTATTACCTGGTACAGCGAAACCGATGTTTTGGGCCGATGAAGCCGCTGCGGTATCGATTCCGATGACTTCTCCAGATAGATTGAGAAGTGGGCCTCCGGAATTACCTGGGTTGATAGCGGCATCGGTTTGGATCAGCCCTTCCAAGGACTCGCTATTGCCACCTAGCTGATCGGTGGCGGTAATGCCTCGGCCAATCCCACTGACCACCCCGGTGGTAACGGTATTATCAAACTTACCTAAAGCGTTACCAATCGCCACCACTGATTGACCGACTTTGATGGCCGAGGAGTCGCCAAAACTAAGATAAGGGAAGTTGGCGCCATCGATCCTAAGGACCGCCACATCGTTGATTGGATCTCTAGAGATCTTCTTGGCCGAATAGGTTTTCTTGTCCTTGGTGACGACGGTATAGATCGCATCAGCGCTATCAACGACGTGGGAGTTGGTCACTACCACCCCGGTGGCATCGACGATAAAACCAGTTCCGGCCCCCTGCTCCGCCAGATTACCCGAGAATGGGTCGATCCCTTTAGCCACGATTGAGACGACGGCTGGGGAGGCTTGTTGGGCGACATTAATGACCGCCGACTCTTCCGAGGTCACTTGGACGGTCTTGCCACTGGAGGAAATAAATGTTTTAGGCAGGTTGGGGGCGACTTTACTGGCCAAGATGAATCCCGTCACGCCACCAATCAGACCAGCAAAGATCATCAGCCAAACCAGCGTGACAATCCCAGTTCCCAGTAATATTTTACGGCGTCGATCCATAATTAAGTCCTCTTAATTAGCTTAAAGTTTCGATTTGGCAATTTCAAGCGCCTTATCTAGCTGGGGATCCTTACCAGCCTTAAAGTCCTGATCGCTTAGGCTCACTTTGACATCAGGCGTTAACCCGACGCCGTGAATCCAGCGGCCTTTGGGGGTAAGCCACTTAGCCGTGGTCAGATGCAAGCTTGGACAAACCTGAGTGGTAGTTGATTTGGAACACGAGACATCCTCGACCTCTTGAACGGTGCCCTTGCCAAATGATTGGTCTCCAACTAAGACGGCTCGTCCCAGATCTTGCAGGGCCCCCGCCACAATTTCACTAGCCGAAGCTGACCCTTTATTGATCAAAACAACTACCGGAATAGTGGTGAATTTACCGCTCCTGAAAACCCCGTACTCTTTGACTTGCCCAGATGAGTCCTGCTTGACCACGGTGCCAGAAGCAATAAATTCTGATCCGATGAATACGGCGCTATTTAGATATCCACCAGGGTTGTCCCGAACATCTAAGATGAGAGCTTTACTCCCCGCCCTGACTACCTGATCGACGGCCGCCGTCCACTCAGTATTAGTGTTA
>JBBROZ010000027.1:0-8100 GCA_038228785.1 Patescibacteria group bacterium
ATTACTGGTCGGACTGGCGATCGCCGGACTATGGTCCATCCAAACAAGTGGTAGCCTGCTTCGATAGTCTTTGACAAGGCTAACCTGGGAGCCTTACAATTTAGTTACTGCCTTGTCGCCCTTCGAGAGGTAGTTTTTTGTTACAGAGGAGTTTATGGTATTAATCAAACCCGAAGTTCATAGGTTCGCCAAAATCAAAGTCGTCGGAATAGGGGGCGGTGGAACTAATGCGCTCAATTCGATGATCGCCCTTCAGCAAATCCAAGGCGTCGAATTTATTGCCGTGAATACTGATGCCCAAGCCCTACTCACCAGTCAAGCCGAGACCAAAGTCCAGATCGGTGAGAACCTGACCAAAGGTCTAGGAGCCGGGGCTGACCCAGAGATCGGTCGCCAAGCGGCCGAAGAGACCGCCGAGAAACTCCACGAAGTGATTGGGGAAGCCGATATGGTTTTCCTGACCGCCGGTGAGGGTGGTGGAACCGGAACTGGAGCCCTACCAGTCATTGCCAGTATCGCCAAAGGCTCAGGTGCGCTGACGGTAGCTGTTGTCACGAAGCCATTTAGCTTCGAAGGAGCCAGACGCAAGATCCTAGCCGAAGAGGGCATCATGGCCATGAAAGACAAGGTCGACACCTTGATTGTCATCCCTAACCAAAGACTTTTGGATGTGGTTGATAAGAAAATGTCGCTCTTGGAAGCCTTCAAAGTGGCCGACTCGGTCTTGGGTCAAGGCGTGCAAGGAATCTCGGATCTGATCGTTCAACCAGGTCTTATCAACGTCGATTTTGCGGACGTGCGAACTATTATGACCAACGCCGGAACGGCGCTGATGGGTATTGGTTTCGGGTCAGGTGACGGACGCGCCGCTACGGCTGCCCGGGCCGCCATCGCCTCACCGCTACTAGAGGTTTCTATAGAAGGCGCTAAGGGCGTGCTTTTCAACATCACCGGCGGGACTGATATGAGCATGTTTGAGGTCGACGAGGCCGCCAAGATCATCTCCCAAGCCGCCGACGCCGACGCCAACATCATCTTCGGAGCTAGTATCGACGAGACCATGGTCGACCAGATCAAGATCACCGTCATAGCTACGGGATTTGATGAGACCAGGGTCCGAACGAGTCAGATGATCTCGGAACTTCCTACTGAGCCGCTCGTATCAGGTTCTAGCGAAGAAGGATCAGACGAGTTCGACATCCCCGCGTTCATGCGCAATAAGTAAACTTCCATGAGAAAATCAGTATTGAAAGATTGGGTTCTGGATTTAACTCTGCAAATGCAGGGAACACTTCTTTGTGCCATGCGGGGGCCAGACGGACTCAATAGAGAAGGTCCGTACAAAGAGCTGGTGAGGGCTTTTCGAGCGGTGCTAACCAATAACGCCTTGCCGCTTGGACCAAAGAATTCTTTTGCCGGCGATGGGTCAGGGGTTGTGCCTCAATCTAATGTCGACGCTTTTTTAAAATCAATCGATATGTATCCGCTCCACTGGTATCTGCACTTAATCTACGCCGCTGAGATAATCGGTTACTATCATCCTGAAAAGAAGATCTCCAAATTCTGGTTAGGCTTCTATCTCCAGGCTGTTCACGACCTTCATTTGAATCCGGAAACGAATGAAGACATGACTCACCGCCTCCGCGGAAACGGTAGTTAACCTTTCCTCATACCCAGTAAATAATCTTCTAAAGAAAAGACCTACTAATTTCTTAGTAGGTCTTGGGGTCATTTCACTTCCTCAACTTTCATTACTGGATGGATCTCCCAGAGTGTGCCACGAGTCTTGCCGACTTGGTCGGGGTGTTCCGGGTCAAACATGACCCAGCCATACACCCGGATTTTCTTGCCGACCAGACTTTGCAGGTTTCTCAGGAATAGATCCGGGCGGTCGCGCCGGACTCGGGGGCTTACTTCCACAACCACAGAAGTCGCTTTGCCCTCCAGGTTACTGCCGACGATCCAGAGGTGAAAGTCCTCCTCGGTCGGGTAGGAAATACCGCAGTTGGCGGTCTCTGGACCTTGTAGTTTGACCTCCAGCAGATACCCTTCCGTTACTACCGCACGGGCGTTGAAGCCGGCGATGTAGGCCCGATCTTGCGGTCCGAACTTGGCGTAGTCCTTACGCTCGGCACTGCGGGGCCAATTCCAGCCCAAGATCTGAGCGACCGTTACCGGTTGATAGCTGGTCGGCTCCTCGGTCCGGTTCTTGAGCCGGTTTAGGATCGGGTCTCCGCCTCTTCCTTCGGGTGGACAAGGCGTCGCAGCCAGCGTGGGAACGGTCGTTGGCACGGCCACGGGGGTC
The DNA here is from genome assembly GCA_038228785.1 of Patescibacteria group bacterium. Lineage (GTDB taxonomy): Bacteria > Patescibacteriota > Microgenomatia > Woykebacterales > JBBROZ01 > JBBROZ01. The sequence goes on from JBBROZ010000027.1 coordinate 2,306, forward strand.
TTCTCGGACCTGGTGCTGGCCAGAACGAGCAGGGTCACGACCAGCATGGCGACAAAGGCGGCCACGAGCCAGCTACGCCCGTTCATTTTTCTCTCCCAACTTTCTTTGGGCGTATTGTACGCGCCTGGTTGTCTGTGGTCAAATGCCTGAGATAGAATTAAAATAAATTGGAGGTGATTAGATATGTGCTACAACTGCGGATGCCAGATGCCCGATGATAATATGGGTCATCCGGAAAATATTACTAACGCTACTTTTGAGGCGGCTGCCAAAGCTGAGGGCCAGCCGGTCGAGATGGCTAAGCGTAATGCTTACGAGCTACTTAAAAAACAGCTCGGGAGTGAAGAGTCCAAAGACTAAGATCTTGTTGACAGCTTTCGAGCTGTTACTGCTAAAATATTTTTAGTAACTAGTTTGCCCCGCTAGCGTTAGGGGGCAAACTTCTTTTTTATTGAGGACTAATTTTTGCCGAAGGCTGCTGGTCCTAAGTTTATAATCGTATCTGGTGGAGTCATCTCAGGACTCGGCAAAGGCATCACCACCGCTAGTATCGCTCTTCTTCTAAAATCCCGCGGCTACAAAGTATCTCCTATCAAATGCGACATGTATCTAAACGTCGACGCCGGGACGATGAACCCGACCGAACACGGGGAAGTTTTCGTGACCGATGACGGGATGGAGACCGACCAAGATCTCGGCCACTACGAGCGCTTCACTGATATCCCGCTTTCTCGGGTCAACTACACCACGGCCGGACAAGTGTATTCGACTGTTATTGCCAAGGAGCGTGCCTTTGCTTACGGGGGCAAGTGCGTCGAAGCTTTTTATGATGTGACGGAAGAGATTATAGGGCGCATCAAAGCGGCCGCTCAGGGCGCTGAAGTCGTGATCGTCGAGCTTGGGGGAACGGCCGGAGAACACCAAAACGTGCTCTACTTCGAAGCGGCTAGACGGATGAAACTAAAATACCGCGACCGCGTGGTCCACGTTCATGTCGGATATCTCCCAGTCCCGGGATCAATTGGGGAGATGAAGAGCAAACCCTTGCAACAATCGATCCAGAACCTTAATGCCCTGGGGATCCAGCCAGATTTCATCATAGGACGCAGTGAAAAAAGTATCGATCGCAAGCGTAAGGAAAAAATTGCACTATTTGCCAACCTCGAACCTGATGACATCTTTGCCAATCCCGATGTCGGGTCGATCTACGAAGTCCCACTCGTCCTAGACGAGCAGGGGCTGACCGATCGGCTGATCGAACGCCTCGAACTACCCAAAAGTAAGAAAGACCTCGTCCCCTGGCGCTCGCTCGTGGGGAAGATCAAATCAACCGACGCCCCGCTTAAGATCGCCTTGGTGGGCAAGTACTTTGGGACCGGGGATTTTACCCTTGAAGATTCATATGTATCAGTCATCGAATCACTCAAACACGCCGCCTGGGCCGTGGGGCGCAAGCCCGAGCTGTTCTGGGTCGACTCGGAGAAGATCGAGCGCGACGGGCCCGCTAAACTAGCCGAGATGGACGGGATCGTCGTGCCGGGCGGATTTGGAGATCGGGGCATCGAAGGCATGATTCTGGCCGCGAAATTTGCCAGAGAGTCGGGTAAGCCGTACCTGGGCCTATGTTACGGGATGCAGATGATGACCATTGAGTTTGCCAGAAATGTGGCGGGACTGGTGGGGGCCAATACCACGGAAGCCGACCCCAAGGCCAGGCATCCGGTGATCCATGTCATGGCTGACCAGGAAAAGAAACTTTTGAAGCTTGACTACGGTGGTAGTATGCGCCTCGGAGCCTACGAGATGGCCCTGAAGCCCGGCTCGATGTCGGCCAGGTCTTATGGCAAGCCCAAGGTTTCCGAGCGGCACCGGCACCGCTACGAGTTCAACTCCGATTACCGCCGGGTCTTAGAAAAAGCCGGTCTGGTAGTCGCGGCCACTTCCCAAGTCGGGAAGCTAGTCGAGATGGTCGAGATCGCCGGGCACCCCTTCATGGTCGGGACCCAGGCCCACCCGGAATTCAAATCCCGCCCGCTTAAGCCCCATCCACTCTTCGTAGCCTTTGCCAAAGCGGCGACCAGAGAAGAGAGCCCCTTGGCTACTCCCAAATTCCAAGCTATATTTTCTGATTAAAAAAAGAAACCGACTGGGAGGGCAACCAATCGGTTTCGAGGTGCCCCGTTAGGGGCGTAAATTGTTGGGTACCCCTGGCTTTAGGCCAGATCGACCCGTGAGGTTAGTCTTTCTTCTCGCGCTGGGAGTGACTTAGTTCCGAATGAACGACTCGCCAGGCCACTTCGGCGGCGCGCTCGCCATACTTTTCTTGTCCGGATTTTTCGATGTGCTTGGCCGTCTGCTTGGCCTTGGTCGTGTGCTCGTGCCCAAAGTTACGGGTCACTTTAGTAGTTGCCTTCCGGGTCGACGATCTGCTCGCCGGGGACAAATAGTCTAAATAAGGCGATAGCTAGGTAAAAAGTGAACAGATATCCGATCATAGCGACCAAGGTACTAATCTCTAGGACGGAACCGTCGGTGGCTTGGCTTGGGAACATGGACTCGAATGGTAGTACAAAAAAGCTGGTTGAGTTGTAGACCCAGGTGACTACGGAATGGAATGGGTCGGCTCCGGCTAGTCTGAGGACGAATCTAGCAATGAGGAGACCTTCCAAGATGGCAAAGAACACGTAAGCGATTTGGGTCAGCGTGTCAGCTAGAACGGTGTTGGGCGAGTAAGCCGCCACCTGCTCCGATTGAGCGGTAATGATGCGGGGTCGTCTTCGAATTAGTGTTTTCGTTGCCATTACTGCTAAACCTTACAACATTGCTGTAACGTTTGTCAACACCCAATTTATCAACTATTGAGAATGATCGCTAAATATACGTACAGGGGAGTTTAAACGAGCTGTTTTTCGACGAACTCGGGGAAGATCGACTGGCGGATGTCGAAGTTTTTCTTGCTAGCTTCGGCGATCATAGCCAGGATAGCGGTCGCTCCCGCCAGATTGACACCTTTCTTGCGAGTCAGAAACTGGATGAACTGTAAGGTCTTAAGGTCTTGCTGGGAGTAGCGGCGGCGATTGGTCCTAGTCCGGGCGGGGATGACTAGTTTCTCGGTCTCATAGATCATGAGGGTCCGGGGATGCACGCCCATGATTTCGGCGGTGACGGCTAAAGTGAATAGTGGTTTAGTATCAATGTTGACCATAATAGTTACTACTTAATTATATTATCCAATACACCTTATTTACTAGTGCCAGGTTGGTAAGTTCCATGCCATAAAAAAAGCCGCTAGTGGCAGAGGGTACTTGACAAGGACTAACTAAAAGTTATAGTGTCGTTATAACATATCCTGATTGAATAATCCAGGATTCATGTTCAGCAAGCCAATATATAGTTGATCGGAGAAGCAATTGACCAAACGTATTTCCACTAAATTATTCCTAAGACGCAAATGGCTTTATTTCACTAGAGAGATCTCTGGCAACTTATTCTCACCTCGTCCGATCCTCAGACGCCGGCGCGTGCGCTACTACCGCAGTATCTAATCCCATTACCATACTTACGAGGTGAGCACTATCAAATTACTTGATAGCGTCTTTGTATATCTCTCCTGACAGTGTATCGATTTTAGATTGGTAGAGAAGTGTTTCTAACGCTTACCTGTTGCGCTCGTTTCTGGACTTGAGAAGATAGATGCAGATTTGAAGAGATTGGGAGAGTGAGGGCAACTCCCAATCCTTCCAAATCGAAGACTATGATCAACTTTCTGCCAAATTCAGCCTACGTCGTCCTACTACTGGGGACATTTCTACTCTTTATGTACCAGTACCTCCTCGGCGAGGAATAACCTGTCAGAGTACTGACTCCTTGCTTTTTCACTTCGTTCAAAAGTAGTCGTTCGCAAGCTCACTTCCTGCATTTCTCACTCCGTTCGAAAAGGCACGCTTTCAGCTACCTTTTCTTACCATGTTCGAAAAGTAAATCAAGAGCTCCGCTCCCGGACCTCATAAATATTGGGTTGACAGCCCCGTGTCAGTAATATACAGTAAGACTATCACTATTTGTATCACAGATAGTACCAACATCACCGGAAGGAGGTGTGTATCTTGCCCAACAAACCCATGACAAAATCTATGACTACCAAAGAAGCTGGCCGCAGAGGTGGCCTGGCTGTAAAGAAAAAGTTTGGCCCGGCTTTTTACGCCGAGATCGGCCGTAAAGGTGGTAATGCCACCAAGAAAGCTTATGGCCCCGACTTCTATTCCAGGATCGGCGAAGACGGCGGACTGAAAGTTAAAGAGAAATACGGTGCTGAGTTTTATTCTCAGATCGGCAAAAAAGGCGGAAAAAAGCGCGGGTAGACCGACCTGTCCCTGGCCGGAAGGGCGTGGCCGGGTACAGTTTGGACTAATACCAATTGACTTCCGTACTGGGTTGGGTACAATGTTTCTAGGCATTGACGGGCTATCAACCCTGAGCCGGGGAAGAACGTTTTCGAACTATTAGACCCCCTAATTAAGAAGCAACGAAGGTGGTACCACGGAGCAGCTCCGTCCTTCTAAAGGACTGGAGCTTTTTTAATGGTTAAAAAATTTACACCGGTTAACCCACAACCCAATTTTTCGGAGAGCGAAAAAAATACCCTGCAATACTGGTATAGCTCCGGCGTGGTCGAGGCTTACCTGGCTCGAAATCAAAACTCCGACCAACGTTTCAGCTTCATCGACGGACCGATCACGGCCAACAACCCGATGGGCATCCATCACGCCTGGGGACGGACTTACAAGGATCTGTGGCAGCGATGGTACAACATGCGCGGCTTTAAGCAGCGTTTCCAAAATGGTTTTGATAATCAAGGCCTGTGGGTCGAAGTCTTAGTCGAGCGCGAGCTCGGTCTTAAGAACAAAAAAGAGATCGAGGAGCTAGGCATCGGCAAGTTTGTCCAGTTGTGTATCGACTCGACTGTGCGCTGGGCCGGAGTCCAAACCGAGCAAAGTAAGCGCTTGGGGATGTTTATGGATTGGGCCAACAGCTACTACACCTTATCTCCTGAAAATAATTACATGATCTGGGCCTTTCTAAAAAAGGTTAATGAACTAGGTTACCTCTACAAAGGTCACGACTCCGTTCCGTGGTGCCCCCGGTGTGAAACGGCCATCTCGCATCAGGAAACCCTGTCCGAGGATTACCAGGAGCTCACCCATAAATCTATTTATGTGAAGTTTCCGCTCAAAGGCAAGAAAGAGACATTTCTACTCGTTTGGACGACCACTCCCTGGACCATGCCAGCCAACGTGGCCGTGGCCGTAAATCCCGAGCTCACATACGTCCAAATCGAGCAAGCCGGGGAAACGCTCTACCTGGCCGAAGACCGAGCCGAGGCGGTCTTGATACCAGACTACAAAACTATCGCTAAGCTCCTAGGTTCCGAGCTAGTCGGATGGGAGTATGAGGGGGCTTACGACGGCCTACCAGCTGTCAAAGAGGCTCTAGCGGGCTATACCCACCGCGTGGTCGCCGCCAAAGACCTCGTCACCGCCACCGATGGCACCGGGCTGGTTCACATCGCTCCGGGGGCCGGGGAAGAAGACTTCAAACTAGGTAAGCTCGAAAAGCTGCCGGTGGTAGGCGCGATCGATGAGCGGGCTTATTACTACGACGGCTTTGGAGAGCTCGCCGGGAAAAGCGCCAAGGACAATCCCGATCTAATCATTGACGACATGGCCCGGCGCGACCTGATCTACAAAGTCGAGCCGTTCTTGCATCGCTACCCGGTGTGCTGGAGATGTAAGACC
>JBBROZ010000028.1:0-7241 GCA_038228785.1 Patescibacteria group bacterium
CACGACCTCCCAGCCTTGGCTAGCGCAACAGGCAGCTTAGCAAAGCAGCGGCACAAACAGTCCGGGCTGTTCGGAGAATAGAGGGTATTTTCCTAGCAGTAAAAGGGTAGCGTAAGCTACTTCGACGAGCCTTTAAAAAAAAGTCGTTCGTCGGACCGGTGCGTGCGTCGAGCATTGTCTGAGCTTCCTTGACCAAACCGGCGCGGCCGAACTTCCCCCGTTTGGCCCGCCCCTGTCCGGGTCCGGTTGGAGAGTTGCTTTCTGCTACACTCTCCACCGGACCCGGCATCTCTTTTAATAATCCCATAGTATTGACAATCTAGGTGTTTCGCGGTATAGTTTCCAGCGTTCTTTGCCAATTTAGATGGGAGGATTACATGGACGAGCGAGCTCGCGCCACGTTGACTGTCATTCAGGGCAGGTGTGCCGGAAAGTCTGGCAACTGCCATCGCCACGACCTCGTGACCGAGGGCCTATGCCCCGAGTGCGTTGTCGAAGCGGTCACCGACACCTACATCAGATGCAAAACGAGCCTGGAAGAGCTCGCGTTTCGCTTTCCCCAGCTCGCGATCCGCGATCCCCAGATCCGCAAGTCCCTCGCCTTCACCAGGGATCCCTTCAAGGACTTTGGAGCCGATCTGTACGAGCTCCAGCTGCGCCTGAGAAGGGCTCAGGTCGAGGACTTCGCCCTCAACGCCGAGCACTTCATGGCCAAGATCACCCACTGGGAAGCCCAATGGCTGGTCGAACGCAGTGAGTACCTGAGCGGTCGGCTACACTGGGCCCTGCCACAATCAGAGCAGATCGTCCAGAAGGCTCGGGAGCTGTTGAAAGACGGCTTCGATCGCAACGCCAGCGAGCTCGCCCGGATCGCTATCGACAACTTCGAAAGTCGTTTGCCGATCCAAGCCGATCTCAACCGCAACCTCGACATGCTTCATCGCACGCCGACTCGCCAACAGATCGAAGCCGTACCCACCCAAACCGAGGCCGCCGCCTCATAACCCCGCTACCCACGCCTAACTAGCGAGCATGCGGGGAACCGCCAGCTTAGAGACACTTGAATGGACATATGTTCCACTCTCGTGACACTCAACAGCTGGCGTTTCTCTTTTTTATACTATCCTATAACACTTGACATTGATCCTATTTTATGTTACTATAGGACTTGTAACTAGTGAGCAAGGACTTGATTCTCTGCAATCTGCTAGCTGCCGAGGAGGGCACTTGCTAGCAGATTATAAAGAACCAATCAGTAAGGTACTTTCTAAGCTCACGACTCTCCGAACCTGGTGGAAAGATTTGCTAAAACCACTTCTGCCGCCAGCTTTGGGGAGTAGCTATCAAAAATAGAAAGAATTGGAGGTAACTGACAATGACGCTCATCATCTTCGCCGATGGCACCGTTGCCCTGCCGGACTCAGACCGAGTCAAGCAGACGCAGCAGGACCAGGCTGACCGCGAGCAGAAGTAGCGCCACCGTCACGAGCATGTGGCCCAGTCACCTCCGAAATTCTCTACTTTGGTGCGACTCCATTCCCGGCCGGGACTTTCATTTCGAAAGATTGAAAGATATGGAGCGGACGAACAGGGTAGAGCGGAAGTGACTGGGCCAGGGGCAAAAGCGTAATAACTTTTCTCCTGGTCCCATAATCTTTATTGTCGGTTGTTCACAAACAATTGTGATCAGCCATCCACTAAGGATGAATTTTTCTCGGGAGGTTAGCCTTGTTATAGTTAGCGAGCACCCGCAGCTTTTTAACTGATCAAGCGACAACCGAGAAGGCCCAGGATACGGATGATGAGGTAGAACAAACAAGCTAACACTTGTAAGGTTTCCCCTCACAACGTTCCTGGGCTTTCGCGTTCTCTCGCTTCGTTATTGACCTAACGACCTAACCCATCTAAACTAATCCCTTGTGAAGACCTTTCTTCCGGCTATAATTTTGATAGGCGCCATCGTCGCCGTATTTTACTTTCTAAGGAGTTCTACACCCATGACTAACGACACTTCTCCCACACCTTCAGCCCAACCCGCCTCATCCTCGGCTACTCCGGTAACGGAGGGAGCTATCGCCACCATTGAGCTTGAGAAGGGCGGTGTCATCAAATTCAAACTCCTACCTAACATCGCTCCCAAAACCGTGGCCAACTTCACCGCCAAGGCGAACGGGGGCAAATACGACAATCTGAGCTTCCATAGGGTCGAGGACTGGGTCCTGCAAGGCGGGGACCCACTTGGAACCGGTACCGGGGGAGGCAATCAAGCGACTGAACTCTCCGCTCAGCCATTCAAGATCGGGGCCGTCGGGATTGCTCGGGGCGGGGACATCAATATCTCTAATGACATGCAGTTTTTCATCCTGAAAAAAGACTCTGAATTTCTAAATAATCAGTACACTAACTTCGGCCAAATCTTAGAAGGCCAGGACGTGGTGAACTCGACCAAAATTGGCGATAAGGTCCGCCGCATCCGCGTTCAATAGGGGATCTCGTCACTGCGTTCCTCACCCCTGCCTTTTTTGTTTCACAAAAAACGTAACCTGTCAGATCTAGATGCCAGCATCTTTATCTGACGCCTTGCTTTCTCCTTCGCTCAAAAGTAATCTCCATATTTGACTACCAGTCAAGCAAGTGATAATCTGATCTCACTTTGGCGGAGAGGAAAGTATTTGGTGAAAATCGTACGCATGTAGAAATATCCCTGGTGACGTCGACGAACACCGATCTCCCAAGATCTAACGCTTAACAACCCAGCTACCCTGGCCGGAGTGCATTTGAAACGCAGATGCATTCCGGCCTTATCTTTTCCAAAGCTTCAATTTGACAAGCAAGCAATAGATTGATATATTCCCAATATCAACCAAGCTAGGGAGAAGTTTGGTTTTGGAGGGAAGAAACGAAGAATACCTAGCGAACGACCAAACACCGGAACGAAGCCCCTACAGGTCAGCCAGCGTCTAGTCGTAAAAGACAATGGACGGAATTTGGTAAAGGACCGGGGTGCTGTAGCCAGGATTAGCCGTTCGCAAAAACAACGCGTTCGTGTTCGCGAAGAACTGCAGACCTCGCGACCAGAACAGCTGATGCAGCCAGATCTCCCGCTGGTCTGATAGGCAAACCCGTTAGTCAGTGTCCTTGAGTGATAGGCGCTTTTTGTGCCTCATCTCTAGCTTCGGCTGAAAGGTACTGGCCCGGGCCGCGACCCAACTCAGGAAGAGAATGAAGAGACGTTTAGGATCCAGCTAACGCTTGGACACCGACGGTAAACTCTCAAGATGGGCCGGGTGGTAGTGAGTGTGAAGGACGTGGATATGTTCCATAAATCCTCACTCCACCCGGCCCCGAGATCACCGATCTACCCCTAGCTCGCAGCGTGCACCCCGGCACCTTGGCGAGCTTCTTCTTTTTTTGGCATAATAAACAAGATGCCACTTGGACGCCTCTTAGTCCTTATCTTCAGCCTCACCCTCGCTTACAATGCCTCGGCTCACCCTTGGCCTAGTATCAACCCTAAAAATACCGTTGCCAGAGCTCCTACGACCCCGGCCAAGGCGAACCTTCCCCAACCAGTTAGCAAGACTGCTCCCAGTCCAACCGAACCGGGCAACCTGACTAGCGAGCTTACAGTCACCAGAGTCATCGACGGGGACACGATCGAGCTTTCCAGCGGAGCCAAGGTTCGCTACATCGGCATCGATACTCCTGAAGTCGTCGACCCGAGGAAACCAGTCCAATGCTTCGGGGTTGAGGCCAGTAATGCCAATAAATCCTTAGTGCTAGGACAGGGAGTGCGATTGGAAAAAGATATTTCAGAAACGGATAAATACGGGCGCTTACTTAGATACGTTTGGCGCGGAGAAATATTGATCAATGAGGAATTGGTGCGCCAAGGCTTCGCCAGATCCTCTAGTTACCCACCAGACATCAAGTATCAATCTCGTCTGCAAGACGCAGAAGTAGTAGCCCGGTCATCGGGCTTGGGACTGTGGGGAGATTGTAATAGGTCGTCGCCCCCGGTAACTCAGCCCACCACTGGGGCTAGCAAAAGCCCGCCCGATCCCAGTTGTCCGATCAAAGGCAATATCAGCTCCTCTGGTAAGATTTACCACGTGCCAGGTCAGCGGTTTTATAACAATACCGTCATCGACCCCGCCGCGGGGGAGCGGTGGTTTTGCTCAGAGTCAGAGGCCCTGGGCGAGGGGTGGCGTAAGAGTAAGCTCTGATTTATACTTTTAGTAGTTATTAAAGGGGGTGATTTACTTGAACCAAGACGAACATAATCAATTTTTCTGGGGACTTATCCTAATCACCATCGGCGCCGGGTGGACCGCCTACAACCTAGGCCTAGTCCGGGCCGACCTGTGGAATTACTGGCCACTGCTTTTCGTAGTAGTGGGACTGTGGAAACTACTGCACGAATCCGTGCTACATAGCTGATTTATAATAAAACTATGGAAACTAAACTTTACCTTTCGCCAACTAAGCGGGTTTTCACCAGGCGAACGCATTGACGGAAGCAATCAGGAACTTAAGCCGACGCAAACTGCGCACCGGGCTAACGGTCTTTGGAATCACCATCGGAATCTTCGCCTTATCTTTCATGGGTTCACTGTCTGAATACCTCAATACCTCAATCGACGCCGGCATCAAATATTCTGGTGACATTATTCGTGTTCTGCCCAGAAGTAGCGTCGCTGGACCAGCGAGCGGAGCGATCGCGGAAGCAGCTGGAGATAAGCTAAAAAGCATTCCTCATATCAAATCCTTCTCTGGAGGGGCCATTACCCAGGCCACGGAAGGCGCCAACTCCAACCCCTTTAGTGCTAAATATATCTTGGGACTACAACCCGCGGTCATGGGCGACGCCTTTGGCAAGATCCCGCTGGAGTCCGGACGACTCTTGCAAGACGGGGACGAGGCGGTCGCGGTCATCGGACACAACATCGCTGCCGAAGGTAATCTTAAGGTGGGATCGGTCAAAGAACTACGGGGCCTTAAAGCCACGGTGGTGGGAATATTTAAGCCGACGCAGAGCAATCAGATCGACGACTTCGCTGTGGTCCCCCTCAAAAAAGTCCAAGAACTAAATAACACCCCTGGCATTGTTAATCTGTTTATTATCGTCCCGGACGATCCCAGTAACGCCGAGGGTATAGCCAAGAGGATCAATAACGATTTTGGCAATCAGTTCAATGCGCTTAGTCCGAGTGAAATCAAAAAACAAGTCCAGCAAGGAGTTTTGATCTTCAATATCATCATCCTGGCCGGAGCAGCTCTGGCCGCTTTGGTCGGGGGACTGGCCACCATAAACACCATGATCATGTCCGTGGCTGAGCGAACTCGTGAAATTGGGATCAAAAAAGCCATCGGGGCTAGTAATACTCAGATTATGCGCGAATTTCTGATCGAATCTGCCCTCATCGGACTGGTGGGAGGACTAGTTGGAGTAGGAGTAGGCAAGATCGCCACTATTGCCATCAATGTCTATACCAAAGCCAATCTGTCTGGCTTGGAAATCTTTAACCTGACCCCAAGACTGGCCATCGGCGCGGTGCTATTTGCCACTATCCTGGGAGCTCTAGCAGGGCTGATCCCGGCCATATCCGCCTCGAGAATGAACGTTGTGAAAGCCTTGAGGAGCGAATGATGCCAGCCCTTCAGACCAAAAAATTAGTCAAACACTACCGTCAGGGCGACACCCTGGTCAAAGCCTTGGATGGGATTGATCTAAGTATTGATTCAGGTGAGTTTATGTCGATTATGGGCCGCTCCGGATCTGGTAAGTCTACACTCTTAAATATGCTTGGAACGCTCGATCGTCCGACCTCGGGAGAAGTGATTATCGAGGGAACGGAAGTGGGACATATTCCGGGTCGCAGGCTGCCTGATATTAGACGAAAAAAGATCGGCTTTGTATTACAACAATACAACCTAGTGCCCACGCTAACAGCTTTGGAAAATGTCGAGTTACCACTCAAATATGCCGGGGCCCATAATCGCCGTAAGTCGGCGATCCAAGCCTTGACCTCAGTCGGTCTAGAGAAACGACTCCACCACCGACCGAGTGAAATGAGTGGGGGAGAACAACAACGCGTCGCTATCGCCCGGGCCCTAGCCACCAAGCCAGCTATCATCTTAGCCGACGAGCCAACCGGGGAGGTGGACTCTCACACCTCGCAACAAATAATAGATCTGATGAAGAAGCTAAATCGGGACCTCGGGGTAACATTTATCATTGTCACTCACGACCCAAGTGTCGCTAATCAAACCAACCGGACAATTCGGCTCTCGGACGGGAAGATCGAGTCTGACAAATCCAATTAAGACTGCTTGACATCCCAAGAGATAGTTATTTATAGTAATTCTCGTGAACTCTCAGCGCTTACAGCTAGTTCTCATTACGATGCTCCCCAATGGGGAGCTATCCCGTGTGGGAGCTGCGGCGTAAAGTAGGTTTACAACGCCCATCGGTAAACTCCCCAGCTGGGGAGTTTTTCGTTTTAGAGATCACGAAAAATCGGAGAGAAGAGATGCGTTGTGCTTGCCTAAGAGCCCAGATCGAGCGTGACCTTGGCGTGTGCCGGCTTTGCTTCGCGGAGAGGCGCTTGCAACGCTTCAGCTCCCCCCAGATGGTCATGACCAAACTGGGAGATCGGGAGGTGGGCAAGAAAATCCGGCTCGGAATTCCTTACGAGATCCTGATCCAAAATTAAGGAGGATGAGATGATCGCGGCCAAGTCCAAGGATGAGGGCCCAAAAGAGCAGATCGATCCCAGGGTCAATCGTTTCGACCTGCTGCGAACCAAGCTTCGCAAGGGGCAGGAGCTCACCCCGGAAGAACGGGACGCTTACCCCGATCTCGAACGTTTTGCCAGGGAACGCTAGAGTTTCTAGCTGGGTAGCTGCGGCTACTCCAGCGCGCGTGGGGCCAGGAGCAAACTAGCTTGCTCCAGAGGTCAATCTGTGCTAGTATGATCTAGTTGAGGGCATTGACGAGTACCAAACTCGTCGGTCGAAAATGTCTCCCTAGTGGAGATTTTTTAATGCCCGGAAAAGAAGAAAGGAAGAGTGATGGCAGTCGCCGCTGTATTCTCTAAGCTGTCCGAGCTGGAGAGGAAGCTTGACGAGCGTCGGAAGCTGACCCGGGCCATCGCTACCAGGTACTACGACTTCCAGAAACGCGGTCGTCAGCAAGATCGCCTGCACCAACTGGATCAAGAGATCAATCGGCTAAAAGG
>JBBROZ010000029.1:0-6363 GCA_038228785.1 Patescibacteria group bacterium
GGAATTTCCATGGAAAACGCTTTTCAGATCATCGCTTAATTCAATCCAAGGACGACGGTTTCTGGTATTGCCACGTCGCCAGCCATGTCATTGTAGCCAAAGAAATCGATCGCGACCCGGTTAATTGGAAGAAGGTACTCATCCGCTGCCCGGGAGATATGTGTAGTGACGGCTGTATCCATGGAGCTTTCCAGGAAAGGTTCAAAACTGACGTCTTACCTGAAGTCGAGCTGATGGGGGTAGTCAATGAACTTAAAGACGTCTGTGACCCACGCCCCGATTGGCAACCGCCGGTTAAAGATACATTTAGTTGTTACCATGGTCTGGGACATACGTCGATGTATCTCACAGGAGCTAACGTTGATAAATCTACCGAGATATGTAAAACCGTCGCCATAAAATCAGACGGCCGGAATTATCTTCAAACCTGTGTTGAAGGAATTTTTATGCAACTCTATCAGCCTAGGGAGCCGGAAGATATCGCTCTTGTAAAAGCAGTCGTTCCCAAAGTTTCAGAGATTGATAGGTACTGCGCCAGATTTAGCGATAATCTGGTCAGCTCGGCATGCTTCCGTGAAAGCTGGGCTCTTCATAGTGAAGATCTTGTCTCCAGTCAAGGGATCGTTAATTTCTGCAGCCACTTCAAAAATCAATCTGATTTGGGATCTTGTTACGACAAAATGTTCGGTACCATCATGACCTTACTTAATCTTAATGTTCCAAAAATGGAAAAAATCTGCCAAGAAATTCCCCTTGATTATAAAACAATGTGCTTCACAGTCAGTGCGGCTCGACTAGTGACTGCGGACCAATCGCTGATCGCTCGGGCGGTTAAGCTTTGCCAAGACGCCGAAGCCCTAGGGCTCGGCCAAGACTGCCTAGCCCGTCTCTCCGAATACGGCAGTTACGTTGAAAAGCCTACATCTAACGATGCCAAAAATTACTGTGCTGAACTCCCTAATGATTGGAGAAACAGATGCCTAAAATAAAACTAAGCGGCAACCTGAAGGGAATTATCACTTTGGGACTGATTGCCACAGTGCTAGTTATCATCTCCAGATTTCCCGTAAATTCCAGTAAAGCTTCGGCCACCCTGCTGCAATGCCAGAAATTAGAGGGATCACAAAAACAGCAGTGTTGGGATGACACAATGATCCAAACTATCAAAAATTACGGCATCGACGCAGCCTTTGACCTATTGGGAACTCTTTACACCTCTGACTCGGAATATGTAGCCAAAGGCTGCCACTGGAACGCTCACCAAATCGGGGAAGAAGCGTATCACTTGTTTGCCCGAGGTCAAAATATCGCCTTAAGCCCTAAAGCCGCTTATTGCGGGTACGGCTTTTACCACGGGTTCATAGGTTTGCTACTGCGAAACGGTAATGATCTTAAAAAAGCTAAGCAGTTCTGCGATACGGTTGGTCAAACACTATCGGATAAAGCACCTATATCTAGATTAAATTGTTATCACGGCATTGGGCATGGACAGATCGAAGACCCTCCTGATCCTAAAACTTGGGGAAACCCCCAAGCAATGCTTGATCCAGCTCTGAAGGTCTGCGAAAAAGTTTCCGACAAAGAAGAGGAAGTTAAAGACTGTGCTAATGGATCATTTAACGCGGTAGTTTTATTTATGGAAGCTAACAAATATGGGCTTTCCTTAAATAAAGAAGACCCCTTTTGGCTGTGCCGAAACCAGCAACCGATCCATCAGTACAACTGTTACTATGAGACCTCACAAAAATTGGATTATATCGGTAACTTTGATATTCCCACCATCGGTAAAATTATTAGTCATATTGACGACCAATCTATGGCGATCGTGGCTGCACACACCTCAATAGCTAGCTTACTGCAACGGGATATTTTGGGAGATGACTTCGCTAAATATATAACTGGTTGTCATACCTTTGTCGGGCAGTTGCGATTAGAATGCATCCGCGGCGCTAGTGGCGGTTTTATGGCTCACGGGCAACCTGGGCTGGAGTACGTCAAAGCGATCAAGTTCTGTCAGCTCCCCAGCCTATCTGACGATGAACGTGATGTCTGCTACATTAATATTGTTCGAACCTTTAAAGGTTCCTACCCCAAGGACAAGGTTGTCTCGATCTGCCAAGGCATCGATGAGAGATACCGGAGTTATTGTCGTTATGATTAAAAAAGTTTACCTAAGATATGCAGTCGTTTTATCTCTTACGCTACTTGCTGTCGGGTCACTCATCTATAGCCAGTTGGTCCGGCCAAAGGCCTCGTCCGTAGGAGGTCAGATCATCGCCGTTATTCTCGCTGAGGACGGCTTCACTCCAGCGGAAGTTAAGATTCACCAAGGTGACACTGTTAAGTTTACAACTACTCGAGATAAGCCTTTTTGGCCGGCTAGTAACCTCCACCCAACGCACGAGATTTACCCCGAATTCGACCCTAAAAGACCCATTGATCCTAAAGACGCCTGGACCTTTCGATTTGATAAAATTGGCTCCTGGCGCTTTCACGATCACCTTTCTCCCTATTACACTGGCACGATCGTTGTGGAAAGTGGCAGCAGTACTTCCTCACAAAACTGCGATTCAAGTACTGACAAGCCGCAGTGCTGGGCCGATGCGGTCGAGAAAATCATAAATGACCAGGGCGTTGATAAAGCTTTCGATTACATCGCTTCCGTTTATCAAAACGACCCATCTGCTGCCGAGTCCTGTCACGCCCTGACCCATCAAGCTGGATTCGCCGCTTTTAAACTGTTTTCTCTGCACAAGGAATTTAAAGTCACCGAGAAAGCCTCCTTTTGTAATTACGGCTTTTATCATGGATTTATGGAGAGACTGATCACATCAGGTACGAATCTCAAATCGGCGGGACAGTTCTGTGAGTATATCGACCGCCAGCTCAAAGCAACTGCTCCGGCTTCCGGGTTACAGTGCTACCACGGCATCGGCCACGGAACAGTCAGCTCGCACGATCCAAGTAAATGGGGTAACGACAAAGCCATGATTGACCCGGCGCTTGAACTTTGTAAGCAGGCCTCTGCCAACGATGACCAGCTTTTCCGCTGTGTTTCCGGAGTTTATAACGGGATTGGTAATTTTTACGTGACTGGTGAGTATAAGCTGTCAGTACGCAAGGACGATCCTTTCTGGATTTGCCGCGACCAACCTAAAGATTTCCAAGGAGCTTGCTTCGGAAACCTCCACCCAACTATCACTTGGCTAGCGGATAAGGATCTTTCCAAGGCTATTGGAATAATCGAACTAGGCTCGAGTGGTGATAATGAGTTAACGGCTTTACGCTATGTCGCTGGTGATATGGCCAGGTTTTCACTTAATAAAACGGACTTCTTGGATAGTATTAAGGCCTGCCGCACCGCCGAAAGTAATTTAGTCTGGCCCTGCCTAACCGGCTTTGTGACCGGACTGATGGATCAAGGCACCCCAAACTCAGAGTACGTTACGGCGGTCAACTATTGTAAATCTTCTGGGCTGACCGAAGAGGAACGGAATAAATGCTTTGGTTATATCTTCCCGTATCTAGCCACAATGTATACCAAGGAAAAATTTGACTCGATCTGCTCGTCGGTGGAAGACCCTATCAAGAAGTATTGCCATGTTTAAACATGGTCGGATCCAACCCTCATCTAATTTCTTGGTGACATCTTTTTATCTAGTTGTTGCGATTTTAATTTCATTCCAAGGATTAGGTCCAGATCCTACTTCCCCATCATTCAGCTCACTTTCGGAAGATGGGCGGAAGATTCTCTTAATCGCTAAGGGAGACCGTCAATCCAAACTTGACAACTTACCCCTTATCGAAAGGGCGGCGCAAAGCTCTTCCAACTTATTAATCCGCGGCTGTGCCGTCAGACCAGTTGTAATAAAGCTTGCCCAAGGACAGGAACTCACCTTTAAAAATTTAGACTCGGTCGACCACACTCTACAATCAGATCTCGAACATCAGTACCTGGTTCCAGCCAATAAAACTAAATCGATCATTGTCGATTTTGGTCATGGGGTAGGGGTGTACTCGATTCTCTGCGACGATTCTCCTCATATTTCCGGTATTTATCTAGTTGCTCCATGATTCTCAAGTTAGCTAAACTTTGGATCTTAACGATAGCAATTATCATTGGCCTTCTTCCCCTTACCAAAAAAAATGACCCTAACCGAGACGCGGAGAAAATTCTACGCAGTTGTTATGATCAAAATCGCCCGACGGATTGTTTCGCTACCGAACTTTCTGATCTCACCAAAAAATATGACCTGGCTTATTCCTTTTCCGTTCTGAATAAAATCCAAGCGACCGACAACCAGGCCTCCGATTGTCATTTTATCGCTCATTCGATAGCTGCGGTGGCGGTTTCCAAGAACCCGTCTGGCTGGCGCGAGATTTTAAACAAAAAATGCCCGAGTACTTGCTCATATGGCTGCAGCC
This sequence comes from Patescibacteria group bacterium, assembly GCA_038228785.1. Lineage (GTDB taxonomy): Bacteria > Patescibacteriota > Microgenomatia > Woykebacterales > JBBROZ01 > JBBROZ01. The sequence goes on from JBBROZ010000029.1 coordinate 4,426, forward strand.
ACGGGGCCCTCGAAGCCTATTACACCCAATCCGCCAGTAGTTTAGCGGAACTTCGTCTAGCTAATTTATGCGATAAAGACTCTCCACCGGCCTGCCCACACGGGCTTGGGCATCTTCTCCTAGTGGAAACTCGAGGTGACCTCCACCAAGCGATAGATTTTTGCGACAATTTGCCACCAGATAAAGACCAGCGGTATCAATGCCTAACGGGGATATTTATGGAGTTGGTTACTCCAACTAATCTTTTCGCTCACGGAATAATTGTTACTACCTCACCTGCAGTCTCGAGAATTAATGAACTAACCAAAACTTGCCAAAAATTGACCGGGTTGGCTGCCTGGAGTTGTTGGAAAGAGGTTAGCCCGCCCATTCTTGAGAAAAATCTGTTCAATCCCCAGACTATTCTATCTTACTGCCCGACTCTCCCTGACCCACCGTCACAAAGTGAATGCCAGCAGCGTATGATCGATACGATCGCCTGGAAGGAAAACTACGATCTCACCCAGCTGTCTAAGGTTTGTCCTATTTCTCAAGAGCCTGAATTTACTAAGTTTTGTTTAACAAAGCTGGTTGCGTCTGTCGCCGAAAATACCCCGCAACAAGTCTCTGCTCTCATCACCTTCTGCCTCAGTCAAGATGTATCTTTTCAGACAGACTGCTTGGGACAAATTCGCCCGTCGTTAGGTAAAACTGATTACCAAAACCTGGCTGTGCTCATTGAGGTGTGTGGGAAATTAAGTGTCTTATCAGAAACTTGCCGGAAAGGTTATGGATACGACTTTAAGCCCTATTTAAGGGATTTATAGACGCCTCGAGCTTAACTGGGCGTCATGCGCTCCTTGATAACAAGCCTCGTTTAGTTCGGCCTCAGTGATCTTATTACAAACAGCGTCTAACTGATCTTCCTGACCAAAAAAAATAACGTTCCCGCCAACATAACTAATACAGCCAGAACGATAGTCAGACGGGACTTGCCGACAGAGATCAATTGTCTTTTGCCAATCACCGCCGCTGATGTCATAAAAATAATTACTTTGTTCGGTGTAACATGTTTGAAGATATTTTTTATCTAAAATGTCACAGGGATAAAGCGGGTCACTGGACTTAATAAACCTAGACGGGTGGTCTCTATTGGTTGGGCTGGAGGAGTTTTCCATGAAAACGCCCAGATAGCAGTAGTCAGGTTTGGCAAAGTTGTCACACAGAGCCAACGATTTAGTTAAATCTCCCCCGGTAAACGCCATCACCCCGTGACCCAATCCGTGCAGACAATCCTGGTATAAACCTCGATTATCATTGCCCGTCAATTGATTACAAACCTGAGCCAAATCAGAAACGATCAGACTCGGGTTTTCCTTTAAAATCTCCTCCACTACCCCGTGATAGCATCCCCCGAGACAAGTTCCATCACATTGCCTGAAAGCCTGGGTCAAGTCACCATATTTTTTATAAATTTCCTGGCCGAGAAAGTGCGTCATGGTATGACAACGGCCCGAACTAACTGTAGATAGCTTAGTTAGCGATTGCGAGATCGAATTTTGGTCTAAAAGACTAGTGATAATATCACGGAAACAGCCAGGCGATTCGCAACGACTGATGTCGCTAGATAAATTACTGCTAGGTTTAAGGAAAATGGCTAAGCTAACGATCAGTCCAAGCAAAATAAGTTTCCGGACGAGCATTTAATTACTTACAGGCCTGAGTTGTAACTGCTCCAGTACAACTTCCGGACGTCGACATGAAGGTTCCCGACACACCGCAAGCTGGCGCCGTGGTTTTCCAGGAATTAGCTGCTGCATAGTACCCCTGAGCGTAGTAGTAACCCTGGTAGTACCCCTGAGCGTAGTAGTAACCCTGGTAGTACCCCTGAGCGTAGTAGTAACCCTGGTAGTACCCCTGAGCGTAGTAGTAACCCTGGTAGTACCCCTGAGCGTAGTA
>JBBROZ010000030.1:0-4238 GCA_038228785.1 Patescibacteria group bacterium
ACTAAAACTTAACTTAGGAAAACTTATTTTCCTGGCGGAAGTTATAGGGGTAGATGAGCTTTCTTTTTTAGGAGTAGACGGGTTGTAGTCTATGAATTGAACCAAGGTTAAGCAGCCCCCTCTTGTTGAATTACAGCTTGTGGAGTTTTAATTATAATACATAAGTCATAGAATATAGAGCGCCGCCTGGCGTACTCAGCGTCAATTTTTACCCGCCTGTCGAAATTAATATTGCTTCTCCCGCCAATTTGCCACGGTCCAGTGATGCCTGGCTTCACAGTTAGTAAATCTTTAACGTAGGGCTTAGTCTCCGAATAGACGATTTGCTGGTGCTGTAGCTCCACTGCCCGGTATGCTCTGGGGCCGACAATGCTCATACATCCTATTAGAACATCCCAAAGCTGAGGCAATTCGTCTAGTGAGGTTTTACGGATGAGCTTACCCACTCTCGTGATCCTCGGGTCATTTTTGAGCTTATAACTGCCCGATTTATATTGCTCCAGTAGAACCGGATCCCGAGCCAATAGATCCTCGGCGTCTAGGACCATTGAACGGAATTTGTGCATCATGAAAGCCCGCCCATCTTTCGTCACTCGTTCTTGTCTGAAAACAGCCGGACCTTTAGAGTCAGCCGCGATGGCCACGGCGATGATTAGCATCACCGGCCACAGCAAAAATAGCGCGAAAAAGGAAATCAGAAAGTCTAAAATTCTTTTTTGAATGTCGTAAAACATAGCCCTCTTCAGGAAATTTTACCAGACGTTGTCCCCTCGACCAAGTCTTTTAAGTTCTTTTTAAAAACTGCCTCATCAAACTCAGCCGCCCGGGCCCGGCAATCTTCTGGATTATATTTCTTCGGATCAAATTCTTTGACCGCTTCCACCACAGACTCCACCGACTGGCTCATGAAAAACTCGCCAGTTTTCCCGGCAACGACCGTCTCAGTCGCCCCGCCCACCCCGTAGGCCAGGACCGGTTTACCAGAGGCCATCGCTTCCAACGGAGCGATCCCGAAATCTTCCTCGGTGGGGAAGACGAAAGCGGTGCAGTTTAGTAGTAATTCCCTAGCTTCCTCATCAGACACTCGCCCAAGAATCTGGACATTGTCTTTGGCTAGATCTTTTAGATAGGCTAACTGTGGGCCTGTTCCGGCGACTTTCAAAGGCCAACCCAATTCATTAAAAGCGCGCACCACTAGATCCACTTTTTTGTATTCACCGAGCCTGGAGATGACCAGATAGTACCCGCCGTCTCTTCCTTCTCCCTGGAACCTTTTAGTCTGCACCGGCGGATACAATACCTCCGACCCCCGGCCGTAAATTTTCTTGATCCGGGATTGGACATTGCGGGAATTGGCTAAAATGCGGTCAATATTTTTGACTGAGTTCTGGTCCCGTCGCCGTAGGTAAACCTTCCACATTTTAGACAGAAAACGCTCGAGCGGATTCATCTTAGCAACACTAGTCTCCTGGTCGAACCCGTACAAAAAACGCGGCGGGGTGTGGATATAAGCGATATGTCTAGCCCCGGCGGGTTTGCGGATATCTTTAGCGGCGTAGCTCGAGGTAGTCAGGATGGTGTCAAAGTCACGAAAGTTAAAGGAGCGGAAAGCGAATGGATAAAAGAGAGTGAAATAATATCTTGGGAGTATTTTGCGCAGTGGAAGCTTTTGGACAAACGAGGTCACAATATTGGTAGTTCGGGTGTCGAACCCCAACTTATCCATCTCCTGCTTCTCATAAACTGAAGTATAAATCGGCGCCTCCGGCCAGACCTCATGAATACTTTCGATAGTTCGCTCGGCCCCGCCGTATTGATTGAGGTAGTCGGTAGTAATGGCTAGTTTCATGCCACAGCTTCCTGATAAATCCCCAGGGTTTGGGCGGCCATCTTGCGCCAACTAAATTGCCGCGCCCGCTCCAATCCCTCCCGGATGAGCTGCTCACGTAATTTTTTATCCTTCAAAACAGAATTAATTTTGTCCGCCATATCGGTCTCGCTAGTGGGATCAAAATACAGAGCGTTATCCCCGCAAACCTCACGCAAGACTGGAATATCAGAACACACCACTGGTAGACGGCTAGCCATCGCCTCCAACGCGGGAATACCGAACCCTTCTGAAAGAGTTGGGAAGACGTAAGCCTCAGCCGCGTGGTACAAAACAGCCAGGTCTTCGTCCGGGACGTAGCCGGGTAGAATTACCCGCTCTGATAATCCTTCATCTTTGGCTTGCTCAGCCAACCGTTCATAAAACACTGACCGGGCCGACGGATTAACTAGCTGTATATTATCCGGAAGTAGCTTCAAAGCTTTTAGGAGCCGCCCTAAGTTTTTATAGGGATAGGCGTTCCCGACGTAAATAATAAATGGCTGCTTGATTTGGTACTTCTTAAGTACTTCGACAAGCTTATTGGTTGGAGGTGGTGATTCCCCCCACTGAAAAAACTTCTCATCGGCCGCCTCGTAGGTGACGAGTATTTTCTCGGGATCAGTTCCCAGCTTAGCGACCACTTTGTCTTTGATGGTATTGGTCGGGACGATCACCCGCCTGGCTTGGCGGACGGCTTGGCGGACCAGTCGTTCATACACGAAATGCTTGGTCCAATACACAAGTGGAGCTCTAGTCGAGGCCGCTTTGCCAGCAAAATCGCTTTTGATGAGGTCGTGGATCGTCACCACATATTTACCACGGTAAGCGAGCGGAATATTGAAGTGCGGGAAGTGAACCAGGTCTGGTTTGAGTCGCAGTAAAATTTTGGGAATTAGCAGTTGCTCTTTGACACTGTACCATCTGGCATCAGCGATCACTTTGCGGAAGTTGGGGTTTGTCGGCGTAAATAAATCGAAGTTGGAAGTCCTGAGAACTATCCAATAGTCATTGGTTTGATCGATTAACTGTAAATTCTCTAAAAGCTTCTCGGTGTATCGACCGATTCCGGTTCCCTCCGGCCCCAAAAATCTGGCATCTAACACAATCTTCATCTAATAACCTCTTAGTTTAAGCCTAGTTAAGGCGGCGTACATTTTTAGGTTGATCCCGGCCATGACCAATTTGGTCAACCACGCCGGATAGGATTTTTTGTAGTGCTTATTGTAAAAAATATGCATCGCTTCATGAAAATGATAGATCATCTTGGCTCGGTGTTCTTTGGAAGCTTTGCTTATTTTGGCACTATGATCTTTGATCCCCGTACTGACCCCTTTTAGGTGCAGGATCTTGGCTGTCGGGTTATAAACTATCCGCCAACCCTTTTTCTTAATGCGGTAACAAAGATCGATGTCCTCTCCGTACATAAAGAATTTCTCGTCAAACAGCCCAGCTTCCTTCAGGGCTTGGCCCCGAATCATCATGAAAGCCCCGACCGCCGAATCGATATCGTTTATCTTTTCCTCTGGCAAGTAAGTCAGGTTATAGCTCCCAAAGAGCTTGGTACTAGGGAGTACCCGGTCCAGATAAAGCATTCTGGTGATCGATCGCCAGGGAGTTGGAAATCCTCTGCGGCAAGCCAGGTCGAGTGTCCCATCCGCTTTCTCCACCCGACATGTCACCAGTCCGACATCAGTATTAGTTTCCAAGTAGCTGATCATTTTCTTGATAGTATTTTTAGGAGTGACCGTGTCCGGGTTAAGTAGCAAAAAATAATCTGACTTAGTTTTCCTTAATACCAAGTTATTGGCTTTACCAAATCCCAAATTTTGGGCACTTAAGATAGTTTTTAAGAAAGGATGCTTCTTTAACTCAATGGCGGTTTTATCTTTAGAGGCGTTGTCGATAATCCAAATTTCACTAGCGATGCCGGTCAGAGCTACCCTGAGCGAATTAGCGTAGCGCTTGATTTGGGCAGCGCTATTGTAGGTGACAGTCACCACCGTCAACTTATTCATAAACACGTCGGTGCATTTCGTAGTATTTTACCGAAATTCCGATCAAAAACCAAAACAGGTAGGCGATCTTACTGGCCCGAAAGACGTCTATGAAAATTGCATTTATAAGTAGGGCGACCATTCCACCTAGCAAACCCATAAAAAGCAGTCGATTTAATCCCGTTGAAATCCGGATATTTTTCACAACGATTCGGGCGATTTCCCAGAGCATTAGGAAAAATATCCCAAGTCCCAATAGTCCGGTTTCACCGAGCAGTGTCAGATAAGTACTATCGACACTAATCCCGGCTGAGTATAGTCCCCCGCCCGTGATCGGATCGGCTTGGAAACGTCTCAGGGCCTGCGGCCAAAGA
>JBBROZ010000031.1:0-2490 GCA_038228785.1 Patescibacteria group bacterium
AAAGCCTCAGCCGGGATCGTCGCCAAGAAATCGATTGATTATGTCCACTCTCCTGAAACGGCCCAAATCGAAGAGGAAATCAGGCAAGCCTTAGGTAGCATCAAAGCCGAGCTTCGCAAATCCGCCCGCGGCGGTAAACTGCTCTTATCTTTCAAGACTGATGAGCAGCTCCAACAAATCCACGACAAATTGACCGCCTAACTACCAATCTAGCTTTTTACTATCTTCCAACTTAATATATCTTTATGCACCAGTTTCCCTACGAAGCTCCTACCGAGCCCGCCTTGGTAACCCCGCCCCGCTCCGACACCACCCTAAAAGGCGAGCCACACTCTCCGAAAGAAGCCCTGGACTCAGATCCCCATTTCCAAGCACCCAGAATGTTTAGGATTAGCCTGATTCGATTCGGATGGCCTCTACTGGCTAGTCTCATGGTACTGGCAGTTGTAGTCGTGTTTAATCCGCTGGGGAGTGCTGGTCCGAACCCACTACTCAAGCTCGCGCTGGGCCCCTGGGTCGCGCTAATGGTTCAGGCCCTCTTGATATTTGTCAGCCTGCTGATCTTGGAATTTTTATTTGGCTTGACCAGTTCTCCGTTTTTCTTATGGGTTGTCGCTATTGGGGTGGTCGGTGTTTTCTTTGGAGTACTTTATTTCTTCGATCGCAACTTTTTCGATCCGAGCTATAAGATCAACCTGGCCCCGCTGGGCCAGGTATTAGATACGTTCAGATCCTATCTTGCCAGCCCATTTTTATAGGGGCTGGGTAGCAGTTTTTTAAATGGACTGTTAGACTAAAATAGTGGATCCGATTTTGGTCAAAAATTTTCTCCTCGAGCGTCTCAGATCTAAAAAATTCATCATTCTAGCTTTAGGTATTATTGTTGTGGCGGTCGCTCTTATGACGGCGTTGTTGGCGAGTCGTAAGTCGGGAGGTCCAGGCATAGTTAGTCAGCTGACTAACCAGATTGAGGGAATAACTACCACGGCTAATATGAAATTAGTCGCTGGCGAATCGGTTGATAACCAGGGGTGTCAGGGAAGCGGACCGGTTAGTTTTGGGACTAGTCCGATGAGACCGGAAGATATAGGCGCGATCCTTCCTTACGGGCTGATGGTCGGGGCTCATGTCACCCCAATAGACCACATGTATTTCTCTCCCATCGTATTTAATTCGCCACGCGATTCCTACGAGGTTCGGGCCATGGCCGACTCGGTTATTACCGGGATTAGCGAGCGAACCCAAAATGTCGGTGATGGCAATAATGGCACGGCCAAGGCCGCCGAGTACCAGCTGAAGTTTTGGTACAGCTGTGACTTTGCCAGTTACTATGATCTGCTGACCAGCTTATCTCCTCGTCTTCAATCTGAGTTTGACTCTCACAGGCAGAGTGGGGGTCAATCCGCCAAGGTTCAGATTCGGGTCAAAGAAGGTGAACTGGTGGGTAAGATCGGTGGGCAGACGGTCGATTTCTCAGTTTACGACTACACCAAAATATTGCCGGGATTTATCGTCCCCGAGCATTATTTAGCTGAATCTTGGAAGCTACATGTGGTGGATCCATTTCAATATTTCAAAGAGCCGGTCCGCAGCCAACTACTGGCCTTAGATCCGAGGCAAGTGGATCCCAGATCAGGTAAGCTCGACTACGATATTGACGGAAAACTGGTCGGAACCTGGTTTAAGGTGGGCAATAATGGTTTTGGACAATCTGTCGGACAAAACGCCACACCTTGGCGAGGACACTTGTCATTTGTTTACGATTACTTGGATCCAACTGCTCTAGTGATCTCAATTGGCGACTACGCTGGAGTCTCGCAACAATTTGCGGTTAAAGGCAACTCGCCCGATCCGGCGTCAGTCAGTGTGTCGGCGATACCGAACAAATACGAACTGACTCAACTCGAACACTACCGTGCGACTAACGGGGCGATGTGGGACGGGATGCATGTTTTCACTGATATCAAAGCCAGACCACGAGCCCAAGTGCAGGGCGTTGCGTTAGTTCAGATGCTAGGTAGTAGAAAGATCAAGTTCGAAGTTTTTCCTGGAAAAACTGCCGCTCAGGTAAAAGACTTTGACGCTCAGGCGATCTTATATGAGCGCTAAGTTCCTCAAAATTGCTGGATTTAGCCTTAGCGTCATAGTTTTATTTTTTGGCGTAGCCGTCATTCACCCGGAGTCTTATCTGCCTCATTCTCATATCGTAATCGTCGTGCCTTTCGACCAAAATGAGCTACCAACTAGTCTTATCCCAATGGGCGAAACGATCAATCATCCCTTAGTTAGTAATCCGGGCGGGCACCCTGGAATTGACTTTATTTGGAGTCATCCCTCGAAGGTCTTATCCGCCTCGGCGGGCTATATCTCTCAGATCACTTTTGGCACTTCCGATCCTGGAACTTGGGATATTGAAGTCAGAAGTGACCATTACTTACTTCGTTACAAGGAATTAGCCGATTACAATCGAACTTTGAAAACTGGGGCCAA